>NZ_WLYK01000001.1:1200000-1564078 GCF_009707545.1 Nakamurella alba | reverse complement strand
CCACGGCCGTGTCCGGGCGGATCGGCACCCTTCGGGGGTGGACGGCCCGGCCGCGCCTCGGTCGGGAGCGAGCCCCGCACACCGGTAGCGTTCCGCGTCGTGCTCGTGCTGCTGCCCCCGTCGGAGACCAAGAACCCCGGCGGTGCCGGACCCGCCCTCGATCTCGGCACCCTCCCCTTCCCCACCCTCGACCCGGCGCGCCGGGTGCTGCTGGACGTGCTGCCCCGGCTGAGCGCGGACCCGGTCGCTGCGGCGGCGGCGCTGAAGGTCTCGGCATCGCTGGCCGCGGAGATCGCGGCGCACAACGGGTCGCTGACCACCGCCCCGACCGCGCCGGCCCTGGACCGGTACACGGGAGTGTTGTTCGCCGCGCTGGTCGGTACGGGATTCACCAGGGCCGAGCGCGAGCGGGCCGGGCGACGGCTGCTGATCACCTCGGCGCTGTTCGGCCTGCTCGAGGCACGCAGCCCGGTGCCCGCGTACCGCCTGTCCGCCGGCTCGAAACTGCCTGGTGTCGCCGGGATCCCGGCGCACTGGCGGCCGTCGCTCGCCCCGGTCCTGGCGTCCCTGCAGGGACCGGTGATCGATCTGCGGTCCGGCTCCTACGCGGCGTTCGCGCCGGCACCCGGCGCGCTGACCGTGCGGGTGGTGACGGTGCTGCCGGACGGCCGCCGGATGTCGGTCAGTCACGACAACAAGTCCACCAAGGGCCGTCTCGCCCGCCTGCTGGCGACCACCCGGGCCGAACCCACGGACGTCGCCGGGGTGATCCGGGTGCTGCGGCGCGGCGGGTGGACGGTCGAGCAGACCGGCCCGACGGCGATCGACGTCCCGGTCGACCTGGCCGACCTGCACCGCGTGGGCAGCTGACCGGCCGCCTACCCTGGACCGATGTCGGTGTCCGAGCCCCTGCCGATGCCCGTCCCGCCGGGCCTGATCGACGACGCCGTTGCGGCGACCAGGGAGGTGCTCGGCGGCCTCATCGACGCGGACTGGTCCGTCCCCGCGGGTGACGTCGACTGGTCCTGCGCCCGGGTCGCGGCGCACATCGCCGACGACCTGTTCTCCTACGCGGGTCAGATCATCGGCGGGCGGCTGGACGGCTACCTGCCGATCGAGGCCGTGGTGCCCGACGACGCGACCCCCGAGGACCGGCTGGACTGCATCGAGTTCTGCGCCGCACTGCTGCGGCTGGCCGCGCTCGACACCCCCGCGACCGCACGCGCCGGGCATCCCAGAGGAGTGTCGGACCCGGGTGGGTTCGTGGCGATGGGCGCGGTGGAGTGCGTGGTGCACACCTACGACATCGCCCGCGGACTCGGCGTGGACTGGCGCCCGCCGGCCGGGGTGTGCGCCGTGGTGCTGGACCGCCTGTTCCCCGGCGCACCGGCGGGTGATCCGGTGGACGTACTGCTGTACAGCGCGGGCCGGCTCCCGCTGGGTGACCGGCCGCGCCTGACGTCCTGGGGATGGGACTCGACGGTCCGCTGAACCGGGCCGGGACGTGCGCGGAAAATCAGTGGCGGCACCGGGGCCGGGCGGTCCATCCTGTTCCCGTGCCCGACGGTCGGGCGCCTGCCAGGCGGAAGGAGAGATGACCATGACTGTGCGTGCGGTCAGCCCCCGCCCCCCGATCACCTCGCCCGTCGAGCCGTCGACGCCGTTCGTCCGAGTCCCGCGCACCCTGCCGGGTTCCTGACGGACCGCCGGCTCCGGGCACCAGTCCCTGGAGTCCACCAGTGCCGAAGTTCACGCCCCACCGCCGTTCCCTGCACGCCGTGCACGACCCGTCCGACGAGGACGACCTGCAGGACCTCGCCGACCGCTGGTCCGAGCAGGACACCCGCCGCCGCCCCGACCGCCGGCCCGTCCGCAGCGCCCCCCGGATCGTTCTCGAGGGGAAGTCCGGGCGGCACACCGTCGACGTCGACGAGCCCGACCCGACCGGATCGGACTCCGCTGACGTCGGACCCGACCCGATCGCCGCTCGCGGCGACGATGCCGGGGACGCCGAGATCCCCTACTCCTCCTATGATGTCGCCACCCACGGGCCCGATCCGGCGCCGGAGTGGCTGATCAGGTCGCTGTCCGCCCGGGACACCCGGTTGGGTGTGATCAAGACCGGCAAGGAGGCGGACGTCTCGCTGCTGGACCGGTCGCTGCCCGGCGGGCCGGGCTGCCTGCTCGCCGTGAAGACCTACCGCAGTTCCGAGCACCGGCAGTTCCACCGGGACGCCGAGTACCAGGAGGGCCGGCGCACCCGGCGCTCCCGGGAGACCCGGGCCATGGCCGCCCGCACCCGCTTCGGCCGCGACCTGCTGGCCGGCAAATGGGCGGGCGCGGAGTTCCAGGCGCTCACCGCACTCTGGAGGTCAGGGGCGCGGGTGCCCTACCCGGTCCAGATCATCGGATCCGAGCTGATGATGGAGTTCATCGGCGGCCCGGACGGCGCAGCGGCACCGCGCCTGGCCGACCACGACGGGGACACCCAGGACTTCACCGAGCTCTGGCACGACCTGGTCGCCTCCCTCGAGGTGCTCGCGGAGGACGGCCTGACCCACGGCGACCTGTCCCAGTACAACGTGCTGGTGCACGAGGACCGTTGTGTGCTCATCGATCTCCCGCAGACGGTGGACCTGGTCGCCAACCCGCAGGGCCGGACCTTCCTGGAGCGGGACTGCGCGGTCATCGCCCAGTTCTTCGCCCGCCGCGGGGTCCAGGCGGCCGACGGCGAACTGCTCGCCCTGCACCTGGCCGGGCTGGCCCACTGACGGGTGGCCCGGCCGGTCACCCTGCCGGGGCCGTTCCGCGACCGGGTTAGCCTGGGGCCATGCAGCATTTCGACCTGGTCATCATCGGCACCGGTTCCGGGAACTCGATCCCCGGCCCGGAGTTCGAGGACCGGAGCATCGCCATCGTCGAGGACGGGGCGTTCGGCGGGACCTGCCTCAACGTGGGATGCATCCCCACCAAGATGTTCGTCCACCCCGCCGAGCTGGCCGACGCCGCCCGGCACGGCCGGGACCTCAACGTCACCGCGCACCTCGACGCCGTCGACTGGCCGGGCATGCGGGACCGGATCTTCGGCCGGATCGACGCGATCGAGGCCGGCGGGCGGCAGTACCGCAAGGGCGACGAGACGCCGAACATCACCGTGTTCGAGGGGCGCGGCACCTTCACCGGGACGAAGGAGCTGTCGATCGCCCTGCACGACGGCAGCAGCACGACGATCACCGGCGAGGCCTTCGTGCTGGCCGCCGGGTCCTCGGTCTCGATCCCGGACGTCCCGGGCCTGGGCGACGGCTCGGTCCCGTTCCACACCTCGGACACCGTCATGCGCATCGACGACCTGCCGGAGAGCGTGATCATCCTCGGCGGCGGGTACGTGGCGGCGGAGTTCGCCCACATCTTCTCCTCCTTCGGCGTCCCGGTCACCCAGATCGTCCGCGGCAGCTCGCTGCTGCGGGACCACGACCACGACATCTGCCAGGCCTTCACCGCGGCCGCCCGCGAGCGGTACCGGGTGCTCACCTCCACCCGACTGGAGGCGGTGAAACCGCTGGCCGACGGCCGGATCTCGGTGCACCTGCACACCACCGACGGCCCGCTGTCGGTGGACGGGGCGCTGCTGCTGGTGGCCACCGGACGCACACCGAACGGCGCCTCGCTGGGGGTCGAGGCCACCGGGGTGACCCTGGACGCCCGCGGCCGGGTGGTGGTGGACGAGTACCAGCAGACGGTGGTCGACGGGATCTACGCGCTCGGCGACATCAGCACGCACTTCCCGCTCAAGCACGTCGCGAACCACGAGGCCAGGGTGGTCCGGCACAACCTGCTGCACCCGGACGACCGGATCACCTCCGACCACCGCTTCGTGCCGTCGGCGGTGTTCACCGACCCGCAGATCGCCTCGGTGGGCCGCACCGAACGGTCCCTGGAGCGGGCCGGCATCCCCTACGTGAAGAAGATCCAGCAGTACGGCGACATCGCGGCCGGCTGGGCCCGCGAGGACAAGGGCCACTTCCTCAAGGTGCTCGCGGACCCGGAGACCGGGCTGCTGCTCGGCGCACACGTGATCGGGCCGGAGGCGGCGACCGTGATCCAGCCCCTGATCCAGGCCATGCACTTCGGCCAGACCGCGCACGACGTCGCCAAGGGGCAGTACTGGATCCACCCGGCGCTGTCGGAGCTGGTGGAGAACGCCCTGCTCGGTCTGCCCGCACCCACCGGCCGCCCCTGACGGCACCCGGATGACCTGGCGCACCACCGCTCTCGACCGGCCGTCGGTCATGGTGACCGCCGATCCGGGGTGGTTGCTCGCGCCGCTGGCCTTCCGCGCCCTGGCCGGGCTCCCCGAGGACGACCCCGGCGCGCTGATCGACGGGCCGGTCCGGGCGACGGCACCGACCGGTGGGGCACCGGTGTCCCCCGGCCCCGCGATCGCCGCCGGGTTCGATGCCTGGTGGTCGACGGCCCTGGAGCACGACCCCCGCAGGGCCGCCCCCGCGATCCGGACGATCGTCGCCGACACAGGTCTGGCCGAGGCCTGGGCCGCCGCCGGCCCGGCGGTGCAGGCCTGGATGGCGGAACACCCGGCCCGTCGGTTGCCGCACTCGGCGGAAAGCGCTGTGCTGCAGGACCTCCGGGCGACCGGGTTCCGCCCCGGATGGCGCACGGTGCACCTGCTGGTGATCCCGGTGCACGGTGACTGGTACCGGGTCACCGCTCCCGGACGGGTGGTGCTGTCCCCCGCCGTGCGGGCCGCACCGGGCTGGCCGGACCAGCTGCGGGACCTGGCCCGGCGCGAGACCTGAACGGCGGGCACCGATCCCGGCACCGGGACCGAGGTGTCAGGGCAGGGTGAGGATCTCGGCGCCGGTGTCGGTGACGACGAGGGTGTGCTCGAACTGCGCGGTCCAGGACTTGTCCTTGGTGGTGACGGTCCAGTCGTCGGACCACAGGTCCCAGGTGATCCCGCCGAGGGTGATCATCGGCTCGATGGTGAAGGTCATCCCCTTCTCGATCACCGTGTCCACGGACGGCTCGTCGTAGTGCAGGATGACCAGCCCGGAGTGGAAGGTGTGGCCGATGCCGTGACCCGTGTAGTCCTTGACCACGCCGTAGCCGAAGCGCTTCGCGTAGGACTCGATGACCCGGCCGATCACGTTCATCTTCCGACCCGGTGCGACCGCCTTGATCGCCCGGCGCAGCGACTCCTCGGTCCGCTCGACGAGCAGCCGGTTCTCCTCCGACACGTTGCCGCACAGGTAGGTCGCGTTGGTGTCGCCGTGCACCCCGTCGATGTAGGCGGTCACGTCGATGTTGACGATGTCGCCGTCCTCCATCACCGTGCTGTCCGGGATCCCGTGGCAGATCACCTCGTTCAGCGACGTGCAGCAGGACTTCGGGAAGCGCCGGTACCCCAGCGTCGACGGGTACGCGCCGTGGTCGCAGATGAACTCGTGCACCACCCGGTCGATCTCGTCCGTGGTCACACCGGGTGCGATGACCTTGCTGCCCTCCAGCATCGCCTGCGCGGCGATCCTCGAGGCGACACGCATCTTCTCGATGGTCTCCGGCGTCTGCACCCAGCTCTCGGTGTTCGGCGCCGGCTTGTCCTTGCCGACGTACTCGGGCCGGACGATGGCGGCCGGGACCGGCCGGATCGGCGTCTGGACGCCGGGCGTGAGGGCGGTGCGGAGCATGCGTCCAGCGTACGACGGCGCAGAGCCGATCCCGGGCCTTCGGCCCGGGACCGAGATTCAGCCGTATGCGCACACGCTGTAACACTGTTGTCACCGGACGCGCTCAGCTCGACCTCACACTTCCCTCATGTCGGCCCCGAGCCCCACGCCACCCGGCGCCGTCCCCGGCGGCACTCCCGGTAGCGGCACCATCGCCGATGCCGCCGCGCCCGACCCGACCACAGCGGCAGGTGCAGCGGCGGCGGCACCGGCCGGTTCCGGGCCGGTGAACCGCCTGGACTCGCTCACCGGGCTGCGGTTCTTCGGCGCGCTGGCCGTGGTCCTGCTGCACACGATCGCCAACCGGTCGCTCAACGACCCGATCGTCTCGATCCCCGGCCTGTCCCGCGTCGCCGAGCTGGGCTACCTCGGCGTCACGTTCTTCTTCATGCTCTCCGGCTTCGTGCTCACCTGGAACGCCCGTGCCCGGGACACCAAGCGCGCCTTCTACCGGCGCCGCTTCGCCCGGATCTACCCGCTGCACCTCGCCACCGCGCTCGCCGCCCTCGCCGCCACGCTGGCGACCGGCGGGCTGGTCACCGCCGGCACCACCATTGCCTGCCTGCTGCTCGTGCAGACCTGGGTGAACGACCCGTCGGTGTACTTCGGGCTCAACGGTGTCTCCTGGTCGTTGTCCTGCGAGATGTTCTTCTACCTGGTCTTCCCGTTCGTGGTGCCGTCACTGCTGCGGTGGGGCCGGCGCGGCCGTGCGGTCTTCGCCGGGTCCGTGGGCGCGGCGATGCTGCTCGTCGCCGTGCTGGTGCTGACGATCCCGGGCTGGCTGCCGGTGGGCCGGTACATCTGGATCTCGCCGCTGTTCAACATCGGGCTCTTCTTCATCGGCATGACCCTGGCCCTGGTGGTGAAAGACGCGCGCCTCCACGTACCGGGCGGCCTGCCCACCGCCACGCTCGCCGTCGCCGTCGCCCTGATGTTGATCACCGTGCTCTCGCCGAACGGGCCGCTGTCCCGGCCGATGGCCACCGTGATCGTCGCGCCGGCCATCGCGCTGCTGCTGGTCGCCGCGGCCACCCGCGACGCCTCCGGCCGGCGGAGTTGGCTGGGTTCCCGGCCGATGGTCTCGCTCGGCGAGTGGTCGTTCGCGCTCTACCTGACCCACCCGCTGGTCCGCGGCGCCTTCCTCCTGGCCGGGGCGGAGAACGTCGGCGGAGTCCGGGGCATCCTGCTGGAGATCGGCTTCGTCCTGACCGCGATCGCGGTCTCCGGGCTCGCGTTCATCCTCTACGAACGTCCGTTGGAGAAGTGGCTCCGGCCGAGGTCACGCCCGAAACCGGCCCCGACATCCGCGGCGGTCGCCACCGCCTGACGACCGCAGCGGCAAACACGGGCGACCTGGCCGGCAACCGGACCGCAGCGGGCAGGAACTGACGCAGCGCGGCAGTGCCCGCGCGGCGCGTCCACACTTCGGGGTCACCCGGGCATCGGGATACTCGGGGACATGAAGTCCCGCCCGGCCCGTCACACCCCCCGGCAGCCCGCTCCCCGTGCCCGCCGGTCCCGGACCGCCCGCCTGCTCGTCCCGCTGCTGGCGGTGCTCGCGCTGGTCGGCGCATGCACCAGCGGCGGCGGATCGGCGACGACGAGCACCGCGGGCAGCAGCGGCACAGGGACCTCGCCGGAGACCGCGATCGGCCAGTTCGTGTCGGCCTGGCAGTCCGGCCAGGCCGCGCAGATCGCCCCGCTCACCTCGGACCCTGGCGCCGCGGAGGACATGATCGGCGGGATCATCGAGAACCTCGGGCCCAGCGCCATCGCCGTCAGCCGCGGTCCGATCACCATCGACGGCGATGTCGCGACCACACCGGCCACCTTCGTCTGGTCGCTGCCCGGCGGCATCAGCTGGAAGTACGAGGCGTCGTGGACCTTCGACCGGTCCGGCAACACCTGGGTCGCGGACTGGACACCCACGCTCGTCAACCCCCAGCTGCAGGCCTCGCAGACCGTCGGCCTGCGCACCACCGAGGCCACCGGCGGCCAGATCGTCGACCGCAACAACCAGCAGCTGGTCACCCCGACACGGGTCTACAGCGTCGTCGCCATCCCCGGCAAGGTCACCGACGCGAAGGCGCTCGCCACCTCGCTGCAGACCATCCTGAAGTCCTACGACGCGACGGTCACCGTCGCCTCCGTCACCGACGGCATCAGCAAGGCGAACGACGACACCGGGTACACCGTCACCAATCTCCGCGAGGCCGACTACCAGAAGGTGAAGGCGCAGCTGGACGGCCTCACCGGCCTCACCTTCCCGACCGCGCTGCGGGACCTGCCGCCCACCAAGGACTTCGCCCGCACCGTGCTGTCCGAGGCCACCCCGGTCGCCCAGGAGCTGACCAGCGGCACTGCCGGCTGGCGGATCGTCGTCCTGGACTCCACCGGGTCCGAGCTGGACACGCTGGCCGAGCAGGACGCCGTGCCCGGGAAGAACGCCGTCCTCACCCTCGACTCGACGATGCAGCAGGCGGCGGAGAAGGCACTGGCCACCGTGACCGAACCGGCGGTGCTGGTGGCCATCCAGCCGAGCACCGGCGAGATCCTCACCGTCGCGCAGAACGCGGCGGCCAACGCCCAGGGACCGCTGGCGCTGATGGGCCAGTACCCGCCGGGCTCCACCTTCAAGATCGTCACCGGTACCGCCGCGATCGACGCGAAGCTGGTCACCCCGGACTCGCAGGTGGCCTGCCCCAGCACCTACACCATCGACTCCCGGCCGATCTCCAACGACGAGGACTTCGACCTCGGCACCGTGTCGCTGACCACCTCGTTCGCGAAGTCCTGCAACACCACCTTCGCCGAGCTCGCGTCGCGGCTGACCAACCAGTCGCTGCACGACACCGCGCTCGAGTACGGCGTCGGGCTGGACTTCGTCATCCCCGGGATCACCACCCTCACAGGGCAGGCGCCGGTGGCCGAGTCCGACGTGCAGCGCGCCGAGGACGGTTTCGGGCAGGGCGTCATCCTGGTCACCCCGTTCTCCGCCGCGCTGATGGCCGCCACCGCAGCCTCCGACAACATGCCGACGCCGACGCTGATCCGCGGGCAGAAGACCACCGTCGACCAGGCCGCGCCGGACCGGTCGGCCGCTGCGCAGTCCGGGATCCGCACCCTGATGCGGGCCGTCGTCACCGACGGGACCGGCACCCTGCTGCAGGACGCCGGCGAGGTCTACGCCAAGACCGGCACCGCCGACAACGGCCCGACCGGCACCAAGGCGCACGCCTGGACCGTCGGGTACCGGGGCGACGTCGCCTTCGCCGTGCTGATCGTCAACGGCGACAGCTCCAAGCGGACCACCCAGCTGGCCGCGCAGTTCCTGGAGAGCATCCCGGCCGGCTGACCCCCTGGGACAGGTGCCGCCGGGCTCAGAACACCGGGTTCAGAACAGGACCGGGTTCAGAACAGGACCGAGGCGAAGGTGCCGACCTGCTCGAAGCCGATGCGGCGGTAGGTGGCGCGGGCCGCGGTGTTGAAGTCGTTGACGTAGAGCGTCGGCACCCGGCCGAGGGTGCGGATGTGCCGGACCAGGGCGGCGACACCCGGTGCGGCGAGCCCGCTCCCGCGCCGGTCGGGGGCCACCCACACGCCCTGGATCAGCGCGGCCCGGTGCGAGATCGCCCCGATCTCCGCCTTGAACACCACGCGCCCGTCCTCGAACCGGGCGAACGACCGTCCGGCCCCGATCAGCCCGGCCAACCGGGACCGGTAGGCCGCGCCACCGTCCGGCCAGCGCGGGTCGACGCCGACCTCCTCGGTGAACATGGCGACGGCCGCCGGGTAGTAGGCCTCCAGGTCGGTGAGCACCGCCTGCCGGACGAACGGATCGGGATCGACCGCGGGCGGCGCGGTGCAGGCGAGCAGCGGCTGCCGGGCCCGCACCTCGCGGGCGGCGCCCCAGCGCGGCTCCAGCGACTGCCAGAGCGGCAGCACCAGGTCGGACGGCCCGAGGATGGACGCACAGCGCCGACCGCGCCGACCGGTCGCATCGGCCAGCACCCGCATGGACGCGGCGTCACCGGTCAGCGGCATCAGGTTGGCGCCGTCGAACACCAGGCCGTCCCGGCCGCCGGCCACCCCCCAGAACTGCCCGCCGAGAGCGGTGCGGTCCATCCCGACCTGCTCGAACCGGGAGGCGATCAGGCAGCTGGCCTCCGGCGCGGCGGCGAGGGCACGTGCCACCACGGGCGCGTGCAGCCTCCCCAGCACCTTCGCCGAGCCCAGGGTCAACACGGTCGTATCAGACCAGTTGGACGGACGGTTCGCCGCTCGGCACGCCGGACTCGCGCATCGTCTCGGCCAGCTTCATCGCCTCGTCGATCAGCGTCTCGACGATGTCCGCCTCCGGCACCGTCCGGATCACCTCGCCCTTGACGAAGATCTGCCCCTTGCCGTTGCCGGACGCGACACCCAGGTCGGCCTCCCGGGCCTCCCCCGGTCCGTTGACGACGCAGCCCATCACCGCGACCCGCAGCGGCACGTCCATGCCCTCGAGCCCGGCAGTCACCTCGTTGGCCAGCTTGTAGACGTCCACCTGGGCGCGGCCGCAGGACGGGCAGGACACGATCTCGAGACCGCGGGCCCGCAGGTTCAGCGACTCCAGGATCTGCAGGCCGACCTTGACCTCCTCCACCGGTGGCGCGGACAGCGACACCCGGATGGTGTCGCCGATGCCCCGGGACAGCAGCGACCCGAAGGCGACCGCGGACTTGATGGTGCCCTGGAACGACGGGCCGGCCTCGGTGACGCCGAGGTGCAGCGGGTAGTCGCACTGCTGCGCCAGCAGTTCGTACGCCCGGACCATGATCACCGGGTCGTTGTGCTTCACCGAGATCTTGATGTCGCGGTAGCCGTGCTCCTCGAACAGTGAGCACTCCCAGAGAGCCGACTCCACCAGGGCCTCCGGCGTGGCCCGGCCGTACTTGGCCAGCAGCCGCTTGTCCAGCGATCCGGCGTTCACCCCGATCCGGATCGGGATGCCGGCATCCGTTGCCGCCTTTGCGATCTCGCCGACCTTGTCGTCGAACTTCCGGATGTTGCCGGGGTTCACCCGGACCGCGGCGCAGCCCGCCTCGATCGCCGCGAAAACGTACCGGGGCTGGAAGTGGATGTCCGCGATCACCGGGATCTGTGATTTCCTCGCGATCGCCGGCAGCGCCTCGGCGTCGTCGGTGTCCGGCACGGCGACGCGGACGATCTGGCAGCCGGCGGCGGTCAGCTCGGCGATCTGCTGCAGCGTGGCGTTCACGTCGGCGGTCTTGGTCGTGGTCATCGACTGCACCGAGACCGGGAAGTCGCTGCCGACGCCGACCTCGCCGACGTGCAACTGCCGGGTGACCCGGCGCGGAGCCAGCACGGGGACCTCCCGGTCGGCCGGCAGGGAGGGCATTCCGAGGCCCACGAGCGGCGCGGAGGTGGCAGTGCTGGGACCGGCGTTCATACCATCGAATCTACTCGCGGGAGCGGGCGCCCCGGACCGCAGGAGCCCACGTCACCCGCCGTTCGGGTGAGCGTCACCACGGGGTCACCGACGGGGCCGCGGACGGCTCCCGGGGCGTGGTGGATCAGGACAGCGTGACCGGGTTGACGATGTCGGCGACGAAGGTCAGCAGCGACAGCCCGATGAACAGCAGCACCACGACGTAGGCGACCGGCATCAGCTTGGCGACGTCGAACGGTCCCGGGTTGGGCTTGCGGCGCAGCTTCGACCAGCCGCGGCGGATCCACTCGATGACCGCGCCGAGGATGTGGCCGCCGTCCAGCGGCAGCAGCGGGATCATGTTGAGGAGGAACAACGACATGTTGAACCCGGCCAGCAGCTGCAGGAACAGCAGGATCTTGTCCTTGGCGCCGGTGTCCAGCGCCAGGATCTCGCCGCTGATCCGGCCGGCCCCGACGATGCCCACCGGCGAGTCCTGGCCGCGTTCGGCGCCGTTGAACACCGCGTCCCACAGCGCCGGGATCCGCGCCGGGATGCTGACCACCGCGTGCGCCGCGCGCCCGATGAACTCGCCGGTGAGCACGAACGCCTCGCCGACCGACTGGGTCTGGTACTCCTCGGCCGCGGTGATCCCGAGGAAACCCCCGGTGGTGGTGCCGACCACCTTCCCGGTGTCGTCGAACACGTTGAGCGTGTTCTGCACGATCGGGATCTGCGCGCTGATGCTCTGCCCGTCCCGGACGTAGGTGACCTCGACGGTCCGGCCGGCGTCGGCCCGGATCAGGTCCCGCATCTGGTCCCAGGAGGTGATCTGCTGCCCGTCGAAGGCCACGATCCGGTCGCCCGGCAGCAACCCGGCCGCGGCGGCCGGGGTGGGGGTGTAGTCGACCGGGCAGGTCTGCGGGGCGGCGGTCGCCGGCAGCACGCACTGGGAGACGCTGCCCACCACCGGCACCGCGGTCGGCAGGCCGATGCCCAGCACGATGATCGCGAACAGGATGACCGCGAAGATCAGGTTCTGCAGCGGTCCGGCGAACATGATGATGATCCGCTTGAACGGGTGCAGCTGGTAGAACTGCCGGCCGTCGTCCTCGACGCGGACCTGGACCCGGTCGCCCTGCCGGGCGTCCTCGATCATCTGCCGGACCATCCCCCACGGCCCCGCCGAGGTCGAGTTGATCCGCTGCCGTCCGTCCTTGCCCGGCGGCACCATGCCGACCATCCGCACGTAGCCACCGAGCGGGATCGCCTTGATGCCGTACTCGGTCTCGCCCTTGGTGCGGGACCAGATCGTCTTCCCGAACCCGACCATGTACTGCGTGGTGCGGACCTTGAACAGCTTGGCGAACGCCAGGTGCCCGGCCTCGTGCCAGGCGATGGCGATCAGCAGCCCGAACAGGAACAGCACGATGCCGATGGCGGTCCACATGTCGGGCTGGGCTCCTGGTGCTCGTGCTGGTGGCGGTGCTCATGCTGGTGGCGGTGCTGGTGCTGCTGCTGGTCCAGTGTGGACCGGTGCGTGTGGGGGTCCTGTTTCCGTTCGTCCGGCACCGCCGGCCGGGCGCTCGTACTGGTGGTGGTGCTGTTTCCCCGTGGCCGGTGTCAGTGCCGGGCCACGAACTCCCGGGCGTGCGCCCGGGCCCAGTCCTCCGCCGCCAGGACGTCGTCGATGTCCCGCGGTTCGGCGCGCTGGGCGTCCGCGCTGTCCAGGATGCCCTGCAACAGGGCGGTGATGCCGGGGAACGGCAGATCTCCGGCCAGGAAGGCGGCCACCGCCTCCTCGTTGGCCGCGTTGTACACCGCCGGCAGCAGCCCGCCGGCGGTGCCCGCGGCCCGGGCCAGCGACAGTGCCGGGAAGGCGACGTGGTCGACCGGTTCGAAGGTCCAGGCGGTGGGATCCGAGGTGTCGGTGAAGTCGCAGGCCGTCGCCACATCGTCCAGCCGGTCCGGCCAGGACAGGCCGAGCGCGATCGGCAGCCGCATGTCCGGCGGCGAGGCCTGGGCCAGTGTCGACCCGTCGACGAAGGTGACCATCGAGTGCACGACCGACTGCGGATGGACGATGGTGTCGATCTTCTCGTAGGGGATGCCGAACAGCAGGTGCGCCTCGATCAGCTCCAGGCCCTTGTTGACCAGGGTCGCGGAGTTGATGGTGACCACCGGCCCCATCGCCCAGGTCGGGTGGGCGAGCGCCTGCTCCGGGGTGACGTCGGCGAGATCGGCCGCGGTGCGCCCGCGGAACGGCCCGCCCGAGGCGGTGAGCACCAGCTTCGCCACCTCGGAGCCGCGCCCGCCGCGCAGGCACTGCGCCAGCGCCGAGTGCTCGGAGTCCACCGGCACGATCTGCCCCGGTGCCGCCGCGTTCGTCACCAGGCTGCCGCCGGCGACCAGCGATTCCTTGTTGGCCAGCGCCAGGCTGCGGCCGGCGGCCAGGGCGGCCATCGTCGGGGCCAGGCCGACGGACCCGGTGATGCCGTTGAGCACCACGTCCGCGTCCACGTCCTGCACCAGCCGGGTCGCGGCGTCCGGACCGGTGATCCGGGCGCCGTCGAACGGGGTGCCGGAGGCGAGCACCGCGCCGGGGTGGGCGGCGGCCTGCTGCGCCAGCAGGTCCGGCCGGGATCCGCCGGCCGCCAGCCCGGCCACCTCGAACCGGTCGGGATGGCGGGCGATCACGTCCAACGCCTGGGTGCCGATCGAACCGGTGGAGCCGAGGAGCAGGACTCGTGTGCGCACAACGTGACATTCTGCCGGTCCGGAGCGGCCCGCTGCCCCGCAGCGGTGCTGTCGTGCGAGGATGAAGGGGAAGCACCCGCACGCATACCGCAGGAGGACTGGTGGCCGGCACCTCGTTGGAGAAGCACGACGCCCACGGCGAGGTCGAGGCCGCCCACGGCGGTGCGGTGGTCAGCTACAACCCCGACGCCCCGAGCGAGGAGTGGGGCTGGCACGGCACCTGGCAGGACTTCGCCCCGAAGGGGAAGAACGCGCTGCTCGGCCTCGGCGCCGCCGGCCTGCTGCTGATGATCATCGGCAACCACCGCTCCAACGTGGAGAACTACTTCCTCATCGCATTCGCGCTCGGCATGGTGCTGCTGATGGTCCAGGGCTACGTGCAGAAGAAGAAGCGCAACCGCATCCGCCCCTGAGCCCGTGCTGTCCTGATCCGGTGCCGACCGGGCGGGTACGGCACGGATCACGACGGTGGCCGGTCGCACCGGTCCTGTGCCGTCCGTGGGCGCAGGGTCAGGCCAACCGGCGCAGCAGTGTCGCGGCCAGCTCGGGGTCACCCGGTCCCGGGTCCGGGCGGAAGCTCCACTCCAGGCCGACCCACCCGTCGGTGAGGCTGCCGCCGTCGGTCGCCGGCAGCCGCAACGCGTGCAGCGATTCCGGCGGGTGCACCCGGCCGACCATCAGCAGGCTCACCCCGCTGCCCGGCCGCAGCACCCGGTCCAGCAGCGCCTGGTCCGCGGTCGTCCCCGGGAACAGGTCGGACAGCACCAACAGCACCCGCCCGGTCCACACGTCGGGCGGCAGCGCATCGGCCGCACCGGCGTCCCGGGCCATGTCGAACAGATCGGCCCGCTGCTCGAGACGCCGCAGCACGGCCAGCATCCCGTCCTCGTCGGACGCCGGTGTCCCCGCCAGCACCGGCCGGATCGGTCCGCCGGCCAATGCGGTGCTCAGGCTGCCCTCGGCGTCGCACAGCTGCACCCGGGTGCCGCCGGGCGGTGATCCGGCCAGCAACCGGATGATCAGTCCGAGAGTCATCATCAGCGCCGCCTCGTCCGGCCCGTCGACGTGCAACGGGCGGTACAGCGGCAGCGGGACGACCAGCGGCACCCGCAGCTCGGGCGCCTCCTCCAGAGTGAGCTCGCCGACCCGCATCCCGCCGTCCGGCCGGGCCCCGGGCGGCTCCTGCCAGGACCGCCCGCCCCACGGCGCCAGCTGCGGCGGCAGCTGCGGGTCGAGCTCGGCGAGTTCGGTGCGCAGCTGGTCGATGTCGCGCATGTGCGACGACGTCGCCTGCATCACCAGGTCGTCGTAGCGCCGGTCCACCTCCAGCCGGGCCGGGTCCTGCGGGTCGCGCATCCGCGGGTCGGCGAGCAGTTCCTCCAGCTCGCGGTCCCGCCGGGTGCGGGCGAAGTCCATGGAGCTGCGGAAGCCGGCGGTGCTGCGCGCCGCGTCCTGGAAGACGCCCTGCAGCACCCGGACCTGCCGGTCGGCCGGGGTGGTGCCGGGCGGCAGCATCGGTGCCGGCGGCTCCGCCGACCCGGCCGACGCGGCCGGCTGGGCGGCCGGCATCGGTGTGGCGGCGGCCGTGACGTCGGCGGGCCGGGCTCCGTGGTGGGCGAGCAACTCTGGCAGGCCGCCGGCGAAGCCCTGGCCGACGGCGCGCAGCTTCCACTCGGTGCCGCGCCGGTAGACCTCGACCAGCACCAGGGAACGGACGATCCCCGGTGCGGTGCAGGCGTAGTCGGCCACCTCACCGGCCGGACCGGTGACGCCGGTGAGGATCTCGCCGACCATCGGGGTGCCGGTGGATGCGACCGCCGCGATCACCAGCAGGCGCTGCACGGCCGGCGGCATCGCCGCCGGGTCGAGAGTGACCGTGTCGTGGGTGATGTCGACGACGCCGGGCACCGCACCGGCCGCGCCCGGGGCCAGCAGCGGGCCGGCGGCCCGGTCGCTGCCGTCGAGCGCCAGCCCACGAATGGCCGGGGCGCCGGAGACGCGGACGGTGATCCGACCGGTCGGGAGGGGGACGTTCTCCCCCATCCGCAGGGTCCTCACAGGAACCTGGTCAGCTGGGGCACCGCCTCGACCGGGGTACGTGCCTGGATGCCCTCGCCGATCGCCTGCAGCTTCCAGCCGTCCGGCGCCCGGAACACCTTGGTCATCACCATGCCGGTGAACGGCATGCCACCGGCCAGGGTGTAGCGGGCGAGCTCACCGCCGTTGGTGTGGTCGACCAGCCGGCAGAACGCGTTCTGCACCTGCTCGAAGGTCTGTCCCTCGTAGGAGGTGACGATCAGGATCAGCGAGGTGATGTGCACCGGGATCCGGTTCAGGTCGATCAGCACCACCTCGTCGTCGCCGTCGCCGGCGCCGGTGCGGTTGTCGCCCTGGTGCTGCACCGAGCCGTCGCGGCTCTGCAGGTTGTTGTAGAAGACCACGTCGGCGGGCTGCTGGTCGGCGAAGAGCAGGACGCTCGCGTCCAGGTCGATCTCGACCTCGCGGCTGCCGAACAGGCCGCGCTTCTGCACCGGGTCCCAGCCCAGCCCCATCCGGATCATGGTGAGCGCGCCGTCCTCCTTGCGCAGCGAGACCCGTTGGCCCTTCTGCAGACTCACCGACCGACCCTTGACCAGCGACACCTCACCCGACGACTGCGCGGGCGCCGCCGGCGGCTGCTGGTAGGCGGGCTGCTGCGGGGGTGCCGGCGGCGGAGGCGGTTGGTACCCCTGCTGCGGCGGGGGCTGGTACGCCTGCGGCGGCTGCTGGTAGCTCGGCGGCGCCGAGGGCGGCGGCTGGTAGCCCTGCTGCGGAGGGGACTGGTACGCCTGCTGCGGCTGGGGCTGGTAGGCCTGCTGCGGCGGTGGAGGCGGCTGGTAGGCGGGCTGGGCCGGCGGAGACGGTGGCGGCTGGTAGGCCTGCTGCGGCGGAGCGGGCGGTGGCGGAGGTGCAGCCTGGCCGCCGTCGTCGTCGACGCTCACCCCGTGGTCGCGGATGAGGTCGGCGAGACCACCGGCGTAGCCCTGGCCGACCGCCCGCACCTTCCAGGTGTCGGCACGGCGGTAGATCTCGAGGAAGATCACGATGCTCTCGGAGTCCAGGCCGGTGGCCTGGTAGCTGATCACCGGCTGTCCGGCGCCGGTCGACACCCGGGCCACCGGCGGCGCGAACTG
Source organism: Nakamurella alba (assembly GCF_009707545.1). Taxonomy (NCBI): domain Bacteria; kingdom Bacillati; phylum Actinomycetota; class Actinomycetes; order Nakamurellales; family Nakamurellaceae; genus Nakamurella; species Nakamurella alba. The sequence continues at coordinate 1,546,973 of NZ_WLYK01000001.1, read as the reverse complement.
GCCGAAGCGGGCGCCGGGCTGGTCCAGGTTGGACACGACGCGCACCTGGTCGATGTCGGCCGGCACCGCGGCCGGGTCGATCTCGATCCGCCAGGAGCCGCCGCCGGACGCCGGGACGCACCGCACGCCCGGACCGTCCGGCTGGTTGAAGAAGACGAAATCGGCGTCGCTGCGCACCTTCCCGGCCGGGGTGACCAGCAGGGCGGACAGGTCGGCCGGCGCGGCGACGTCGACCGTGACGACGAGCGCCCCGGGCGGCACCGGCGCGTTCTGGCCTTTGGACAGGGCTGCGCCGCTCGGGTCGGTCATGGTCCGAATCTATCGGACCGGTTCAGCCCTCTGCAGCGAGTTGGCCGCAGGCGGCGGCGATCTCCTGACCGCGGGTGTCGCGCACCGTGCAGGCGACGCCCTGCGCCCGCACCCGGCGGACGAACTCGGCCTCGACGGGCTTGGGCGAGGCGTCCCACTCGCTGCCCGGGGTGGGGTTGAGCGGGATGAGGTTCACGTGGACCAGCTGGCCCAGGTGCTCGCGCAGCACCTTGCCCAGCAGATCGGCCCGCCACGGCTGGTCGTTGACGTCCCTGATCAATGCGTACTCGATGGACACCCGGCGACCGGTGGCATCGGCGTACCGGCGACCGGCCTCGAGCACCTCGGCGACCTTCCACCGCTCGTTGATCGGCACCAGGGTGTCGCGCAGCTCGTCGTCCGGGGTGTGCAGCGAGATGGCCAGCCGGACCTGCAGCCCCTCGGCGGTGAGCCGGTCGATGGCCGGGACCAGGCCGACGGTGGAGACCGTGACCGAGCGGGCGGAGATGCCCAGGCCGTGTGGCTGCGGCGCGGTGATCTGGCGGACCGCCGAGAGCACCCGGTTGTAGTTGGCCAGCGGCTCCCCCATCCCCATGAAGACGATGTTGGAGAGCCGTCCCGGACCGCCCAGCGCGCCGTCCCGGGCCGACGCGGCCGCCAGCCGCACCTGCTCGACGATCTCCGCCGTGGACAGGTTGCGCTGCAGCCCGCCCTGGCCGGTGGCGCAGAACGGGCAGGCCATGCCGCAGCCCGCCTGCGACGAGACGCACAGCGTGATCCGGTCGGTGTACCGCATCAGCACGGACTCGATGAGGGTGCCGTCGTGCGCGCGCCAGAGGGTCTTGCGGGTGTCACCGTCGTCGCAGGCGAGCGACCGCACCTCGGTCAGCAGTTCCGGCAGCACCGCGTCCACCAGCTCCTGCCGGCCGGTGGCGGGCAGGTCGGTCATCAGCGCCGGGTCCCGGGTGAGGTTCGAGAAGTAGTGCCGGGACAGCTGATCCGCCCGGAACGCGGGCTGCCCGGCCGCCACCACGGCGGCCTTCCGCCCGGCGGCGTCGAGGTCGGCGAGGTGCACCGGCGGCTTGCCGCGGCGCGGGGCGGTGAACACGAGAGGAAGCGACTTGGTCATGACAGTGCTCCATTGTCCCAGATCACGAGACGGGCGAGCACCAGCTCGCCGGCCGACTGCTGTAGGACGCCGGGAAACATGGCCGCAGATCCCGGGATCGTGCGGTCGAGCATCGCAGCCGTAGAGAGGCACGAACGGAGGCGAGAAGCGCAGGACGCGGGATCCCTCTGGGGATCAGCGGCCCGCGAGCGCCAGCTCGCAGTGTTCAGCAGCATGCGAGCCGTAGGAGGCGCCATGGGTGACGGCGTGCACCAGCAGCGGGTGCAGCTGGTGCAGGGCGATCCGGTCCGGCCAACCGCTGTCGAGCGACGCGGCCTCGGCATACGCCTGCTGGATCCGGCGCAGGTGCGGCGCGCCGAAGAGAGCGAGCATCGCCAGATCGGTCTCCCCGTGGCCGCCATGTGCGGCGGGATCGATCATCACCGCGCCGGTCGGGGTGAAGAGCAGGTTGCCGGCCCACAGGTCCCCGTGGATCCGGGCCGGCGGCCGTCCGTCGTCGAACTCCCCCGCGTGCAGCCGTTCGCACACCTTCTCGACCGATCGCAGTCCGGCATCCGACAGGTTGCCGATCCGGTGCGCCGCCCGCGAGTACGGCAGCAGCCGCAGGTCAGCGTAGAACGCACCCCAGCTGCTGTACGAACCGAGCGGCAGCTCCTGCCTCCCGATGAATGCCACACCCGGACCACCGGTCGGTCCGCTGCCGAACGCCTCGGCGCCGGCGGCGTGGGTGACGGCGAGCGCGCGGCCGAATTCCTCGGCCGCCGCGGCGCTGGCGGGCGCCTCGGTCAGCCGCTCGATCTCGATCCGGCCGGTCCGGACGTCGAGCACAGACACGCACGCGGCGCCGCCGTCCACGGCCAACCACCGCAACCCCGCCGCCTCCGCCTCGAAGAACCCCGCCGGCCCCCCACCCGGCTTCTCCTTGATCAGAGAAATTCAGGTCACCCGGTCACAGCGCGGTGCGGCAGCTTCCAGCCGGGGCGGGGGAAGTGGCAGGTGTACCCCCACGGGATGCGCTCGAGGTAGTCCTGGTGCTCCGGCTCCGCCTCCCAGAAGGTGCTCTCGGGGACGACCTCGGTGACGACCTTGCCCGGCCAGAGGCCGGAGGCGTCGACGTCGGCGATGGTGTCCAGGGCGACCTGGTGCTGGTCCTCGTCGGTGTAGAAGATCGCCGACCGGTAGCTGGTCCCGACGTCGTTGCCCTGGCGGTTGCGGGTCGACGGGTCGTGGATCTGGAAGAAGAACTCCAGGATGTCGCGGTAGCTGGTCACCGCCGGGTCGTAGACGATCTCGACCGCCTCGGCGTGGCCCTCGTGGTTGCGGTAGGTGGCGTTCTGCACCAGGCCACCGGTGTAGCCGACGCGGGTGGACAGCACTCCCGGCTGCTTGCGGATCAGGTCCTGCATCCCCCAGAAGCAGCCACCGGCGAGCACGGCACGTGCAGCGGACATGGTTCTCTCCTTCTCGTAGACGTACATCCTCTCCAACAGTCCCGCTCACGCACACATTCCGGCTGGACAGGGCCGGTAGCGTGCGCGGACATGGAGCAGCAGAACCCCCGCGTGCTGACCGTGAACATCGGCGCCGCCACCCCCACCGAGCACTCCGCGATCCCGGTCACCGGCATCGACAAGCAGCCGGTGGAGGGGCCCGTGCTGGTCCGCGCACCGGGCGAGAAGGGCGTGGCCGGTTCGGGTCTGGTCGGCGACGTGGTGTGCGACCTGCGCCACCACGGCGGCGACGACCAGGCGGTGTACGCCTACGCCCGGGAGGATCTGGACGACTGGCAGCGGACGGTCGGCCGGCCGCTCGGCAACGGTGTCTTCGGCGAGAACCTGACCACCACCGGCATCGACCTGGGGACCGCGGTGGTCGGCGAGCAGTGGGCGGTGGGCGAGGAGCTGGTCCTCGAGGTCAGCGACCCGCGGATCCCCTGCCGCACCTTCGCCGGCTGGCTCGGCGAGCGCGGCTGGGTCCGCCGGTTCACCGAGGCCGCCACCACCGGCACCTACCTGCGGGTGCTGCATCCCGGCGAGGTGCGGGCCGGCGATCCGATCGTGGTGCGACACCGGCCGGACCACGGGATCACCGTGCGCACCGCGTTCCGCGCCCTGACCACGCAGCCGGAGCTGCTGCCGGAACTGATCCCGGCGACCGCCCTGTCCGCCGATGCCAGGGCCACCGTCGCCCGCCGGACGGGGTCCGGGACACTGGCCCGGTGACTCCCGCACCCGGATCCTGGCCGTCCCCCGTCTCTGTCGCCAAGGCCGTCGCCGCCGGCCGCTCCCTGGAGGCCGTGGCCTTCGCCGGCGACGAGGTCTGGTGGTCCGAGGGCCGGCCGGCCGAGGGCGGCCGGATCGTGGTGTGCCGGGAGATCTCCGGCGGGGTCGAGGATCTCGTCCCAGAAGGCTTCAACGCGCGGACCCGGGTCCAGGAGTACGGCGGGACCTCGTGGGTGCCGGTCGCCGACGGGTCGGCCGTCGTCTTCGCGAACTTCACCGACCAGCGGCTGTACATGGTCGACCCGATCGGGTCGGCACCCCGGCCGATCACCCCGGAGCCGGCACTGCCGGCGGGCCTGCGCTACGCCGACCTGCTGCCCGACCCGGCCCGCGGCCGGGTGCTCGCGGTGCAGGAACGCCACGAGGGCGACGGCACCTTCGGCACGGTGCGCCGGTCGGTGGTGGCCGTGCCGCTGGACGGTGCCGCGGCCACCGATCCGGCCGCGATCGGCACGCTGGTGCCGGAGGGCACGGCCGACTTCCTGGCCGCACCCCGACTCTCGCCGGCCGGCGACGCGCTGGTGTTCGCGAGCTGGAACCACCCCGACATGCCCTGGGACAGCACTGTTGTCCGGCTGGTCCCGCTCGGCCGGGACGGCCTGCCGCTGCCGGGCGGCGAGATCCGCACCATCGCCGGCGGACCGGGCATCTCGGTGGTCGACCCCGGCTTCCTCTCCGACGGTTCGGTGCTGGTGCAGAGTGACGAGAGCGGCTGGTGGCAGCCGGAACTGCGGGATCCGCGCGGCGGTGGCCGGCGCCGGCTGTCCTCGATCGAGCAGGAGTTCGCCCCGCCGCAGTGGAACCTGGGCCGCCACTCGTGGGCACCCCTGCCCGGCGGCCGGCTGCTGGTGGTGCCCGGCGGGGTGCCGTCGGTGCTGGACACGCTGGACGAGTCGCTGCAGCCGATCGACCCGGACTGGGCGGCCTGCGGCGACTTGGCCACCACGCCGACCGGCCGTGCCGCGCTGGTGGTCGGCGGCCCGCGGATCGGCACCCGGGTGGTGCTGATCGAGCCCCGCGCCACACCGCGGACCGTGCGGACTGCGAGCGACGACCCGCTGCCCGCCGCGTACCTGCCGGTCCCGGAGCACCGGACGATCGACGGCGTGCACGTGCTGGTGTACCCGCCGACCCATCCGGAGCACACGGCGGCACCGGGCACCGCACCACTGGTGATGACGGTGCACGGCGGCCCCACCGCGGCCGCGTCCCGGTCCGCCTCCGCGCAGGTCGCCTTCTTCACCAGCCGCGGGTTCGCGGTCGCGGACCTGGACTACCGCGGGTCGACCGGGTACGGCCGCCCGTACCGGGACGCCCTGCGCGGCCGCTGGGCGGAGCTGGACGTCGCGGACGCCATCACCGTGGCCCGCGGCCTGCTCGCCGACGGCACCGCCGGATCGGCGGTGATCACCGGCGGTTCGGCGGGCGGGCTGACCGTGCTGGGTGCGCTGACGACCACCGGGCATCCGTTCGCCGGCGGTACCTCGTCCTACGGGGTGGCCGACTTGCAGGCCCTCGAGACCGCCACCCACGACTTCGAGAGTCGTTACCTGGACAGCGTTGCCGGGCCGGACCACACCACGTGGACGGCCCGGTCGCCGATCTCCCGGGCCGGTCAGCTGTCGACCCCGGTGCTGCTGCTGCAGGGCGGCAGGGACCCGGTCGTCACCCCCGATCAGGCGGAGGCGTTCGCGGCCGCCTGCCGGGAGCACGGGATCGCACACGCGCTGGTCGTCTTTCCCGACGAGGGCCACGGCTTCCGCGCCGCAGCCGCCCGGATCGCGGCACTGGAGGCGGAACTGTCCTTCTACGGGCAGATCCTCGGGTTCCCGACCCCGGACGTGCCGGTGCTGGAGCTGACCCGCCCCTGACCGGCCCGGCGCCGGGTCAGGACTCCAGCAACGCCCGGTGCTCCTCGGTCCAGCGCACCTGCTCGGCCGAGGCGGCCACGCCGTCGGCGACCCAGGTGCGCTGCGGTTCCACCCCCGCCGCGGCGAGTGCCTGCACCTGCCGCACGGAGGCCCACTGGCGCGCGATGACCGCGTCCACCAGACCGGCGGTCGAGTCGAGACCGTAGGCCTCGGCGAAGATCTCGATCCGGCGGCGACGGTCGGGCACGGTGTCGAAGCCGTAGTGCCGGACGTCCACGTCGGGGCGGAACGGGACCGCGAACTCCAGTGCGTAGGCGACGTCCGACAGGGCGGCGCCGGGGCGGGCGAAGTCGAAGTCGAGCAGTCCGACCGGCTGCAGACCGTGCCAGACGACGTTCCACGCACCGAAGTCGCCATGACAGATCGTGGCGAGTTGCCCTGCGGCCACCGGGGTCTCGGCCGGCACCGCCCACCGGGCACCGGCCGGCGGCACGAAACCTGCGGCCGCCTGGTGGAAGTCACGGAGCAGGACGGCAAGGGCCCGCAGACCGGCGTCGGGGACGATCCGCGCCCGGGCCCCGTTGCCGGAGTCGCCCGGGATCAGCTCGAGGATCTCGGTGCCGTCGACGATCCCGAGCGGCCGCGGCACCCGGGTGAAGCCGACGGACCGCAGGTGGTCGAGCAACGTGTGCACGGTCGGGGTCCACCAGCGCGCCGGGCGCAGCACCCGGTCCCCCTCGATCCGGATCCGGTCACCGCCACCGCCGGGCGGTGCGCTCACGCCAGGCCGAGCGACTTCATCCGCTCGGTGTGACCCAGCTGCAGCCGGCGGAACAGCGCGCCGATACCGGCCAGGTCGCCGCTGCCGCTGATGATCAGGTCGGCGAGGGTGTCGTGCTCGGCGATGACGTACTGGGCCTGGGTGATCGCCTCACCCAGCAGCCGCCGCCCCCACAGCGCCAGCGGCCCGCCCACCTTCGGGTCCGCCTGGCAGGCCCGGCGTACCTCACGGACCGCGAACGCCGAGTGACCGGTGTCGCCGAGGACCTCGAACACCAGGTCGCGGGTCACCGGGTCCAGCCATTCGGCGATCTCCCGGTAGAAGTCGGCGGCCAGACCGTCGCCGACATGTGCCTTGACCAGCGACTCCAGCCAGGAGTGCGGGGCGGTCGCCTCGTGGAAGGCCTCCAGCGGACGGACGAACGGCTGCATCGCCGCCTCCACCGGGGTGCCGAGGTGGTCGAGGTGCGCGGCCAGCCGGCGGAAGTGGCCCATCTCCGCCGCGGCCATCTGGGACAGCGCGACCCGGCCGGGCAGGGTCGGGGCGTAACGGGCGTCGGCACTCATCCGGTCGAAGGCGGACAGCTCGCCGTAGGCCAGCACCCCCAGCAGCTCGACGGTGCCGGCGGGCGGCGCGCCCTGCACCCCGGTCCCCTCCAGCACGTCCCCGGCCGGCGGCTCCGCCACGGTCATCCGCACCCCGCTCCTCGTCACTGCCCCACGATCACCGCGACCCCTGCAGGGTGGCGCGTCCGGCACCGGCCGGAGGCTGCGAGCGTAACGCCGACCCCGCGCCGCGCGCCGCGCGCGCCGGGTTCGTACGGCCTGACCTGGGCAGCGGGTACCATGTCCGGTGGTGGCTCGCCGACGAGTCACTGGACATGTGCGCGCGTCACACCGCCGGGCGGATCGACAACGATCGCCGAGCCCTCAAGCCCGATTCCCGAGCCGGATCGCCGATGCGTGCGAAAACGGTTGACGGGAAAGGCATTTCATATGACGGACGAAGCTGCGCAGGATCAGGTCGTGGGCACCCTCGAGGAGAGCCCGGCCGAGGTGCTCGAGCACCAGACGGACGCCCCGCTGGACGAGGAGGCGGTCTCGCACCCGCTGACCGGCGACGCCCCGGTGGTGCCGACCTCCCCCACCTTCGCCGACCTGCAGGTCGACCCGCGGATCGTGCAGGCGCTGCTCAAGGCCGGCATCGAGCACACCTTCGCCATCCAGGCGCTGACGCTGCCGATCGCCCTGGTCGGCAGCGACCTCATCGGCCAGGCCCGCACCGGCATGGGCAAGACGCTCGGCTTCGGCGTGCCGCTGCTGCAGCGGCTGACCCAGGACGACGGCGCCCGCGACGAGAACGGTGCGCTGGCCGAGGGCCGTGCCCCGCGCGCGCTGGTCATGGTGCCCACCCGCGAGCTCTGCGTGCAGGTCACCCGTGACCTGGTCGGCGCCGCCGAGTTCCTCGACCTGCAGGTCGTGTCGGTCTACGGCGGCCGCGCCTACGAGCCGCAGATCGCCGCCCTGCACAAGGGTGTCGACGTGGTCGTCGGCACCCCGGGCCGGCTGCTGGACCTGGCGAACAGCGGTCACCTGCAGCTCGGCGGGATCAAGGTGCTGGTGCTGGACGAGGCCGACGAGATGCTCGACCTGGGCTTCCTGCCGGACATCGAGAAGGTGCTCGGCATGGTGCCGACCGCCAAGCAGACGATGCTGTTCTCGGCCACCATGCCCGGCCCGATCCTCACCCTGGCCCGCACCTTCCTGGACCGGCCGACGCACATCCGCGCCGAACTGCCCGCGGAGGGCGCCACCCACCGCACCACCACCCAGTACGTCTACCGGGCCCACGCCCTGGACAAGGTGGAGATGCTCTCGCGCGTACTGCAGGCGGAGGGCCGCGGGCTGACCATGGTCTTCACCCGCACCAAGCGCACCGCGCAGAAGGTCGCCGACGAGCTGACCGAGCGCGGGTTCGCCGCGGCCGCCGTGCACGGTGACCTCGGCCAGGGTGCCCGCGAGCAGGCGCTGCGTGCCTTCCGCTCCGGCAAGGTCGACGTGCTGGTGGCCACCGACGTCGCCGCCCGCGGTATCGACGTCGAGGGCGTCACCCACGTCGTCAACTTCCAGTGCCCGGAGGACGACAAGACCTACGTGCACCGGATCGGCCGCACCGGCCGGGCCGGGCGCACCGGTGTGGCGATCAGCTTCATCGACTGGGACGACGTCCCGCGCTGGAAGCTGATCAACGAGGCGCTGGGCCTGGACTTCGCCGATCCGGCGGAGACCTACTCCTCCTCCAAGCACCTCTACACGGACCTGAACATCCCGGAGGGCACCACCGGTCGGCTGCCGAAGGCGCAGCGCACCCGCGAGGGGCTGGCCGCGGAACAGGTCGAGGACCTCGGCGAGACCGGGGGTCGGAACCGCAACCGGGATCGGGACCGCGGCGGACGGGACGGCGGTCGCGGTGGCCGTGGCTCCCGCAGCCCGCGCCCGGACCGGCCGAACGCCGATCCGCTGGCCGAGTCCGCTTCCGCGGGTGGGGGTGCCGGCGACGGTGCCCCGCGCCGCAAGCGGGTGCGCCGGCGTACCCGCAGCGGCGGTGAGGGCGCCCAGCAGAGCGGGGCCCAGCAGACCGGAACGGCACAGCAGCCCCAGTAGGCTCACGCGGTGCCCGCCACCTCCCCCCGTCGCCGCATGCTCGACCGGGCGATCGCCGCGGCGATCGTCGTGGTGGTCGGTGTGGTCGGGCTCGTGCTGTACCTGAACTCCGACATCCGGGCGGCCCAGTCGTCCCCGGGATCGTCGGAGAAGGCGCCGAGCACGGCGACGGACGTGCCGACCCGGCTGACCGAGCGGTGGAGCGCACCGACCGATGCCGGCCTGGGTGCGGTGGTCTCGCCCTCCGGCGTGGTGGTCACCACCACCGAGCACGAGATCACCGGCCTGGACGCCGTCACCGGCGAACAGCGATGGAGCTACTCCCGCTCCAACCGCCCGCTGTGCGCAGTGGGCAGCGGCGACCTGTCCGCGAACGGCGGTGGGGTGCGCGGCATCGCCACCGTCTGGGAGTCCAACGGCTACTGCTCGCAGGTGATGACCTTCGACGCGGACACCGGCGAGCGGTCCAAGGTCCGCACCGCCCCCAACCAGGTCGGCGGATCGCTGGTGTTCGGCGGCGGGTCCGCCGGGTGGGTCGGCAGCGACCTGCTGGAGGTCTGGCGCAACGACCTGGTCCGCACCATGCAGTACGGCGTGCAGCCGAACCCGACCAACCCGGACAGCCGGCACACCGGCTGCGTCTTCACCGACATGGCCATCGCCGATCTGCAGTTCGGCACCATCGAGCACTGCGAGGCGCAGGGACCGAACGCCCGCATCGTGCTCAACTTCGACGAGCCCAAGGGCAAGAAGGACGGCTGGGACGAGTACCGGTCGGATCCGCGGATGGACGTGGACACCGGGTCGACCGCGGCGCTGATCGTCGGCATCACCCAGGACCGGGTCGCCGTGCTGGTGTCGTCACCGGAGCCGGCCGTGGTGCTGTACGACGCGGCGGGCACCGAGATCTCCCGCTCCCCGGTCGACATCCCGGCGGCCGACATCGAGAACACCGCCGCCACCGGCACTCCCACGCCGTACCGACGCACCGACACCACCCGGTACAGCCTGATCGGCTCCACCCTGCTGGCGGTCACCGAGGAGACGGTGCAGACCGCGCCGCCGGCCACCGCGCTCACCACGCCGACCACGTCCACCGAGACCAGCTCCGACGCCAGCAGCTCGCCGAGCAGCAGCGAGGCGCCGGCGGACGTCAGCGTGACCTCGCTGCGGGTGGCCTTCGTCAGCGCCGGCGCCATCGGGTTGCCGGCGGTCGTCGACGAACAATTGGTGGTCCCGGTGACCGGCGGGCTGTCCGTGATGTCGGCCGAGACCGGCAGCAGCCAACTGGATCCCGCCCGGGAGATCCCGGTCGACCGGGCCGGTTGGACCGGCCGGGTGGACGCCGGCGCGGTCGGGTCGATGATCGTGGAGACCCGCGGCGGCACCGTCGTGGCCCTGTCCTGACCCGGATCCGGCACTCTCCGTGCCCGGTGTCCATCAGGGCGTACCGGGGAGCGCCGCGGATCGGCGATGATGTCCTCGTGCCGGACCAGCTCTTCCCCACCGCCGCCGAGCGGACCACCCTGCCGTCGTCCGCGGGCACGCTGGCCGCGCTGATCGCAGCTCCCACCGATGCCGCCTCGGCCCGCGCCGCCGAGTTCGGCGAGTTGCCGTCGGTGCTGCTGCTGCCCGGCTACACCGGTTCGAAGGAGGACTTCTCGCCGGTGCTCGAACCGCTGGCGGCGGCCGGGATCCGGGCGGTCGCCGTGGACCAGCCGGGCCAGTACGAGTCACCGGGCGGTGACGACGAGGCCGCGTTCCGCCCGGCGCCGCTGGGCGCGGTCGCCGCCGAACTGGTCACCGCGCTGGCGCAGGACGGGCCAGTGGTGCTGCTCGGGCACAGCTACGGCGGGTTGGTCGCCCGGCAGGCCGTGCTGCAGGGCGCGCCGGTGGCCGGTCTGGTGCTGCTCTGCTCCGGCCCGTCCGCGTTCACCTCGGGCAACCGGTTCGACGCGCTGACCGTCGGCGAGCCGATCCTGCGATCGCAGGGGGCGGCCTTCCTGCACGACGCCAGGGACCGGGCGGCCGGGCTCGATCCCGATCGTCCGGACCCGCTGGCCCGCTTCTACCGCAAGCGCTTCCTGGCCACCGCGACCGCCCAGCTGCTGGGCGCCGGTGCCGCGCTGCTGGACGAACCCGATCTCACCGAGCTGCTGGCGGCCGCGCTGCGCCGGCACGGCACCCCGGCGGCGGTCATCGCCGGTGAGGCCGACGACGCCTGGCCGTTGGCCGCGCAGCGCCGGATGGCCGAACAGCTGGGCACCTCGCTGGTGCTGGTGCCGGGCGGCGGTCACTCCCCCGCGGTGGAGGCGCCGGAGGCACTGCTGGACGTGCTGCTGCCGCTGATCACGGACTGGACGGAACCGGACCGGGCGGCCTGAGCCGTCGTTCCGGCCGCGGGCCTGGTCACCACCAGCAGACGGCGATCGTCACGACGACGGCGACCGACACCAGCCCGGCGAGCACGCCGCGGGCCGGGTCGGGCAGCCGGTGCCGCACCGAGCGGGCGAGTTCCGCGGCCACGCCGACGCCGAGCTGCACCAGGATCCGCCACCACTCCGGTCCGGTGGCCCGGCTGATCCCGGTACCGCCCAGCAGTGCCGGGGAGAGCAGCGCGGAGAGCACCAGCAGTGCCGCGAGCACGACCAGCCCGGCGGACAGCAGTCCGGCGAACACCTCCAGGAACCGCAGCCACCCCGGCGCGCGGCGGCCGGTGCGCGTGTCGCTCAGGCCGACCAGCCCCAGGGCACGACCCGGCCGGAGGACATCCCGACGATCGCCCGGAGGGTCTCCTCGGTGGTGGTCTCCTGGCCGAGCCGCAGCACCTTGTTGGTGCCGTGGTAGTCGGAGGACCCGGTGGTCAGCAGACCGAAACGCTCGGCCAGCTCGCGCAACTCGGCCCGCTGCGCCGGGGCGTGGTCCGGGTGGTCCACCTCCAGGCCGCCGAGCCCGGCGCCGGCCAGCACCCCGATCATCTCCGGGGTGAGCACCCGCGACTCGCCCCGGCCGCGCGGGTGGGCGAGCACCGGGACGCCGCCGGCGGACCGGATCATCCCGATCGCGGCCGGCAGCGGGGTGTCGGCCTTCGGCACGTAGAAGCCACCCGGGCCGGAGAGCAAGGACGCGAAGGCCTCGTCGACGGAGGTGACGACCCCGGCGGCGACCAGGGCGCGGCCGATGTGCGGCCGCCCGACCGGGGCGTCCCCGGCGATCTCCAGCACCTGCTCGACGGTGATCGGGATGCCCGCGGCCATCATCTTCTCGACGATGCCGATGCCGCGGCGCAGTCGTTCGTCACGGAGCCGGGCCTGCTCCTCGAGCACGGCCGGGTCGGTGGGGTCGAAGAGGTAGCCGAGCAGGTGCACGCTGACCGTCCGGCCCTGCCACGGCAGCTGGGTGGAGAACTCGGCACCGGGCACCACGACGAGCGACGACGGCCGCGCCGCCGCGGCTTCCGCCCAGCCACCGGTGTTGTCGTGATCGGTGATGGCGACGGCGTCCAGGCCGGCCGCGGCGGCGGCCGCGATCAGCCCGGCGGGGGTGTCGGTGCCGTCCGAGGCGGTGGAGTGGGCGTGCAGGTCGATGCGCATCGGGACCATCCTCCCCCGTCCCGGCCGCGCTCCCGACCACCCATGGGCCGCGCGCCGTTCACCGGACCGTCACCCGGGCGGTCCATCATCGGCCTCCCCGACCGGCGCAACGCCTCCGGGCCGGGTCCACCGGCCGGCGACGCCCGGCGGGACTACCCTGACCTGTGGCCCTCCGTGGACCGGTCCTGACTCGAAGGAGGGTTCCCACCATGCCCGTCCTGCCGTCGTTGCCCTCGCTGCCCCCGTTCCGGGCCATCCATCGCAGGACGCCCCGCACCGTCCCCGGTACTCCCGGCGGCGACGGCGCGACCATGGTCAACTGCGCCGCCTACGTCGACGGCGTGCGACAGGAGCTGTGCAGCGACCCGGTGTCGGCGCTGAACCGGATCCGCGAGAAGAACCGCGGCTTCGTCTGGGTCGGCTTCCACGAGCCGACGGCGGCGCAGATGTCGGCGGTGGCGGAGACCTTCGGGCTGCACCCGCTGGCCGTCGAGGATGCCGTCCAGGCCTACCAGCGGCCGAAGCTGGAGCGGTACGGGCAGTACCTGTTCCTGGTGCTCAAGACGGTGAAGTTCGTCGACCACGCGTCCACCGGCAACGGCCAGATCGTGACCACCGGCGAGATCATGATGTTCCTCGGCGCCGACTTCATCGTCACCGTGCGGCACGGCGAGCACTCCGGGCTGGCCGGTCTGCGGCAGAAGCTGGAGGCGGACCCGCAGCACCTGGCGCTCGGCCCGGCCGCGGTCATGCACGCCATCGCCGACCGGGTGGTCGACGAGTACCTCGCGGTCATCGCCGACATCGAGGAGGACGTCGACGAGATGGAGGTGGCGGTCTTCTCCTCCGACGATGTGGACACCGAGGACATCTACCTGCTCAAGCGGGAGGTGCTGAGCATGCGACGGGCGGTCACCCCGCTGGCGGTGCCGCTGAAGACCCTGTCCGGCAGCCCGAGTCCGCTGGTGCCGGGCGAGGTGCGGGACTACGTCAGGGATGTCGAGGACCACCTCAGCCTGGTGACGGAACGGATCTCGACCTTCGACGAGATGCTCACCACGCTGGTCTCGGCGGCGCTGGCCGAGGTCACCACCCGGCAGAACGAGGACATGCGCAAGATCTCCGCGTGGGCGGCGATCGCGCTGGTGCCGACGGCGATCGCCGGCATCTACGGCATGAACTTCGACTACATCCCGGGGATGCACTCGCCGATCGGGTTCGCCGTCAGCATCGTGGTGATGGCGGCGGTCTGCGTCCTGCTGTTCATGCTGCTGCGCAGACGCGGCTGGCTCTGATCCTTCGGTTCCGGCGCCACTTCGGCACCGGTGAGCGGACGCCGGACCGAACCGGCGTGCGGGCCGCGCCGGCGTCAGATCCGCTGGCCGAGTTCCATCCGGGACAGCAGCTCGCGGGCCTGCTCGGCGGTGCGCGGCTCGCACAGCACGTCGTACCGGCGGGCGACCACCTGGGAGGCGCTGGTGAAATCGCGGCGGCCCTTGGCCACCGAGTAGCCGAGGTAGCCCATGACCGCACCGAAGGCCGCACCCACCGCGACCGAGACCAGGATCAGCAGCAGCACCGGTCCCTGTACTGCGGAGAAGAACGACATCAGCATGCCGATGAAGAGGCCGAACCAGGCGCCGGAGGCGGCGCCCGCGGCGGCCAGCTTGCCGGCCGTCAGCCGACCGGTGACGCGCTCGACCAGTTGCAGGTCGGTGCCGACGATCGTGACGTCCTGGATCGAGAAGTCGTGCTTGACCATGTACTCGACCGCGCCCTGCGCCTGCAGGTAGGTCGGGTAGGCGGCGACCGCGAACCCGGTCGGCGGGGTCGGCAGTTGCGGAGCGCCGGCAGCGGTCCGGAATCCCAACGGTGACGACACCGTGATCACCTCTCCTGTGCTGCGTACTGCGAACTTGTTGTTCTTGAACTTGCTGTGCTTGAACCTGTGGTGCTGTGTGGCCGGCGGATCTGTCCGGCCGCCTCGCGACCGATTGACCCTTCACACGATGTAAACACAGCTCCGTGTGCATCGGATGTGCACCGGGCACGAGTCGTGGGCACATGAAATGTCCGCTCCGCGATCCGGCCACCGGGCCGCGGGGGCCGGTGGGGCCGGTGGGGCCGGTCAGGCCGTCACCGGCACGTAACCTGGGAGCCGGGTCGGCACCGGCATCCCCGCCGACGGGCCGCCCGGGAAGCACGAAGAGGGAACATGACGCAGGCAGCGACGTCGGTGCTCGAGGCGGTCCGGACCGCGCTCGGCACCGTGAAGGACCCGGAGATCCGGCGCCCCATCACCGATCTCGGGATGGTCGACCGGCTCGAGGTGACCCCGGAGGGTCTCGTCGAGGTCACCGTGCTGCTGACCATCGCCGGGTGTCCGCTGCGCGACACGCTGACCCGGGACGTGACCACCGCCGTGCGCGCCGTGCCGGGTGTCACCGAGGTGCAGCTCACCCTCGGCGTGATGACCGACGAACAGCGCTCGGGGCTGCGGGACAAGCTCAAGGGCGGCGCCACCAAGGACATCCCGTTCGCCCGCGCGGAGTCGACGACCCGGGTGTACGCCGTCGCCTCCGGCAAGGGCGGGGTCGGCAAGTCGACAGTCACGGTGAACCTGGCCGCCGCGCTGGCAGCTCGCGGGCTGACCGTCGGTGTGCTGGACGCGGACATCTACGGGTTCTCGGTGCCCCGCATGCTCGGCGTCACCGGCCGGCCGACCCGGGTCGGCGACATGATTCTGCCGCCGATCGCGCACGGGGTGCGGGTGATCAGCGTCGGCATGTTCGTCGACGGCAACACTCCGGTGGTCTGGCGTGGCCCGATGCTGCACCGGGCGTTGCAGCAGTTCCTGGCCGACGTCTACTGGACCGACCTCGACGTGCTGCTGATGGATCTGCCGCCGGGCACCGGTGACGTGGCGATCTCCACCGCCCAGCTGCTGCCGACCGCCGAACTGTTGGTGGTGACCACCCCGCAGGACGCCGCCGCCGAGGTCGCCGAGCGCGCGGGGGCCATCTCGCTGCAGACCCGGCAGAAGATCGTCGGGGTGGTGGAGAACATGTCGCCGATGACGCTGCCCGACGGCACCGTGCTCGACCTGTTCGGGTCGGGCGGCGGGGAGCGGGTGGCCGCGTCGCTCAGCCGGTCCACCGGCACCACCGTCCCGCTGCTCGGCCAGATCCCCCTCGACACCACCCTGCGCGCCGCCGGCGACGCCGGCGCCCCGCTGGTCCTGCAATCCCCCGACAGCCCCGCCGCCCTCGCCCTCCAGAAGGTCGCCGACACCCTGTCCGAACGCAAACCCCGCGCCCTCGCCGGCCTCCAGTTGGGCCTCACGCCGAAGAGGAACATGTAGGGCTGAACATTGCGAGCTGGCGCTCGCGGGCCGCCGGTCCCCAGAGGGATCCCGCGTCCTGCGTTTCTCGCCTGCTGAACATGGCGGCGTGGCCGCCGCGGGCCGCTCGTCCTGTAAGGGATCGCGCGTCCTGCGCTTCTCGCCTACGTTCGTCCCTCACTGCGGGCTGCGATGCTCGCCCGCACGATCCCGACGAGCGGCCATGTGGTTCGCGCCGAACGCTGAAGTCAGAGGACCAACACCGAGGACTGGCGTCCTGCGGTCAGGATCGGCGGCCGTTGTCCTCCCACTGAAGGCGTCCATCGGAAGTTGCCGCCAGTTTCACGGCCGGCCGGAACGAAAACGGTCGCTGGTCCCGGGATCGTGCGGTCGAGCATCGAAGCACGGCGCGAGGAACGAGCAGAGTGCAAGACGCGCAGAACGCGGGATCCCCCTAGGGACCAGCGGCCCGCGGCGGCCACGCCGCCAAATTACGTCGCGTCGTCGTCGAAGGGGATCGGGCCGGTCCTCACGACCGGGGCGGGTGCGGGGGCCTGTGGGGCGGCTTCGGCGGCGGGCTTGGCGAAGTCGACCGGGGGCGGGGTGGCGGGGACCGACTGCGGCGCGGCGCCGTTGGCCGACGCGTCGGCCGCGGCGTCCTTCACCGGGTCGGCATCCAGGCTGGGGGCGACGCCGGAACCGGTCAGCTTGTCCTTGTCGAGCCCGAGGAAACCGGTGACACCACCGGAGAACTCGTCCCCGAGGATGCTCTTGCCGAGGAGGTTGCGCGGGTTGAGGTCGCGCAGCGCACGCAGCTCCTGCAGCTCCTTGAGGGACTGCAGGTCGGCGATCTGCCGGCGGAGCTCGTCGAGTTCAGGGCCGATCTCGCTGCGCAGTTGCGCCTGGGCCCCCTGCGCCATGGTGCGGACCTTCTTGATGCTGGAGGTCACCCACTGCACCGCGGTCGGGATGCGCTCTGGACCGAGCAGGAACACTCCGACGAGGACGATCAGCAGGATCTGACCCCAGGACAGGCCGAACACGTGACACGGCCTCCTTCGGGGGCGTTCTGCCGGGTCCGGTCGCAGTCCGCTCGGCCGACCCGTTCAGCCTACAGGCGGGCCCGGAGCGTCATTCCGCGGCGAGCGTCACGGTCACGGTCATCGTCCGACCGTCCCGCTCCAGCACCACCGGCACCGCCTGCCCGATGTCGTAGGCCTGCACGGCGACGGCCAGCTCGTCGGCGTCCTGGACGTCCCGGTCGCCGACCTTGACGATCACGTCCCCCTCCTGGATCCCGGCGGCGGCCGCCGGTCCCCCGGTGACCACGTTCTGCACCTGCGCGCCGTCGGTCTCACCGTCGGTGGCGGACCGGGTGTTCACGCCGAGCGTCGGGTGCTGGATGGTGCCCGTGCGGATCAGTGACTCGGCGACCTCGCGGGCCAGGTTCATCGGGATGGCGAAGCCCAGGCCGATCGACCCGCTCGCCTCCCCGCCGAGCGTGCGGATCGCGGTGTTGATGCCGATCAGCGCCCCGGTGCCGTCGAGCAGGGCGCCGCCGGAGTTGCCGGGGTTGATCGCCGCGTCGGTCTGCAGTGCGTCGATCACCGCGTTGGTGTCCGACGCCGACCCTTGCAGCCGCACCGGGCGGGCCAGCGCGGAGATGATGCCGGTGGTCACCGTGTCCTCGAGTCCGAGCGGCGAGCCGATGGCGATGACCGGGTCGCCGACGCGGAGCGCCGACGAGTCGCCCACCTGGATCACGGTCAGGTTGTCGACGTCGACCTTCAGCACGGCCAGGTCGGTCCGGATGTCCCGGCCGACGATGGTGGCCGGCACCCGGGTCTCGTCGTGGAACACGACGGTCAGCTCGGCCGAGGTGTCGGTGGCGGCGGTGGAGATCACGTGGTTGTTGGTGAGGATGTAGCCGTTGCCGTCGATGACCACGCCGGAGCCGGTGTCGCCGGTGTCCCCCACCCGCACCTCGATGGAGACCACGGCCGGGGACACCCGCGCGGCGATCTCCGCCACCGAGCCGGTGGGCCGGTCGATGGCCGGCTGCACCGGGGTGAGGGTGAAGTCCGGATCGCTCGCGACCGCCGGGATGCGTTGGGCCACCAGTACTCCGACGGCAGCGCCGCCCGCTCCGACGACCAGACACAGCACCAGCAGGCCGATGACCGCGCCCGGCCGGAGACGACGGTGGAACAGTGCGTCGCGCAGGGTGAACCGGGGCAGCGGGCCCGCGACCGGCTCCGGCTCCACGTTCTCCGCGGGCAGTGCCGGCTCGCCGAGGCGGACGGCGGCGAGCGGGTCGCGCCACGGGTCGGCGTCGCCGGTTCCCGGGCCGACCGGTTTGGGAGCGGGCTCCTCGGGGAAACGTTGCAGGCCTTCGGTGGCGCCCGCCGGGCGACCGAACGCGTCGGCGACGAGGTCGGGGATCTCCGGCGGGTGCATGCCGATCGGTGGTGACGGCTGCCGTGGCGGCGGTGCCTGGCCGTTCACCGCTCCGGGCGGGCGACCGAAAGCGGCGGCCTGGCCGGGATCGACCGGGGGACGGTGGAGCGGACGCGGCGGAAGCACCGGCCGTCCGGGACGCGGTGGATCCGCGGGGGTCTCGGTGCTGCGCGGATCACTCATCGACTGCAGGCTACGTGACGGCGGTCGGGCGCCGGGGCTGTTCGCCGGGACCCGGCGTCAGCGGTGCGAGACCGGCTGGAAGCCGGGCAGCGTCCCGTCGACGGGCGCACCGGGGATGGTGGTGACGGTGTCCGGCGAGGTGGCGTCGGGGGCGGAGTCGGCGCTCCCGGCCACCAGCGCGCCGACCGCCAGACCGGCCACCAGGGCCCCGGCACCGAAGCGGAACCGGCGGCTCCGCCCCCCCTGACCGGCACCGACCGGTTCACGATCGTGCCGCACATGGCCGCGACTGTCCCGGACCAGTCCGGGCACCGACACCGTCGGCACGGCGGGGACGGCGACCGGGATCGAGCGCAACTGGTCGAACAGGCTGCCGGACATCCGGGGCAGGTCCGCGGACCGGAGCGTCTGCTGCGCGACCGTCTGCTCGGCGACCTGGGCAGCACAGTCCGGGCAGCGGCCGATGTGCGCCGCCGCCCGCTGGAACGCGGTCAGCCCGAGCTCGCCGTCGACGTAGGCGACGACGGCGTCCACTCCCAGGTGATCCTCGAACACGCCGGTCATGGCATCACCGCTGCCAGCCCCCCGAAGGTGTGGGCGGCCCTGGCCGCCCGGCGCCGCTCCAGCCCGGCCCGCAGCGCCTGCCGACCGCGGTGGATGCGGGACCGCACGGTGCCGAGCTTCACCCCGAGGGTGGCGCCGATCTCCTCGTACGACAGGCCCTCGACGTCGCACAGCACGACGGCCGCACGGAACTCCGGCAGCAGCTCGTCGAGCGCGGCCTGCAGGTCGGGATCCAGGTTGGCATCCGAGAACGCCTGCTCCGGCGAGGGTTCGCTGCCGGCGATGCGGTCGGTCTCCTCCGGCAGCGCCTCCATCCGGATGCGCTGGCGGCGACGGACCATGTCCAGGAACACGTTGGTGGTGATGCGGTGCAGCCAGCCCTCGAACGAACCGGGACGGAACCCGGCCAGCGAGCGGAACACCCGGATGAACGTCTCCTGGGTGATGTCCTCGGCGTCGTGCACGTTGCCGGACAGGCGGTACGCCAGCCGGTAGACCCGGTCACCGTGATCGCGGACGATCTCGTCCCAGGCCGGCGGCGTCCAGGTCGCCGCGGCGTCCGGCACTGCGGCATCCGGCACCCCGTTGCGGGGCGCCTCGGACACGCTCGGGCCGGGATCCACGGGTGTGGGCAGGACGGACAGCTCACTCACCTCTTCTTGGGCGTCTGCCGAGGAGAACGGCGCGACAGGGCCGATTGTTCCGGCGGACGGTGTGAGCGGTCTGTGAGCGGGCTGGACAGGACGGACACGCTCGGTGCCGGAGCCGGATCGCGGACCGGGCCGCGGGTGCGCCTGATGGCCGGTTCGGGTCCCGGCCGGTAACGTGCCGCCCGACCGATCCCGACGGGGCAGCACGTGCACCGGGCGGGCGAGACGACCGGAAAGGTTCGGTGGCGCCGACGTGACCCACGCCTTCGCCGATCTGTTCGTCCCCGAGGACGAGCACACGGTGTCCGCCCGGAACCGGTCCGCCGACCTGGGGTTGCAGCCGGTCAGTGCCGGTGCCGGTACCGCCCTGACCTTCCTGGCCGCCGCCTGCGGCGCGCGGGCCGTCGTCGAGGTGGGCACCGGGACCGGCGTCAGCGGGCTGCACCTGCTCGCCGGGATGACCCCGGACGGCGTGCTCACGTCGATCGATCTGGAGGCCGAGCACCAGCGGGCCGCGAAGGAGAGCTTCTCCGCCGCCGGGGTCGGCCAGGGTCGGGCCCGGTTGATCAACGGACGCGCCCTGGACGTGCTGCCCCGGCTGACCGACGGCGCCTACGACCTGGTGCTGGTGGACGGCGACCGTGACGAGTTCCCGGAGTACGTGCCGCAGGCGATCCGACTGCTCCGCCCCGGTGGCGTGCTGGTGCTGGCCGGCGCCCTGCACGACGGCAAGGTGAGCGACCCGACCCAGCGGGACAGCCGCACGGTGGCGGTCCGCGAGGCGGGACGGATGGTGCGGGACGAGGCCGGGCTGGTGCCCGTGCTGCTGCCCGTCGGCGACGGCCTGCTGGCAGCCGTCAAGCGGTCGTGAGGGCGCCCCGCCGGGCGGCCCTGTTCTCCGCGGTGCTGGTGGCGCTCGTCCCGGTGGCTGCTGCGTGCACCTCGGGCACCGACGCCGGCGGCGACGTCACGGTGACCGTGCAGACCACGCTGCCGGCGACGACCACCGCCCCGCCGGCGACCTCCAGCACCCAGATCACCGTTGCGCCGACCACTGTCCCGACCACCTCCGCAACATCGGCGGCCCCGCCCACGGAGACCACGTCCACCACCGAGGCGCCCGGGACCACGGAGACCTCGGAGACCACAGGGAGCACGCCGACCACCGCGACCAGCTCCTCACGGAGCACCACGAGCGGGCCGGCCCCGACGATCGTGACCCGCTCGGCGGAGGAACCCGACGTCGCGGGCCCGGACGGCGGCAAGGCCTGCCCGGCCGATGGGCAGTACTACGACGAGGCGACGACCGGCATGCTGCCCGATGCCGCAGCCGCCTGGGCCGCCGCGAAGAAGGCCGCCGCGGCGGACGACGAGGTGCTCTGCCTCAACGACGGCAAGCGGAGCGCGGCGCAGCAGCAGGCCCAGTACGACGCGTACGTCGAGCAGTACGGCAAGGACGTCGCCGACCAGTTGGTGCTGCCGTGGCAGAAGTCGGCGCACGTGTCGGGATACGCCGCGGACGTGCAGCCGGCCAACGGCTACGTCTGGCTGCAGGCCACCGACGGGTCTCTCGGCTGGTGCCGGATCTACGACAACGAGCCCTGGCACTTCGAGTACTCGGAGTCGTACGAGACCACCGGCTGCCCGGACCGACTGCCCGAGCCCGAACGCTGACCCCGCAAGGAAGTTCCTCCTGGGCAACGGAACTCGGCCCCCGGAGGCCGGGTGGGGACGACCTCCGGGGTACCGCGGCCGGCGTCAGCGGCTGACGGTGATGCCCTTGCCGATCACCGTGATGCCGCCCTCGGTCACGGTGTAGCGGGAACGGTCGCCCTCCGGATCGATGCCCACCGTGGCGCCGTCGGGCACCACCGCGTTCTTGTCCAGGATGGCGTTGCGGACGATCGCGTTGCGGCCGATCGTGACGCCGGGCATGAGCACGGAACCCTCGACGGTGCTGCCCATCTGGACCCGGACGTTCTCCGACAGCACCGACCGGCGCACGGTCGCCCCGGAGATGATCGTGCCCGGCCCGACCATCGAATCGAGCGCCATGCCGTTCTCCACGAACTTCGCCGGCGGCAGGGTCGGCGGCAGCGACAGGATCGGCCAGTGGTGGTTGTAGAGGTTGAAGATCGGGTGCACCGAGACCAGGTCCATGTGCGCGTCGTGGTACGCGTCCAGCGTGCCGACGTCGCGCCAGTAGCCCTTGTCCCGCTCGGTGGCCCCGGGGACCTGGTTGCGGCTGAAGTCGTAGACGTTGGCAGTCCCCCGGTCGACGAACATCGGGATGATGTTGCCGCCCATGTCGTGCACCGAGTTCTCGTCCGCCGCATCGGCTTTCAACGCTTCCACCAGCGACTTGGTGGTGAAGACGTAGTTGCCCATGGAGGCGTAGGCGACGTTCGGGTCGTCCGGCACGGCCGGCGGGTCGGCCGGCTTCTCCAGGAACCGCGTGATCCGCTCGCCGTCCTCGGCGGTGTCGATCACGCCGAACGCCGTCGCCTCGTGCCGTGGCACCCGGATGCCGGCCACCGTGGCCTCGGCCCCGGAGTCGATGTGCGCCTGCACCATCTGCGAGACGTCCATCCGGTAGATGTGGTCGGCGCCGAAGACGACCAGGTACTCCGGCCCGTCGTCGTAGACCAGGTTCAGCGACTGGAAGATCGCGTCGGCGCTGCCGGTGTACCAGCGCGGGCCGAGACGCTGCTGCGCCGGGACCGGGGTGACGTAGTTGCCCAGCATCTGGCTCATCCGCCAGGTGGTGGTGATGTGCCGGTCCAGCGAGTGCGACTTGTACTGCGTCAGCACGCAGATGCGCAGGTACCCGGAGTTCACCAGGTTCGACAGCACGAAATCGACGAGTCGGAAGTTGCCCCCGAACGGCACCGCGGGCTTCGCCCGGTCGGCCGTCAGCGGCCACAGTCGCTTGCCTTCCCCGCCCGCCAACACGATCCCCAACACCCGCGGCTTGACCACCATGCGGTGAATCTAACGTGCGCTGCGCCACTCCGCCGGGGCGGGGCGGCACGCCGCGCCGAGGCCCGCGGACGGCCGTAGGGTGACGTCCGTGCGCACCGCGATCCTGACCCGAGAGTTCCCGCCGGACATCTACGGCGGCGCCGGCGTCCACGTCGACTACCTGGTGCGCGAGTTGCGCGCACTGATCGACGTCGACGTGCACGCCTTCGGTGACGACCGGCCCGGCGCCACCGGTCACCGGCCGGCGGCGGAGCTGGCGGGGGCGAACCCGGCGCTGGCCACGCTGTCCGTCGACCTGTCGATGGTGAACGCCCTGGGCGGTGCGGACATCGCGCACTCGCACACCTGGTACGCGAACATGGCCGGCCATCTGGCCAAGCTGCTGTACGGGATCCCGCACGTGGTGACCGCCCACTCGCTGGAGCCCCGGCGCCCGTGGAAGGCCGAGCAACTCGGTGGCGGGTACCGGGTCTCGTCGTGGGCGGAGCGGACCGCGTACGAGGGCGCGGACGCGATCGTCGCCGTGTCGAAGGGCATGCGTGCCGACATCCTGGACTGCTACCCGGATCTCGACCCGGCGAAGGTGCACGTCATCCTCAACGGGATCGACACGCAGATCTACCGACCGGTGGCCGAGCGGGACGTGCTGACGGCGAAGGGGGTCGACGTCGACGCGCCGATCGCCTCGTTCGTCGGCCGGATCACCCGGCAGAAGGGCGTGAAGCACCTGATCGCGGCCGCCCACTCGTTCGATCCGGGGATCCAGCTCGTGCTGTGCGCCGGCGCGCCGGACACGCCCGAGATCGCCGCAGAGACGAAGGCGGCCATCGAGGAGCTGCAGGCGGCCCGGCCGGGTGTGTTCTGGTTCGACGGCATGCTGACCCTCGACCAGGTCAAGCAGGTGCTGTCGGCGTCCACGGTGTTCTGCTGCCCGTCGGTGTACGAACCGCTGGGCATCGTGAACCTGGAGGCGATGGCCTGCGGCGCGGCCGTGGTGGCCAGCGACGTCGGCGGCATCCCGGAGGTGGTGGACAACGGCGTCACCGGGACCCTGGTGCACTACGACCCTGCGGCGGAGCGGCAGTTCGAGGCGGAGTTCGCCGCCGCGGTCAACGCGACGGTGGCGGACCCGGCGGCCGCCGCAGCCAGGGGTGAGGCGGGTCGGGCGCGCGCCGTGGACCAGTTCTCCTGGACGGCGATCGCCGAGACGACGGTGGAGCTCTACCGATCCGTGCTCGCCTGATCGGTGCTCGCCGGTGCTCTTCCGTTCCGGGCCGGGTGGTCCGCGAGCGGATCGCGTCTATCGGTGTTCGGCCGGTCACGGCCCGTGTCTGGGCACGGACGCGGATCCGCCCGGCACCCTGAGCGGGTGCCGGGCGGAGAATGCCTGGTCCGGTGGGCCGGTGGTTACCGGCGCCGGAGGGTGTCGCTGCTAGCCGACGACGGCCTTCAGGGCCTCGCCGAGGGCTGCGGCCTCGTCCGCGGAGATCTCCACGACCAGACGGCCACCGCCTTCCAGCGGCACTCGCATGACGATCCCGCGGCCCTCCTTGGTGACTTCCAGGGGTCCGTCCCCGGTGCGGGGCTTCATCGCCGCCATCTACGACTCCCTCCAGATCTCTCCTCGACCCGGGCACGGTGCACCCGGGTGTGCACGCCGCCTGAGGC
This sequence comes from Nakamurella alba, assembly GCF_009707545.1. Taxonomy (NCBI): domain Bacteria; kingdom Bacillati; phylum Actinomycetota; class Actinomycetes; order Nakamurellales; family Nakamurellaceae; genus Nakamurella; species Nakamurella alba. Next base: position 1,522,501 of record NZ_WLYK01000001.1, on the reverse strand, counting down.
GGCGCACCGTTCTCGCGCCGTCCATTCTCCCTCATCGCACGCCCGATCCCGAAATGGACGCACCCCCGAGCCGTGACGGACTCCCCCGGTCGGGTGACCGTCGCGTGCGTACCGAGCACCTGCACGCTGCGTGGTGCGCCGCCGGGGACCTCCCCGCCTACTCCGCGAGGAAGATCTCGGTCCGCCGCCGGGACTCTTCGGTCCGGCGCCGGACAACTCGGACCCGGGCCCGGCGTCACCGCCGGCAGGCCCCCTCTCTGCGAGTCGCGGACACCTTCGGCCGGCACGTGGCGCAACGATCCGAGATCCGAGAGGCCCGCGCACGGATCAACCTGCCGACCGGCGGATACGACGGCACCCACCTCCCGGCGAATCGCGGACCCCTCGTGCCGACACGCGACTGAACGGTCCGGATCCGGGGCTCGACCACCCACGCACGGATCAGGGTCCCGATCGTGCGACGGGTGTGTGCACCGGGAAACCGGCCAGGTCAGCCGGGTTTCGCGGAACGGATGACCCGGGCCCGCCGTGTTCGCGGTGCGCGGAAGGTCCGCGGGCGGGCACCGGACGGCAGTACCCTGGGAGCCGTGGGTCCCTTGGGAGAAATCGGAGCGCTCTTCAGTCCTGGCATGCGCCACGAGATGGAGGAGCGGCGTTCGAAGAAGATGCGCCGGGAAGAGGCCGGCAACGGCCGCGACGGCGGCCTCAAGATCGACCTCGATTCCGGCGTCGCAGTGATCGGACCTCCCGGCGAGGACGAGCGTCAGCTGGAGGCCGAGCGTCAGGCCAACGCCGAGCGTCGTGCCGAGAACGCCCGCCGCAAGGCGCAGCGCAAGGCCGAGGCCCAGCTCAGGGCTGCCGCCGGCGAGCAGGCGCGTGGGACCGACGGTGCCGATGCGGCGAAGGAGCCCGAGGCGACCGCGGCACGCAGCGAGCGCCCGGCGGCCCGTCGGGGTGGCCCCGCCTCGAAGGCGATGCGCTCCGGTCGCTGACCCGACCGATGTGCTCCGGTCGCTGACCCGACCGATGTGCTCGGGTTCCTCACTGACCGATGGGCCCCGATCCCTGACTTGACCGGTGCTCAGCCGCTCGCGCGCCAGCACCCGGCCAGGTGGTCGTCGACCATGCCGGTGGCCTGCATCAGCGCGTACAGCGTGGTCGGTCCGACGAAGACGAACCCGCGCCTCTTGAGGTCCTTGGCCATGGCCACGGACTCGTCCGTGGTGGCGGGCACTTCCGCGAAGGACGGCGGGGCCGGTCGCGGCGGCGGTGCGTAGCTCCACAGCAGCCGGTCCAGGCCGGCGGGCAGCTCCAGCGCCGCACGGGCGTTGCTGATGGCCGCGTCGACCTTCCGCTGGTTGCGCACGATCCCCGAGTCGCCCATCAGCCGGCGCACGTCGGCCGGGCCGAAGCCGGCGACGGTCTCCAGGTCGAAGTCACGGAAGGCGGTCCGGAACGCCGGACGCTTGCGCAGGATGGTGATCCAGCTCAGACCGGATTGGAACGCCTCGAGGGTGAGTCGCTCGAACAGCTCCCGGTCACCGTGCAGGACCGTGCCCCACTCCTCGTCGTGGTAGGCCTGGTACTCCGGCGCGGATCCGGCCCAGGCGCATCGTTCCCGGCCGTCTACCCCGGCAATGGTCACCGCGGACTCATCGGGAGGCGAGCGGCAGCGAGCCGTCCTCGACGCCCGCGGCGAGTGTCCGCAGCGACTTCGCGATCCCCCAGCGCACCGCCGGCCGCACCAGCGGCCAGCCCAGCCGACCGAGCGGGCCGAAGGGCAGCTCGAGTTCTTCGTACCACTCGACGGTGCACCGCTCCCCCTGGTCCTGCACCTGGAAGACGCCACGACCGGAGATGAGCCGGCCGAGGTGCCGGACTTCCCACAGCTCGGGCGGCCGGAAGGCGATGACCTCCATCTGGTCGAGCACCCCGGCACCGCCCAGGCCGGTCAGCGCCGCCATCCGAGAGCCGACCTCGGGCACCGGGTGCTCCCCGGCCAGCGGGAACAGCGTGGTGAGCAACATCCATCGGGACTGCGAGGGCAGGTCGACCATCGCCGCGAAGACCCGCTCCGCAGGCGCTTCCACCTGCACCGACGCCCCGACCCTGGTCACCGCTCCGACTCCGGACCCGGATCGACGGCGGTGTGCCGACCCGGCTCGTCGACAGGCTTGGTGAGGTCCGGTCCGGGGGACGCCGGGACGGGAGCGCGGGTGCCGGCAGTGGCGGCCACCCCCGGTTCGGTGATCGGGTCGCTGTCCGCCGCCCGGTCGACGGCGCCGGGTGCGTCGTCATCGATCAGGTCGATCAACGGCTCCGGCGGAGCGAGCGACTCGGTCGGGTCGCCCCCGAGCCCGATCACCTGCTCGCGCAGGCGCACGTTCTGCCCGCGCAGCCGGTCGAGCTCGTCGCCCAGTTTGTCGAGGGACCAGTCCACGTCGCTCATCCGGTAGCCGCGCAGGGCCAGGGAGAACCGCAGCGCCCGAACGTCCCCGGACACGATCTCGCCGTCCCCGGGGAGCTGCGCCGGGGACGTGCGGGGCGGCAGCGGGGCCATCTGCTCGGACCGGCCGAACACGAAGACGGCGACAACGAACACCACCGCGCCGATCAGGACGGCGATGACCAGGTACCACAGGACTGTCAGCACGACGTCGATCGTGCCATGTCCGGGTCGCCGAACAGGCCCGCCTGCCCGGTGTCCGGCGGAGATGGCTCCGCATCGTCCGGCGGTGGTTCGAACCCGTCCCCGGACGGCGCACCGAACTCCTCCTCGGGCGGTGGTTCGAACCCGTCCTCGGGCGGTGGTCCGAACTCGTCGTCGGGCGGAGGCTCCAGGTCGTCGGGCGGCGGTTCGAACCCGTCCTCCGGGAGCGGGTGACCCTTCGGCAACGGCCCGCGGCGTGGTGCGGCGGACCGGTCGGCGGGGACGGGTGTCGGCGTCGGCGCGGTGGTCGCGGAACGCACCAGCTGCTCGAGCCCGGCGGCATCCAGCAGATCACCCGGGGCCAGGGTCACACCGTGGGCGACGTGGTGGAATGCCGCCCGGACCCGCTCCGGCGGCAGGCCGTGCAGCTCGGCCATGGCGAGCCGGTACACGGCCAGCTGGACGGCGGCGTCGTGCATCCGGTCGCGCGGCGGCGGTGCCCCGGTCTTCCAGTCGACGACCGTCAATCCGCCGTCGGGATCGGCGAAGACCGCGTCGACCCGACCACGCACCGGGATGCCGGCGACGGTGACCGAGAACCCGGCCTCGATCTCCAACGGCACCCGGGACGCCCACGGCGAGGACAGGAAGGCCTCCCGCAGCCGCTCGAGCTCCTGGTCGTCGGCCGCCCCCGTGTCACCGGCGCCGGGCAGCTCGGCGACGTCGAGCAGCGGTTCCCCGTGGAACCACCGCTCGAGCCAGGCATGGAACGCCGTGCCGCGACGGGCCTGCGGCGACGGCGCCGCCGGTACCGGTCGGCGCAGCCGGCGGGCCAGACCGATCGGGTCCTGTGCGAGCTCGGCCAGACCCGTGACGTTGAGCGCGGCCGGTAGCGGCACCTGCACGACCGAGCGCCGCCGGTCCGCGCGTTCGGCGAGCAGGGCTTCGACGTCGCGGGCCCAGGAATGCGGATCCGGACCGTCCCCGGACACCGGCACCGGGGACGCGTGGGCGACCAGTCCCGCGCCGTGCTCGACGAGCGCCCGGCGTCCGGCCAGCGGGTCGACCGGCCAGCTCACCACGGCGGACTCGGTGAGCAGCGGGTTCTCGCTGTCCGGCTCGGGCGGATCGGCCCAGTGCGCCTTCGCCACCCGGTCGTCGGCGGCGGCGAACCGGTCCACCTCGAGCAGGAACTCGCTCGGCCCGGCGGGCGTGCTGGTGGTCCGGCCCCAGTGGTGCCCGGACAGCAGCAGGTCGTGCTCGGTGCGGGTGACGGCGACGTAGAACAGCCGCCGTTCCTCGATCGCCGCGGCCGCCTTGATCTGCTCGGTGTGCGCGGCGAGCGCGTCCATCAGCTCCTTCTGGTCGCAGCCGGCGTCCAGCCGCAGCTCGGGCAGCTCCTCCCGGTCGCCGCGGACCGACGGCGGCAGCTGCGAGGAATCGGTCAGCCAGGTGGTGCCCTTGGTGCCGGGGAAGACGTTCTTCGTCAGGTGCGGGACGGCCACGAGCTCCCACTCCAGGCCCTTCGCGGCGTGCAGGGTCATCAGCTGGACCCGTCCCGGGACCGGGTCCGCCTCTCCCGGCGCCAGCCCGTCCTCCCGCTCCTCGGCCATCATCAGGTACTCGATCAGCTCGACCGGACCGGCTCCGGCCGCCGCCACGTCGGCGACGATGTCGGCGAAGGCGTCCAGGTGCGCGCGACCGGCGGCCGAGTGCAGCTGCACCTCCACGTCCAGCCCGCTGGTGCGTTCGAGGTCGACCAGCAGATCCGGCAACGGCTGACCGAGCCGGCCACGCAGCCGTTGCAGCTCGGCGGCCAGCCGTTCGATCCGCTCCAGTCCGGCCGCGGAGTACCGCTCGGCCGGGCCGGGATCCGACAGTGCGTCGACCAGCGAGTGCGCATCCACCTCGTCCTCGGCCACGGCTTGGCCGAGCGCCGACCGCACGGCCGCCGCCGCACCGGGAGCGCCGACCGGTTCCTCCGTGGCCACCGGTGGCACGGCCGCGCCCCGGGACAGCTCGGTGGCGCGGCGGGCCAGGGCATCGAGGTCGGCCAGGCCGAGCCGCCACCGGGCACCGGTCAGCAGCCGGATCGCGGCATCACCGGCCGACGGGTCGATCAGCACCCGCAGCATGGCGAGCAGGTCGGCAACCTCAGGCTCGGACAGCAGGCCGCCGATGCCGACCACCTCGACCGGCAGGCCCAGTGCCCGCAGCTCGTCGGCCAGCGGTTCCAGGTGCGCCCGGCGCCGGAGCAGCACCGCCGTGGTCGGTGGCGGCAGGCCGGCCTGCGTCCGCTCCGCCCACCGCTCGGCGATACCCGCTGCCACCCAGCGGTCCTCGTCCTCGGCGGTGGTGAACAGGCCGTACCGGACGGTGCCCTGCGGCGCCTGCGGCCGCGGGCCGAGCGGGTCGACCGGCACCGGTTCCTCGCGGACCGGCCCGGAGATCGAGTTCGCCAGGTCGAGCACCAGCGACGGGTTCCGCCAGCTGGTCGACAGCGGCAGGCGGGGCGCCGGGGAGCCGTCCTGCGCCGGGAAGTCGGTGACGAACCGGGGCAGGTTCGACGCGGAGGCGCCACGCCAGGAGTAGATCGACTGCACCGGGTCGCCGACCGCCATCACCGGGTGGCCGGGGGTGGTGGCGCCGATGCCGAACAGCGACCGCAGGATCACCCGCTGGGCGTGCCCGGTGTCCTGGTACTCGTCGAGCAGGACGATGCGGAACCGGTCGCGCAGCGCGGCGCCGACCGCGGGGATGTCGGTCGCGAGCCTGGCCGCCAGGGCCATCTGGTCGCTGTAGTCGATGGCCTCGGACTCGCGCTTGGCGGTGGCGAAGGCCTCGACCAGCGGCAGGATCTCGGTCCGGTCGCGGAGCCGCCGGCGGTGGTCGACGAGCTCCTTCCGCAGGAGCGTCTTCTGCCGGGAGGTGGGCGGGGAGATGTCGATGACCCGGAGCACCTCGGCGTAGGCATCGGCCAGCGCGTCGGTGTCCGAGAGGTGGTCGGCGAGCCCGCCGGCCAGTGCCAGCAGATGCTCGGTCACCTGCTCCGGCCGCAGCTCCGTGAGCAGCTCGCCGTCCCACCGGCCGACCACCCGGCGGGCCAGCTGCCAGGACGCGGTCGGGGTGAGCACCCGGGACCGGGTCTCCATCCCGAGCAGCGGGCCGAACTCGCCGATCACCCGGCCGCCGAAGGAGTGGTAGGTCGAGACCTCCGGCTCGCCGCTGAGCACCTCGGCGCGGATCTTCTCCGGCAGCACGCCGGACCGGGCCAGACCGCGCAATCTGGACCGGATCCGGGCGGCCAGCCCCGCGGCCGCCTTCCTGGTGAAGGTGAGCCCGAGGATCGACTCCGGCGACGCCCAGCCGTTCGCGACCACGAACACCACCCGGGCGGCCATCGTCTCGGTCTTGCCCGAGCCGGCGCCGGCCACCACGAGGGTCGGCTCCAGCGGTGCCTCGATGACCCGGACCTGCTCCGGGGTCGGCGGCGGCAGGCCGAGCGCGTCGGCCAACGCGGCGGCGCCGATCACCGGGTCACCTGCCGACCGTTGTCGTGCGCCGGGCAGGAGCTGCGGACCGGGCAGCGGGCGCACCGGGAGTTCACCCTGGCCTCCACCTCGGCCGACGCCAGCTGATCGGCGGCGCTGCGGATCGCCCCGATCCAGGTGGTCCGGGTGCTCTCGGTCGGCGGGTCCTGCGGCAGCACCACCGGGCTGCCGGAGCGCAGGAAGACGAGTTCCGCGCCGCCGGCCGGGCTGCCGCCGGTCGCCACATCGGTGAGACCGCCGCGCTCGACGGCGATCTGGTAGGTGCCGAGCTGGGCGTTCGCCTGCACGTCGGCCTTCGACGGCTTGCTCACCGCCGTCTTGAAATCGCTCACCACCACCGCGCCGTCGGCATCCCTGGAGACCCAGTCGAGGCGCCCGACGATCCGTACCGGCCGGCCCGCCGGATCCTCGGGGTCGGGCGGCAGGGTGACGTCCAGCGCGGTCTCCGTGCCGAGCAGCGTCCGGTCGATCTTCTGCCCGGCGGCCCACTCCACCGCCGCCCGCAACATCTTGGTCAGCACCACCCGCGACCGTTCCCGCTGCCACGGCGGCAGCTGCTCCTGGGTGTCCAGGAACCGGTCGATCTCGGCGTGCAGCTCGGGCTCGGGCATGCCGAGCGCCACACCGTGCGCGAGCGCGTGCACGGCAATGCCCTCGACCTGCTGCGGCCCCGGGGCGCTGCGAGCACCTCGCCGTTCCAGCACGGCGCGCAGCGGGCAGGTGCCGAGCTGCTCGACGGTGGACGGGGACAGCCGGACGGTGGCACCGGGCGCCACCGGGTCGGCGGCCGTGCTGGCCCCGGCCAGGCCGTACCAGTCGCGGGGATGCGCGCCGCGCACACCTGCGGCGGCCAGCCGCGCGAGATGGGCGGCCGCGACCTGCGCGGTCGCCGGGTCCGTCGGGTCCGCGACCGCCCGGCGCAGGTCGGCGAGCAGGTCGACCAGGTGCAACCTCCGGTGCCGGCCGTCCGGACCCGCGGTCCCCCGCCGGACCTCGAGCTCGTCCTGACCGCTCAACTCGTACAGGAACCGCGACGGCGACACCGTCTCGTCGGAGACGGCCGTGCAGATCAACCGGCGGCGGGCCCGGGTGGCGGCGACGTAGAAGAGCCGTCGCTCCTCGGCGAGCACCAGGTGCCCGGCGGTCCGGGCGGGTCGCTGCTCGGCCAGCGCAATCAGTTCCTCGACGTGCAGCAGACTGCCCCGCGGGCGCAGGTCGGGCCAGGTGGCCTCCTGCACCCCGGCGATCGCCACCACGTCCCACTCCAAACCCTTGGCCGAGTGCGCCGACAGCACCGCGACCGCATCGGTGCTGCGGGCACCCGCACGGTCCGCGTCGCCCGGGATCTGTTGGCCCTGCACGAGGTCGACGAAGGCACGGACCCCGGCCAGCGGCAGCCGGTCCGCGAGGTCGGCGGCCATGTCGAAGACGGCGAGGACGGCATCCAGGGTGCGATCCGCGCGCTGACCGGCGCGGCCGCCGCGATCGACGTCGGCCAGCAGGGACGCCTCGACGCCGGACCCCTGCCAGAGGTCCCAGAGCAGCTGTTCCGCGGTCGGGGTGCCCGCGCCTTCCCGCGCGGTGGTCAGCAGTTCCCGCAGCCGGATGACCGGCGGCCGGAGATCGGCGGCGAGATCCTCCGGCATCGGTGCCCCGGCCAGCAGGCCCGCCACCAGATCGGCACTCGATCCTTCACCGGGGCGGGCGGCCCGGACGGCGCGCCGCAGCCGGCGGACGGCCAGCGGGTCCAGCCCGGCGACCGGCGATCCGAGCAGCTCCAGGGCCGCTTCGCCGGTGAGCAGCTCGGGATCGAGACCACAGCGCAGCAGCAGCAACAGGGCCGCGACCACGGGATCGGCGGCTGCGGGCTCGTCGGTGCCACCGATCACCACCGGCACCCCGGCCACGGCGAAGGCCCGGTGCAGCGCCGGCAGCGCCGCCGCCGGGGATCGCACGAGCACCGCCATGGATCCCCACGGCACCCCTTCGAGCAGGTGGGCCCGCCGCAGCTGATCCGCGACGAAGGACGCCTCCTGCGCCGCGGTCGGCAGCACCGCGATCTCGACGGCGTCGGTCGCGAGGTCCGGGCCTTCCGTCTGCGGGCGGCCGGCCGCGGTCGGCGCGTCACCGGTGACCAACTGCCGATGGGCACCCTCACCCGGCAACAGCTCGGCCACCCGCCGGGTGGCCGTCACCAGGCCGGCACTCATCCGCCTCGACCGGTCGAGGACCGCCGTGGCGTCCACCTCGATGTCCTGCAGCGCCGACGGTGCCGCGCCGCGGAAGCCGTAGATGGACTGGTCCGGGTCGCCGACGACGACGAGTTCGTCGGCACCGGTCGCGAGCAGGTCGATCAGCCGGGCCTGCGCCGGATCGACGTCCTGGTACTCGTCGACGAACACCCGGCGGATCCGGCGCTGCTCCGCGGACAGCAGCTCGTCGTCGGCGAGCACGGCCAACGCGGCCGCCGTGAGCTCGGCCTGGTCCAGCGCGGCGCCGAGGCCCGTCGAGCCCTGCCGGAGGTCCGAGACCTGCTGGTACTCCGTCGCGAAGGCGGCGGCCGCGACCCAACCGGGCCGGTCGTTCCTGCGGCCCAACGAGGCGATCCGGGCGGGTCGCAACCCGCGCTCGGCGGACCGGAGCAGCAGGTCCCGCAGTTCGTCGGCGAACGAGCTGCTGTGCAGGGCGGCCCGCAGCTCGGCCGGCCACGGCCCGCCGCCGTCCTCGTCGTGGCCGGCCAACAGGTCCCGCACCATGCGGTCGGACTCCCCCGCACCCAGCATGCGCGGCGCCGGCTCCCCCGACCGCACCGCTCGCGCCCGCACCAGCGAGTAGGCGTAGGAGTGCAGGGTGCGCACCATCGGATCCCGGGTGGTCAGGCCCAGCCGCGCGGAGATGCGGCGCGACAACTCCGCCGCGGCACGGCGGGAGAAGGTGAGGACCAGGATCTCGTCGGGCCGGCAGGCCCCGGACAGCACCCGCTGCGCCACCGTCTCGACCAGGGTGGCGGTCTTGCCGGTGCCCGGGCCGGCCAGCACCCGCAGGCGGCGGGCGGTGTTGCCCACCACCGCCGACTGGTCGGCGCTGAGCTGCAACGGCCGGGTGGGTGCCGGGCCGGTGAGCACGGTGACCGCCTGCGTGGCGGATCCGGGCACGCCGGACGGAACACCCCCCGGCCGGCCCCCGGCCACCACTTCGGTCGTGCTCATCGGACGATCAGACCACGCGGGACCGACAGTCCGCCGCCACCCGGCTTGTCCGCGCGGGTCGGCGCGGCGCAGGATCGCTGTCGTGGACATGGATCTCGCGCACCGGATGCTCGACGTCGTCGCCGACATCCCACCCGGGCGGGTCGCCACCTACGGCGACGTCGCGGCGATGGCCGGATCGCCGTCGGCCCGGCTGGCCGGGCGGGTGCTGTCGCTGCTCGCCGATCCGGAAACACCCTGGCACCGGGTGGTGAAGGCGGACGGCACCTTCGCGCCGCACCTGGTGGACGAGCAGACCCGTCGGTTGCGGTCCGAGGGGGTCGAGGTCCGGGACGGTCGGATCACCCTGCATCGGTGGCGCTGGAACGCCGACGCCGACGGCTGAACCCTCCACCTCTCCTCGAGCACGAGCCGGGCCGGACGGATGTGTCCGTGCGGAGTTGTCCACAATTCTGCGGCCGGCCGCCGGCATCTTCGCAGGTCGGGGTCGGTTGTCCACACCTTCGGAAATCCGATCCCGGGAGTCTGTGCACCGCCGGGACTGTCGTCGCATGACGACCACCGACGAACCCGCCCGCATCCGGCTCACCGGACGGGCCGGCCTCCTCGCCGCCGTGCCCGCACTGCTCGGCTTCCACCCGACCGAGAGCCTGGTGATGCTCTGCATCACCGGCCGGCCCAGCCGGATCGGCCCCGTGCTCCGCGTCGATCTCGACGAGTCCCCCGGCGTGGCAGAGCATCTCGCCGAGCAGGCCGGGCGCTGGGCCGAAGCCGTCGCCCTGGTGTCGTACTCGGAGCGGTGCCCGGTGGTCCCACCGCTGCTGCTGCACACCCTCGACCGGTGCCTGGCCTCGGGGATCGGCCTGCTGGACGCGGCCTGGGTGCATCTCGGCGAGGTCCGGCCGGTCCTGCCGCGACGGGACGACCCGGACATCGGCGTCCCGGTGCCCGGCCCAGAGGATCCGCAACGCGAGGAGATGGCGGCACACACGGTCCTGCAGGGCCGTGCCGTGCTCGACGACCGCGAGGCCCTGACCCGCTCGGTGGCCGGACCGTCCGGTTCGGCAGCGGCGGAGGCCGACATGGCGGCGGAGTGCGCGGCCGACGTCGTGCTCGAGGAGATGGCGGAGGACATGGACGCGGTCACGCCGACCGCGGTGGCCCTGGCGCAGCTGGCCCGCGCGGACGTCATCGGCCGGAACGTGCCGGGTCTGGGCACCGTCGCGGCGCTGGCCGCGCACTGCACGGACCCGGAGGCCCGGGACGCCGTGCTCACCATGGTGGTCACCGACGACGACCCGTGGTGGATCCCCACGCTGCTGGCTTGCGTCACCCGGCTCACCGACAGGGCGGCGGCTCCGCTCTGCGCGATCCTCGGGGTCGCGGCCTACACGTCGGGCGATGGCGCCATGGCGCAGGTGGCGACGGAACGTGCGCTGCGCGGGGATCCGCACAACCTGTTGGCGGACCTGATGTCCCAGGCGATCAGCGCCTGCCTGGCGCCCACCGAGGTGACCCAGGTGGTGCGGAGCATCGGAGCCGGTCGGGTCACCGACGACCAGGACGTCAGTCCAGGTGCGGACGGATGACCTCGACCGCGGACAGGATCTGGACCAGCGACGCCGGCGTCGTCCGGGGGTGCAGCAGGCTGACCGCGAGCCGGTACAGCAGCGCGCGCCGGACCATCTGCGGCCATTCCGGCAGGTGCTCCCACTCGCCGAGCAACTCGGTGGAGGCATCGCCCCAGGACAGCGCATCGACCACGATCACCGCGGCGGCCCAGCTGGCCGGACGCCAGAACGGGGCGATGTCGACGACGGCCGGCGGCGCGGAGCCGGCGAACAGCACGTTGCCGAACATGTCGCCGTGCACCACCTGCGGGCGCAGGTCGACCTCGTGCCGGCCGGCGGCCAGGTCGTCGAAGAGGCGGGCTCCGTGGCCGGCCGGCAGCTCGACCGCGAACCGGCCGGCGTCGCCCCAGGCCAGCCTCTCGGCGGCGGACTCCAGATCCGTGCGCTGGCGCAGGAACCGGGGCTCGGGCACCGCGGCGAGCGCCTCGTGCAGTTCGAGCGAGGCACTGACGATCTCGCCGTACCGCGGTTCGGGTCGACCGCTGACCACCCGCTGCGCGGACCAGCCGGCCACCACCCAGCGACCGTCGGACGCGCGCACCGGGCGGGCGATCCGGATGGTCGACACGCGCAGCTGCTCGAGGGTGCCCGCCAGCCAGGAGGACTCGGCGGTGTTCTCCACCTTGGTGAAGACCACGTCACCGACGCGGAACCCGTGGCCCCGGCCGACTTCCACCGGCTCGGGGTCCACGGTGCCCACGACAGCGCCGAAGGCGGCGACGACGTGGGCTGGGACCGCGGGCACGCCTGCGACGCTACCGGTCGACGGCCGCGCTCCAGTACCGAGCGTCACCGCGCCGCGCCGGGGATCAGTAGGACGGCAGGCTCGGGTCGACCTGCTTCACCCAGGCCAGCACCCCGCCGCCGACGTGCACGGCGTCCGAGAAACCGGCCTTGTGCAGGACGGCGAGTGCCTCCGCCGAACGCGCACCCGACTTGCAGTGCAGCACCAGCTGCTTGTCCTGCGGCAGCTCGGACAGTGCCTCGCCGGACAGGATGTCGCCCTTCGGGATCAGCACCGAGCCCGGGATCGAGACGATTTCGTACTCGTTCTGCTCCCGCACGTCGACCAGCAGGAAGCTGTCGTGCCGGTCGATCTTCTGCTTGAGCTCGAGCGCGGAGATGGTGTGACCGGCGGCCGCGGCGATGCCCTCGTCGGACACGGTGCCGCAGAACGCCTCGTAGTCGATGAGGCCGGTGATGGGCTCGCCCTGCGGATCCTTGCGGATCTTGACGGTGCGGTAGGTCATCTCCAGCGCGTCGTAGACCATCAGCCGGCCGAGCAGCGTCTCGCCGATACCGGTGATCAGCTTGATGGCCTCGGTGACCATGATCGAGCCGATGGAGGCGCACAGCACACCCAGCACGCCACCCTCTGCGCAGGACGGAACCATGCCCGGCGGCGGCGGCTCCGGGTAGAGGTCGCGGTACTGCACGCCCTCGCGCCCCTCACCCAGCGGCTGCGCCCAGAAGACGCTCGCCTGGCCCTCGAACCGGAAGATCGAGCCCCACACGTAGGGCTTGCCGAGCAGGACGCACGCGTCGTTCACCAGGTAGCGGGTGGCGAAGTTGTCGGTGCCGTCGAGGATCAGGTCGTACGGCTCGAAGATCTCCAGCGCGTTGCCGGAGTCCAGCCGCTCGGTGTGCAGGTTCACCTGCACGTACGGGTTGATCTCGGCGATCGACTCGGCCGCCGACTGCGCCTTGCTCTTGCCGACGTCCGACTGGCCGTGGATGACCTGGCGCTGCAGGTTCGACTCGTCGACGGTGTCGAAGTCGAGGATGCCCAGCGTGCCGACACCGGCCGCGGCCAGGTACAGCAGCGCGGGCGAGCCGAGCCCGCCGGCGCCGACGACCAGGACCTTCGCGTTCTTCAACCGCTTCTGCCCGATCATCCCGACGTCCGGGATGATCAGGTGGCGGGAGTACCGCTCGACCTCGGCCTTGGACAGGGACTCGGCAGGTTCCACCAGGGGTGGCAGGGACGTCACGACTTCTTCTCCTCGACCGCTGTGGGTGGCGGCAGGCACCGGGCAACCGATACGAACCGGACGTCCAGTCTGCCCGATCCACGGAGCGGCGTGCACCACCGGGATGTACCGCTGGTGGTGTCAACCCCGACGGGTCCGGGGTTCTTCCCGGATCCCGGTGCGCGACCGGCCGATCCGCTGTCGGGTGCCGCAGCCCGGTCACCGAACCCTTTGCGACACCCTCGAAGCGCTTGCCGGAGGTCGACCGACCAGCCGGAACCTGGACCGATCAGCCGGACGCGGGCGCCGAGGACGCCGATCCGGTGGTCCCGCCCAGCGGGTACGGATAGGGATTGGGTTTGCAGACTTTGCCATCGGCGGGGATCAGCTGCGGGTTCAGTTGCGCCAGCTCGTCGTTCGAGACGGACCACGACTGCTGCATCATCACGTTCGCCAGCCCGCCGTTCTGCTCGCACGGCACGTGCATGTAGCCGAGGGCGTGGCCCACCTCGTGGTTGATGGCGTAGTCGCGGTACAGACCGAGGTCGCCGTTGTAAGGCACCGCCGCGCGGGCCCACCGGGCGTTGTTGATGGCCACCCGGTTGCCGTCGCGGTAGTAGCAGGACGCCTCGAGCTGGATCTGCCAACCGCACAGTTCCCGGGTGGTCATCTGGCTGACCAGACTGATCCTGAAGCTCGGCTCGCCGGTGTCGATCCGCTGGAACGAGTAGTCGCCGGAACCGATCCACGACCTGCTGTCCTGCAGGATCGCATCCACGCGGGTGGCGAACTCGGTGTCCGCTGCGGCGGACTGGATCCCGTCCTCCACCTCGACGGTGTAGGTGTACGCGGTGGATCCGCCTCCGAAGGCCGGGGTCGCGCCCTTGACCACGTGGTAGGTGCCCCTGCCCTGCGCCGTGAAATCGCCGCCGGCCGGCAGAGCGCCGAAGGTCACCGTGGCCGGGAACGTCCCGTTCGGATTCGGTGCCGTCATGCCCGGCGAGCTGGCAGAGGCGGAGTCACTCGGAGCAACGGAGGACGCCGCAGTCGCCGGCGGGCCGGTGGTGGGAGTCGCCGGCGGCTGGGCGACCTGCGACTGGACCTCGGTCACGGTCACCCCGGAGACCACCGTGGTCACGATGGTCGGGATCGCAGGGGTGGAACTGTCGGCGACGGCTGTGGAACCCGAACCCTCACGGCCGATCTGCACGATCACCACGACGGTCAGCGCGATGAGCACCGGGATGGCGTAGGCGCGCCAGCCGTAGTGGTGGAAGAACCAGCCGACGGAACTGCGACGGCGCTGGTGGCGCTCGACGCGGGTCCGCGGGGCGTGTCGGGGCGCCTGGTCCATCGGGTCCCAGCTCGCGCGCAGCGGCTGCGGACCGGCGGGTGCCTCGTCGTCGTCCCAGAGTGATGACGACCCGACCCGGGTACGGGGCGATGGCACCCGCGTGCCTCCTCGACTGCTCCGGCCGGGATCCCGGCCGCCCGAACGCGCCTGCCCGCGCCGGTCAGCCGCACCGCTGCTGCGGTGCTGATCCTGACCTGCACGAGTCACGGGGATGAGGTTGCCACAGCGGAAGTGATCCCCGGGTGCGGCGCGCCCGTGCCGCCGGTACTCCGCCAGAGCGCCGCCACGGCCCGTGCCACGGTGGCCGGTTCCTCCATCTGGGACGTGTGTCCCACGCCACGCAGCACAAGCAACCTCGCATCGGCGAACAGCGCCGCGGTGGGTGCGGCCAGCCGGGCGTCGACGAGCTTGTCGCGTGTGCCCCAGATCACCAGCGTCGGCACCCGCACGGTCCTGGCCGCCGCGGCGAACGACCAACGTCCCGCCGTCAGGTACGAGGTCATCAGCGCCCGCAACGACCCGATGGTCGCCGTGTGCAGCCAGGGCAACCCGAACCGCCAGCCCAGCTCCACCGCCGCCGCCTCGTACTCGGCGTCGGTGATCAGGTCCGGATCACCGAAACACAGCGCCCCCATCCCGCGTGCCCGGTCCTCCGGGGACAGCGCACCCAGACGGCGGGTCGCCACCCCGGTGGTGCCCGGCAGCAGCAACAGCGCCAGCCTCGGGTCCGCACCGCGGTCGGCGGTCATCCGCAGGTCCGGCACGGCCGGCGAGATCAGCGTCAGCGACGCCACCAGGTCGGGGTGCCGGTGCGCCAGCGCCACCACCACCATCCCGCCCAGCGAGTTGCCGACCAGGTGCACCGGGCCGCAGCTGCGGCGGCGGATCGCGGCGGCCACCAGGTCCGCGTCGTCGACCAGCGAGTACCGCCCGCGCGGCGGCGGGTCGGACCGACCGTGCCCAGGCAGGTCGACCAGGTACCCACGGGCGGTCCCGGCCAGCGCGCCGGCCAGCTGGATCCAGTTGGTCGACGACCCGGCCAGTCCGTGCACGTACCAGGCGTCCGGCCCCGGACCGGGCTCCGGCTGGGTGACCCGGACGTACAGCCCGCGGCCGTCGATCACCTCGAACTCCCCCGGCGGCGGCTCGTCCGCCATGCCCGGCACGGTGCCCGGTACCTCGCCGGCGAGCGGGGCGTCCGAGAGTTCCACCAGCTCGTCGTGCACGGCCGGACCCTGCGGAGGCGGCCACGCCGCGGTCGGGGGGTTCGGCACGCCGTCACTGCTCATCGGTCCATCGTGCCCCGCCGCGCGGCGCGACGGCGAGGGCCCGCACGGTGCCGATGGGTATCGTGTGCCTCCGGTGCCCGGCTCTCCGCCGCACCCCGCCGGGGACGGCGCACTCCGGGAGCAAGGCAGCACGGATGACACAGCCGAACGGCACCAGGCCGGGGACCCGGCTGTCCCGCTCCGATCGGCGCGCCCAGCTGCTCGACGCCGCACGCTCCATCTTCGTCTCGCAGGGGTACCACGCCGCCGGCATGGACGGCATCGCCGATGCCGCCGGTGTCAGCAAACCGGTGCTCTACCAACACTTCCCGTCCAAGCTCGAGCTGTACCTGGCGCTGCTGCAGGAGTCCGCCTCGGAGATGGTCGGCCTGGTGCAAGCGGCCCTGCTCGACACCGAGGACAACACCGAGCGCGTGCACCGCGCCGTCGAGGCCTACTTCACCTTCGTCTCCGGCGGCGACCAGACCTACCGGCTGATCTTCGAGTCCGATCTCCGCGGTGAGCCCGCCGTCGAGGAGATCGTCGAGCGCGCGACCCGGGACTGCATCGAGGCCATCACCACGACGATCACCACCGACACCGGGGTGGACCAGGCCCGCGGCCGCCTGCTGGCCTCCGGGCTGGTCGGCCTGTCGCAGGTCAGTGCCCGGTACTGGCTGCAGCAGGGTGCGGACGTGCCCCGCGAGGAGGCCGTCGAACTGCTGTCGACCCTGGCCTGGCGGGGCATCTCCCGCTTCCCACGGCACGGCTGAGCGGGCAGGCCGGCCCAACGCCCGTCTCCAGGCGGATCGGGTCCGACCAGATCGTGCCCCCACCTAGGAGTCAGGTCACCGGAAGGTCCGACCCGGACCGGGAACGCAGAAGGCCGGCCGACAACTGTCGACCGGCCCTGCTGGTACTCCGTGCGCTCAGGCGCTGCCGAAACCCACCCGGCGGGTGTCCGACGGGGCGATCTCCACGTAGGTGATCCGCGCGGCCGGCACGATGACCCGGCGGCCCTTCTCATCGACGAGCACCAGGTTGGTCGACTTCTCCAGCGCCTCGGCCACCTGCTTCTCGATCTCCTCGGGCTGCGCCGTCGAGGCGACCACGAGCTCGCGGCCGCTGTCGGTCACGCCGATCTTGATGTCCACCCTGCCCTCTTTCCGTTCCGGACCGACGTCCCGCGGCCTCTGCAGCCAGGCTAGTGCAGGCCCACCCGCTGTTCCGGCGGAACAGGGTCCGCCGTCGGCGAACAGCGGCGGATCCGCTCGCAGCGGACGACGCTCAGAACAGGCGACCCTCGGAGTCGTCCATCCCGCGCATCGCGTTGTAGTCGAGTACGACGCAGCGGATCCCACGGTCCTCGGCGAGGGTCCGGGCCTGCGGCTTGATCTGCTGGGCGGCGAACACCCCGGTCACGTTGCCCAGCAACGGGTCCCGACCCAGCAGGTCCAGGTACCGGGTCAGCTGCTCGACACCGTCGATCTCGCCGCGCCGTTTGATCTCGACCGCGACCACCGCCCCGGAGGCATCCCGGCACAGCAGGTCGACCGGTCCGACCGGGGTCGGGTACTCCCGGCGGATCAGCGTCCATCCCGTGCCGAGGACCTCGACCTGCTCGGCCAGCAGCACCTGCAGATGCGCCTCGACACCGTCCTTGACCAGGCCCGGATCCTGACCCAGCTCGTGCGAGGAGTCGTGCAGGATCTCCTCGATGGTGATCACCAGCTGCTCGCCGGCCTTGTTCTGCACCCGCCAGGTGCCCTCGGACTCCTCCAGCCAGCACGGCGGCGACATCCAGTTCAGCGGCTTGTAGGCCCGGTCGTCGGCGTGCACCGACACCGACCCGTCCGCCTTGATCAGCAACAGCCGGGGGGCCATCGGGAGGTGGGCGGTGAGCCGCCCGACGTAGTCAACGGCACAGCGGGCCACCACGAGTCGCACCGTGCCACCCTAAGGCCCGCTGCGGGTCCGGCCGCACCCGCTCGGGACGCCGCCACCTAACCTGGAACACGATGACCGACCTTCTCTGCTCGGACGCCGCGCGCGATGCCGGCGACGACCCCGCGGGGACGGCGAGCACCTTCACCACCGCCGTTCTGCTGCACACCCCCGGGGCCTGGGGGAACAGGGTGGCGGACGAGGTGACCGCCACCATCTACGGACCGGAGGGCGCCCGGGCCCTGGAGGCCATGCCGGGTGTCCGGGTCTTCGCCACCCGCCCACCCGACGGACGTTCCACCGGCACGCATCTCGTGGCCGACGGCCACCGCATCCGCAAGTTCGACTCTCCCCCGACCCTGGACCAGCTCCGGAGCACCGGGCCGGCGGAACACGCGGCCGGGCAGTCGCCGCACGCGGCCGCGCCATGGACGCTCGCCGCCGGGGCAGTGCTGCACGCGGCCGCGCCGTCGACGCCGCAATCGGCACGGCCGACCGGCCCGATGTACCCCACGCAGGTCTCGGTGCCGGCTGCAACGGGCCCGGTATCCGCGGAGAACTACCTGGCACCCGGAGCGCAGGACCCGAGCTCATCGAGGCAAGAGGCACCCGGACCGGGATGGCTGCTCGCGGTCTGCACCAACGGCAAGCGCGACCGGTGCTGCGCGATCCTCGGCCGGCCACTGGTCCGGGCGCTGGAGCAGGCGTACCCCGGCTCCGTGCTGGAGATCAGCCACCTCGGCGGGCACCGGTTCGCCGGCACCGCGCTGCTGCTGCCCTGGGGCTACAGCTACGGCAATCTGACGGCAGTCGGTGCGCTGCAGGTCGCCCACGCCGCGCAGCAGGGGCTGATCGAACCGAGGTGGCTGCGTGGCCGGGCGGACCTCGAACCCGCCGGGCAGGCGGCCGACGTGCACCTGCGGCAGCAGCTCGGTGCGCCTGCCGCGCCCGGCGCCGTGCAGATCCTCGGGTCGACCGCCGCGAACGCCCCGCAGGAGACCGTCATCGACGCCCTCGTGCTGGGCTCACCGCGCCGGCTCGCGCTGACCCGCACCACCGGCCCCACGGTGACCGACACTGCCTGCGGCGGCAAGCCTTTCACCGCGGCAGGCTGGACGGTCCGGGACATCTGAGTGCGGAGCCCCACCCGCCCGCGGCCTCGAGCGAACGGTGACAGGGACGACGGCGGCAGGAACGACGGCGAAGCCCTGATCAACGATGCGGTTCGCGCATCGAGAACCCGACACCTGACCGGCCACCGGGCGAACGGACCAGCACGGGCGACGCCGCGCAGGGCCGGCCGGCCTCAGTCCCCCGCGACCCGCTCCCCGGTGATCCGCTCCACCCCGGCGCCCAGGGCCCGCAGGTCCTCGACGAAACGCGGGTAACCACGGTCGATGTGGCCGACCTCGTGCACCTCGGTGACGCCCTCGGCGACCAGTCCGGCCAGCACCAGCCCGGCACCTGCCCGGATGTCGGTCGCCCAGACCGGAGCGCTGGACAACCGCTCGCGACCACGCAGCGAGGCGTGGTGGCCGTCGGTGCGGGCGTCGGCGCCCATCCGGATCAGCTCGTCGACGAACCGGAAACGCGCCTCGAACACGTTCTCGGTGATCAGCGAGTGCCCGTCGGCCACCGCCGCCAGGGCCAATGCCATCGGCTGCAGGTCGGTCGGGAAACCCGGGTACGGCATGGTGACCACGTCGACGGCCCGCGGCCGCCCCGACATGTCGACCGAGAATCCGCCCTCGAAGCGCTCGATCACGGCGCCGGCCTGGGTGAGCCGCTCCAGCGGCGAGTCCAGGTGGTGCGGGTCGACGCCGAGCACCCGCACCGATCCGCGGGTGACCGCAGCCGCGTAGGCCCAGGTCCCACCGACCACCCGGTCCCCCACCGTCCGGTGCTCGGTCGGGTGCAACGCGTCGACGCCATCGATGGTGATGGTCGCGGTGCCCGCCCCCGACACCTGCGCGCCCATCTGGTTCAGCATCACCGCGAGGTCGATGATCTCCGGTTCGCGGGCGGCGTTGTCGATCACCGTCGTCCCGGCGGCGAGCACCGCGGCCATCAGGATGTTCTCGGTCGCGCCGACGCTCGGGAAGTCGAGGCTGATGTGCGCGCCGTGCAGCGCGTCGGCCTCGCCGACGACCATGCCGTGCTCGATGCCCATCCGGGCGCCGAGCGCGCGCAGCCCGCTCTGGTGCATGTCCAGCGGGCGGGACCCGATCGCGTCACCACCCGGCAGCGCCACCCGGGCCTGCCGGCACCGGCCCATCAGCGGCCCCAGCACGCACACCGAGGCCCGCAGCCGGCCCACGGCGGGGAAATCCGCCTGGTACGACAGTTCGGCCGGGACGTCGATCCGCACCTCGTCGCCGGTGATGGTCACCGAGCAGCCCAGCCCGGTCAGCACATCGCCCATCAGCGGCACGTCCAGGATGTCCGGTGCGTTCCGGACCACGGTGGTGCCCTCGGCCAGCAACGCGGCGGCCATCAGCTTCAGCACGCTGTTCTTCGCCCCGGCGACGCCCACCGTTCCTTCGAGCCGGGCCCCTCCGGTCACCAGGAAACTGTCGTCCACCACAGGGAGCGACTCTAGGGCAGATCGGACCGGGGCCGCGCCGCGTGCCACGCCGGTGCACCTAGGCTCGGATCATGGCCGTGCACCTCACCCGCATCTACACCCGCACCGGCGACGACGGGACGACCGGCCTCGCCGACTTCTCCCGGGTGCACAAGACGGACCCGCGGCTGGTCGCGTACGCCGATTGCGACGAGACCAACGCCTCGCTGGGCGTGGTGCTGGCGGTTGGCCCGCCAATGCCGAAGCGGGTGCGCACCACCATCCGCCGGCTGCAGAACGAGCTGTTCGACCTGGGCGCCGATCTGGCCACCCCGGTGCCGGACCAGCCGCCGGCCCACCCGCAGCTGCGGATCACCCAGGACTACATCGACCGACTCGAGAACGACTGCGACACCTACAACGAGGGCCTGCAGCCGCTGCACTCGTTCATCCTGCCGGGCGGCACCATGCACGCCGCGCTGCTGCACCAGTCGCGCACCATCGCCCGCCGGGCGGAGCGCAGCGCGTGGGCACTGATCCAGGCCGACCCCGAGCACACCAACGGCCTGGCCCCGGCCTACCTGAACCGGCTGTCGGACCTGCTGTTCATCCTGTGCCGGGTGACGAACCCGGACGGCGACGTGCTGTGGAAGCCGGGCGGCGAACGCGGCTGAGCCGGCGCCCTGTCAGCGACATACCCCGGACAGCACACGAGCCCGGTCCGCACAGCGGCACCCGGGGTCGAGGAAGAACGGGAGGATCAGAGCTCGCGGAGCCCGCCGCGCTCGTTGGAGTCGCCGCGCAGGCCGCGCTGCTGGGGCGGTACGGACTCCAGCCAGGAGCGCAGCCCGGTGAGCACCTGCTCGGAGAGCGCCAGTTCGAGCGCACGGGTCCGGTCCGTACATCGCAGGATCACCGCGCCGACCGGCAGCAGATCGGGCTCGGCGCCCTGCGGCGACCGGCGGCCGTCGATCTCCAGCTGGTCGCGCTCCAGCACGCGCGAGGGCAGCGGCAGCGGCGAGAAGGACCGGTAGAGCACCAGTCCGCGGTCGTCGAACTTGCCCTGGCCGAAGATCCAGCCGCGCCCGTCGGGCGTGACGGCGGTCCGCCAGCAGATGTCGATCCCGCCGGAGCGGGTGAGCAGCGATCGTCGGACCGCGATCGCGGCGATGGTCAGCACGAGGGCAACGAGCAGCAGCAGTCCGATGAGTTCCGGTGCCTGCATGCTCGCGTGACCCTCGCTGCCTCAGACCGACTCGCCGACCGCCAGCAGGCGGGCACGCTCGCGGCGGAGTTCGGCGGCGGCCTCGGCGGACTCGCCGCCGGTGGCCAGGGCCCGGTCGTACGCGGCCCGGGCCTTGGTCACGTCGATCTCGTCGTGCAGCTCGGCGGCCTCGGCCAGGATCGTCACGCCGGCCTTGGTGACCGAAAGGAACCCGCCGTGCACCGCGACACCCATGACGTTGCCGTTGGGCTCGACGACACGCGCGGCGAAACCCTCGCGCAGTTCGGCCAGCAGCGGGGCGTGCCCGGGCATGACTCCGATGTCGCCGTCGACGGTGCGGGCGACGACCATCTGCGCCTTGCCCGACCAGATCTGTCGCTCGACAGCGACAAGGTCGACCTGCATCTCAGCCACGGATGGCTCCGCCTCCAGACATCTGGGGAGTGAATGAGAAGAGTGTAGCCCCGCATCGGGCGGGTGGACGGGCGGTCCCCTGGGCCGATCCCGTCACCCGCACGGCGGTGACCGGGTCCCGGACGGTGCATCCGGGACCCGGCCAGGTCCCCGCGAACGGGAATCCGTCGAGAGTCTCAGCTCTCCAGGCTCTTTGCCTTCGCCATCACGTCGTCCATGCCACCGACGTTCAGGAACGCCTGCTCCGGGATGTGGTCGTACTCACCCTTGGCGATGGCGTCGAACGCGGCGATGGTGTCCTTGATGTCGACGTAGGACCCGTCCTGGCCGGTGAACTGCTTGGCCACGAAGAAGTTCTGGCCGAGGAAGCGCTCCATGCGACGGGCGCGACCGACGACCAGCTTGTCCTCCTCGGACAGCTCGTCCATGCCCAGGATGGCGATGATGTCCTGCAGCTCCTTGTACTTCTGCAGGATCCGCTTGACCTCCTGCGCCACCCGGTAGTGCTCGTCACCGACGAACTGCGGGTCCAGGATCCGCGAGGTCGAGGACAGCGGGTCCACCGCCGGGTAGATGCCCTTCTCCGTGATGGAGCGGGCCAGCTCGGTGGTGGCGTCCAGGTGCGCGAAGGTGGTGGCCGGCGCCGGGTCGGTGTAGTCGTCCGCGGGCACGTAGATCGCCTGCAGCGAGGTGATCGAGCGGCCGCGGGTCGAGGTGATCCGCTCCTGCAGCTCGCCCATCTCGTCGGCCAGGGTCGGCTGGTAACCCACCGCGGACGGCATCCGGCCGAGCAGGGTCGACACCTCGGAACCGGCCTGGGTGAACCGGAAGATGTTGTCGATGAACAGCAGCACGTCCTGGTTCTGCACGTCCCGGAAGTACTCCGCCATGGTCAGGGCGGACAGGGCGACGCGCATCCGGGTGCCCGGCGGCTCGTCCATCTGGCCGAAGACGAGCGCGGTGTCGTTGATGACGCCGGACTCGGTCATCTCGGTGAAGAGATCGTTGCCCTCACGGGTCCGCTCGCCCACGCCGGCGAACACCGAGGTGCCACCGAAGTTCTTGGCGACACGGGTGATCATCTCCTGGATGAGCACGGTCTTGCCGACGCCGGCACCACCGAACAGGCCGATCTTGCCGCCCTGCACGTACGGGGTGAGCAGGTCGATGACCTTGATGCCGGTGACCAGCTGCTCGGTCTTGCCCTCGAGCTGGTCGAAGGCCGGCGGCTTGCGGTAGATCGGCCAGTGCTCGGCGTCCTCGCCGGTGCCCGGGACGTCCAGGCAGGCGCCGAGGGCGTTGAACACGTGGCCCTTGACCACGTCGCCGACCGGCACCGAGATCGGCGACCCGGTGCTGACCGCGGCGACGCCGCGGACCAGACCGTCGGTGGGCTGCATCGAGATGCAGCGCACCACGTCGTCGCCCAGGTGCAGGGCGATCTCCAGGGTCAGCGTGCGGGTCTCGCCGCTGACGGTGATGTCGGCGTGCAGAGCCGTGAACAGCTCGGGCACTTCGCCGCGCGGGAACTCGACGTCGACGACGGGGCCGATGACCCGGACGACCCGGCCGGCCGTGGCAGAGATGGCGGGGGCACTCATGGCGTCCTCAATTCCTTCGCTTCGTGCACTTGTTGGTCATGTCAGTCCTCATCGGCATTCGAGGCCGCGAGAGCATCTGCGCCACCGACGATCTCGGTGAGCTCCTGGGTGATCTGCGCCTGGCGGGCCTGGTTGGCCTCCCGGCTCAGGGTGCGGATGATCTCGTTGGCGTTGTCGGTCGCCGACTTGCAGGCCTGCCGCCGGGCGGCCGACTCGCTCGCCGCGGCGTCCAGCAGGGCCGCGTAGATCCGGGTGGTGACGTACTTCGGCAGCAACGAGTCCAGCAGCGAGTCGGGCGACGGTTCGAACTCGTAGGCCGGCAGCGGACCACCGGCGTCGGTGCTGTCCGAACCGACGTACTCGACCTCGAGCGGGGCGACCCGCCGGGCCTGCGCCGTCTGGGTCAGCATCGAGACGAAGTGCGTCGAGACCAGGTGCAGCTCGTCGATGCCGGCCATCACGCCCTCCTCGGTCTCCACCTCCCCGTCGCTGCCGGCCAGGAACGCCGGCAACAGCACCTCGCAGGCGTCGACGGCGTTGATGTACTCGGGCTTCTCGGAGAAGCCGGTCCACGACGCCGCCACCGGACGCTGCCGGAAGGTGTAGTACCCCAGGCCCTTCCGCCCGACGACGTAGAGCACCGGCTCCTTGCCCTCGTTGCGCAGCAGGGCCGCGAGCTCCTCGGCCTTCTTGATCGCGCCGACGTTGTAGCCACCGCAGAGGCCACGGTCGGAGGTGATCAGCAGGATCCCGGCGCGCTTCGGGGTCGCCCGCTCGGTCAGCAGCGGGTGGTCCAGCGTCGAGGCACCGGCGAGTGCGGTCAGCACGTCGGTGATCTGCGCCGAGTACGGCGCAGCGGCGAGCACCTTGGCCTGCGCCTTGGCGATGCGCGAGGTGGCGATCGTCTCCTGCGCGCGGGTGATCTTCTGCGTGCTGCGCACCGAACGCACGCGTTCGCGCAGCACCCTCACCTGTGCGGCCATCCGGTCACCTCCTGCCCTGCGTCATGACGAACGTGTCCATGCCGGTCACTTCTTCGGCGGCGGCGGCTTGCGGACCTGGACCTTCTCCTGGCCGACGGCGGCGGCGTCGAGCGGCTTGGCCTCCGCCTCCTTGCCCAGGACGGTCCCGTCGGAGGTGGTGAAGGTGGAGTTGAACTCCTCCAGCGCCGACAGCAAGGTCTTCTCGACGTCGTCCGAGAGCACCTTGGACTCGGCGATCGCGGCCAGCGGCGAGGCGCTGTGGTGGCGCAGGAACTGCAGGAAGTCCGCCTCGAAGCGCCGGATGTCGGCGACCGGCACGCGGTCCAGGTGGCCACGGGTGCCGGCCCAGATCGAGACGACCTGCTCGGCGACCGGGAACGGGCTGTACTGCGGCTGCTTCAGCAGCTCGACCAGTCGCGAACCGCGTTCCAGCGACCGCTTGGACGCCGGGTCCAGGTCGGAACCGAAGGCCGCGAAGGCCTCCAGCTCGCGGTAGGCCGACAGGTCCAGACGCAGCGTGCCGGAGACCGACCGCATGGCCTTGATCTGGGCGGCGCCGCCGACCCGGGAGACCGAGATGCCGACGTTGATGGCCGGCCGGACACCCGCGTTGAACAGGTCGGACTGCAGGAAGCACTGGCCGTCGGTGATCGAGATGACGTTGGTCGGGATGTACGCCGACACGTCGTTGGCCTTGGTCTCGATGATCGGCAGACCGGTCATCGAACCGGCGCCCAGCTCGTCGGACAGCTTCGCGCAGCGCTCCAGCAGACGGGAGTGCAGGTAGAAGACGTCGCCCGGGTAGGCCTCGCGGCCCGGCGGGCGGCGGAGCAGCAGCGAGATGGCGCGGTACGCCTCGGCCTGCTTGGTCAGGTCGTCGAACACGATGAGGACGTGCTTGCCCTGGTACATCCAGTGCTGGCCGATGGCCGAGCCGGTGTAGGGGGCGAGCCACTTGAAGCCGGCCGAGTCGGAGGCCGGGGCCGCGACGATGGTCGTGTACTCCAGGGCGCCCGAGTCCTCGAGGGCCTTGCGGACACCGGCGATGGTGGTGCCCTTCTGGCCGACGGCGACGTAGACGCAGCGCACCTGCTGCTTCGGGTCGCCGGTCTCCCAGTTGGCCTTCTGGTTGATGATCGTGTCGACGCAGACCGCGGTCTTGCCGGTCTTGCGGTCACCGATGATCAGCTGGCGCTGGCCGCGGCCGATCGGGGTCATGGCGTCGATGGCCTTGATCCCGGTCTGCAGCGGCTCGCCGACGCCCTGCCGCTGCACGACGGAGGCGGCCTGGATCTCGAGGGCGCGCAGGCCCTCGGACTCGATGTCGCCGAGGCCGTCGATCGGCTGGCCGAGCGGGTTCACGACGCGGCCCATGAAGCCGTCGCCGACCGGCACGGAGAGCACCTCGCCGGTGCGGGTGACCTGCTGGCCCTCCTCCAGGGTGTTGGCGTCACCGAGGACGACCGCACCGATGGAGCGGGTGTCCAGGTTCAGCGCCACGCCCAGGACACCACCCGGGAACTGCAGCAGCTCGTTCGCCATGGCGGAGGGCAGACCCTCGACCGTGGCGATGCCGTCACCGGTGTCGGCGACGATGCCGACCTCTTCCCGGCTGACCTCCGGCGCGTAGTCGGAGACGTAGCTCTCGATCGCGGAGCGGATCTCGTCCGCGGAGATCGTCAACTCGGTCATCGCGTTCCCGTTTCTTCGTCGTGTACCAGTACTGCCGTCCCCGGTCGCACCGGGAACTTCTCGATCTTCATGCCGCTGCCGCGCTTCATGCCGTTCAGCGGGCGAGCCGGCGGCGGAGTTCCGCCAGGCGCCCGGAGATGCTGCCGTCGATGACCTCGTCGCCGACCCGGACCCGGACACCGCCGCCCAGCGACGCGTCCACCTCCGAGTGCACCACGACCGGCCGTCCGTAGACCTTGCCCAGGCCGGCCACCAGTCGGTTCGACTCCTCGGTGGTCAGCTCGACCGCGGAGGTGACCACCGCGACGACACGGTCCCGGCGGGCGGCGGCCTGGTCGACCAGCTCGCGCACGCCGAAGGAGAACGACCGCCCGCCCGGATCCTGCGCCAGGCCGAGCAGCAGTTGCTCGGTGAGCGGGAGCACCCGGCCCCCGATCACCCTGCGCACCAGCTCGGCCCGGGCGTCGCCCGGCGTGGTCGGGTCGTCCAGCAGCACCGACAGGCCCGGGTTCGCGTCCGCGATCCGGCCGAACCGGAACAACTGGTCCTCGACGTCATCGAGATCGCCGTTCCGCTCCGCCCGCAGGAACACCGCGGTGCGGCCGAGCCGCTCCACGCCTTCCTTGAGGTCCCGCCCGTTCGCCCAGTGCAGGCGGATCGCGAAGTCGACCAGGGCCAGGGCCGGCTGGCCGACCTTGCCCTGCAGGATCCGCGACATGATCCCGGCGCGGGTGTCCGCACCGGTGGTCGCCTCGGACAGCGTGCGGCGCAGCGCCGGCTCGCGCTGCAGCAGTCCGCCGACGGCCAGCAGGTCGTCACCGAACGCACCGAGACCGGTGTCGTCCAGCGTCGCCGCCTGGGTGAGCAGCCGGTTGGTGGCCTCGTCGAGGGCCTGCCGACTCGAGATGTGCTGCATCAGCGCTCCAGATCGGCCAGGAAGCGCTCGACGGTGCGACGCTGACGCGCCTCGTCCTCCAGCGACTCACCGACGACCTTCGACGCCAGGTCGATCGACACCCGGCCCAGATCGGCCCGCAGGTCCGCAACGATCTGCGCACGCTGCGCCTCCAGCTGCGCGCGACCCGCGGCGGCGATCCGCTCGGTCTCGGCGTTCGCCTGGGCGAGCATGTCGTCCCGGATGGCCTGGGCCTGGACGCGGGCGTCCTCGCGGATCTTCGCGGCCTCCTCACGGGCGCCGGACAACTGCGCCCGGTACGCCTCGAGGGCTTCCTTGGCCTCGCGCTGTGCCTCTTCGGCGTCGGCGATGCCGCCCTCGATGGCCTTGGTCCGGGCGGCGAACGCCTTCTCGAACTGCGGCCAGGCGACCTTGCCGAGCACGAACAGCAGCACGGCGAAGGCGATGATCGCGATGACGACCTCGCCCCAGGGCAGGCCGATCGGGTTGGTCGTCTCCGCGGCGAGGGTCCCGGAGGTGCCGGCCATCGATGCCAACAGTGGCTGGGTCACGTCGTCACTCCTGTGCGGGTCGGGCTGTCAGCTGATGCGGGAGAACCCGATCAGGCGGGGGTGCTGCTCAGGATGAACGGCACGACGAAGCCCAGGAGGGCGAGCGCCTCGGACACGGCGAAGCCGAGGAAGGCGTAGGTACGGGTCAGACCCGCGGACTCCGGCTGCCGGGCGGTCGACTGGATGTAGGCGGCCCAGACGATGCCCACACCGATGCCCGGGCCGATGGCGGCCAGGCCGTAGCCGATGGTGCCGAGGTTGCCGACGATCTGGACGTCGACGGCGGCGAGAGTGTCAACAGCGGACATGGGGGTGGTTCTCCCTTTCGGTGCTTCGGGGCTGATCCCACCGGCGCGGGATCAGGTGGTGCGGGGCTTCGGTCGCGAGGTGCCGCGTCCGGGTCAGTGCGAGTCGGCGAGCGACGACTCAAGATAGATCGCTGCCAGCAGGACGAAGACGTACGCCTGCAACCCGCAGACCAGGAGTTCGAAGAACACCAGGCCGAGGCTCGCCGCGAACGGCAGCACGGCGAGCGCGTAGCCCGCTCCACCGGCCTCCAGCTGGTAGAGCGTGCCGATGGCGGCGACGCCCACGAGCATGTGGCCGGCGAACATGTTGGCGAAGAGACGGACGGCCATGGTGAACGGCCGCAGGATGATGTTCGACAGGAACTCGATCGGGATCAGCAGGAAGTGCATCGGCCACGGCACGCCGGGGATGAACGTCTGCAACTTGATGTAGCCGAAGAACCCGTGCTTGCGGATGCCGACCACGTTGTAGATGACCCAGACCAGCAGGGCGAGGAACACCGGCACCGCGAAGTGCGAGGTGACCGGGAGCTGGGCGACCGGGATGATCCCCCAGATGTTCATCACGAAGACGAACACGAAGAGGGTGGCCAGGAACGGCGCCCACTTCTTGCCCTGACGACCGAGAACCTCGATGGCGACGCCATTCCGGATGAATCCGTAGAGACCCTCGCCGACGAACTGCAGCTTGCCGGGGACGACCGCGGCCCGCCGGGCCGAGGCCCAGAAGAACGCGATGATCAGGATCGACCCGAGGACGAGCAGCACCATCGCCTTGACCGACGCGATGACGGTGCCGTCACCGATCCGGTCGAAGAAGAACGAGTGCTCGACGGTGGGCGCCTGGAAACCGTCACCTTCAGCGGCCAGAAGTCCGACGGCATTGGTCAGACTCAGGGTCATGCGTGCTCCCTTCGGGGGTTGGCCGGAGGTGGGCCTGGTCGGTACGAGATCTGGGAGGAACTCGAACGGGGGTAGCTGCTGCGGTAGGTGTACCGCCGTGAAGTCTGCGCCGGGACCGCCGCGCCGGCCTTCTCACCGGACGGGCGGCCGAACTTGGCGACCACCGCGTAGATCCCGAGTGCCATGCCGAGGACGAGTCCGATGGGCGTGAACAGGCGGGTGTCCCACCACTTGTCCAGCAGCCAGCCGACGCCACCCCACACGACGAAACCGCCGATCAGGGTGGTCATCACAGCCCAACCCTCGTTCGTCCCGGAGGACGTGGAGTCGCCGTCGGCCCGCATCTTCATGACGCCGCCGACAGTATCAGTAAGGTCCCGGTCAAGCTGCACCGGGACGCCCATTTCTCTACAACTTGTCGAAGATCATTTCCCGGCCGTCCACCTGTCGCCCGTGCAGACACGTCCGTCACCCGGCGGAGTGAGCGGCGCACGATCAGGACGGATCCACGTAGAAGATCTTGGTCGTCCACACGTAGCGCATGTGCGCGGCCAGCCAGACGAACAGGCAGACGCCGACACCCAGTGCCATCCAACGGGTGTCGAAGATCCCGTCGCGCGGCAGCACGGTCAGCACGACGCCCAGCGCGACCACTTTCCCGATGTAGGTGCCGAGTGCGGCGGGCATCACGCGTTTCGGGTTCCGCGCGCCGACCTTCGCCACGATCACCGACGACAGGGTGAAGAACACACCGACGATCGCCGCGCCCAGCAACACGCCGGCGACCGCTCTCCCGCCCGCAATGATCACCGCGATCACCACCAGCACCAGGGCGGTCGGTGGCAGCGAGAGCCAGCAGAGCCGCAGGTGCCCGAGCGACCACGCTCCCCCGGTCCGGCTGCGGGCCTCCGCCTTCGCGGTCATCTCGAGCCGCAGTTGCGGGGTTCCTGGTGCGCTCACGTGTTGCAGGTCCTGTCCGGTGGTCGATGCAGTTGGTGGAGCAGTGGGTGCCGTGGTCGGGATGGCTCGGCCGGCGGGTTCGTCGGTGGTCATCAGGCGGCCGCCCGGGCCTTGCGCAGGCGTCGCGCGCGCACCCACGGCCAGGCCGAGAGCACCGCGGCGAGTGCCACTCCCACCGCGAACGGTCCCACGGTGACCTGCCATTTGACGAATGCCAGCGAGACGGCGCCGGCGCAGAGCACGGCGGCCCACAGGTAGAAGATCAGCACCGCCTGGCGCTGGGTGTGGCCGATGGCCAGCATCCGGTGGTGCAGGTGGCGCTTGTCGGCGCTGAACGGGTGTCGTCCCTCGCGGGTGCGCCGGGCCACTGCCATCAGGAAGTCCAGCAGCGGGATGAACACCACGGCCAGGCTGACGATCAGCGGCGCCAGCAGCGCGATCGTCGACCGCGGGCCGCCGAACTCGGCGATGTTGAGCTTGCCGCCGGCCGACACGGTCGCCGCGGCGATGGTCAGACCGATGAACATCGACCCGGAGTCGCCCATGAAGATCCGGGCGCGGAAGAAGTTGTGCGGCAGGAAGCCGATGCAGGCGCCGGCCAGCGCGGCGGCGATCAGCGGCGGCTGGGATCCGGCGAGATCGTCCTCGGAGAGCAGCAACTGGTGTGTGGAGAAGACGAAGATGCCGATGGAGGAGATGATCGCGACGCCGGTGAGCAGCCCGTCGAGACCGTCGATGAAGTTCATCGCGTTGGCCAGCACCAGGGTGAGCAGCACGGTGATCAGCGCGCCCTGCACCTGGCTGAAGATGACGGTGGTGCCGCCCTCGGGATTGTTCGCCGGCATCCACATCAACAGCCACTGCACACCGAAGAGCACCAGGATCCCGGCGGCCAGGATCTGGCCGGCCAGCTTGGTGACGGAGTCCAGGTCGAACCGGTCGTCCAGCACCCCGACCAGCACGATCACCGCGCCCGCGACCAGCACGCCGGTGATCTCGGACGAGGATTCGAAGGCGCGGCGCAGGGCGGGCAGGTTCATCGCCATCAGCACGGCCCCGGCCACCCCGAGGTAGACGGCGACACCGCCCATCCGTGGGGTCGGCAGGGCGTGCACGTCGCGGTCCCGGATCGGTGTCTGCGCCTTGATCTTCACCGCCAGCAGGCGGACGGCGCCGGTGGCCAGGTAGGTGATGATGACGGCCGTCGCGAACACCAGGGCGTATTCCCGGCCCGGGATCGCGAAGTCCTCCACCCGGCCAGACTAACGGCGGCGGCGAAGCACCCCTGACATGCGCGCGGGCCCGTCCGAGGCATTCGGACGGGCCCGTGGCGTCGTCTCCCGGCGTGGGAGTCTCCGCTGCACCCGGGGAGTGGTTCCGGATCCGGTCCTGCGATCCCGGCGTGGGATCCCGATCTCCGGCTCTCCGAGGCGGTCAGCAATGAGACGTGGGTACCCCCCGCTCCGTTCCGCGGTTCCGGGCAACTTTCTCGAAGAAATTTCCAGAACGTCCGTTGACCGGCGGTTTCCCGGTCACCGCATATCTCAGGAGGCCGCTTCGACCTGCCCGGCCACCTCGCGGATGGCGTCGAGCGATACCGCGCCCTGGCGCAGCACCCGGGGCAGGTCACCGGTCACGTCGACCACCGTGGAGGCCACACCGATGGGCGCCGGGCCGCCGTCCAGGTACACCGCCACCGAGTCGTCGAGCTGCTCCAGGGCCATGGCGGCGCTGGTGGCCGGCGGCTGGCCGCTGCGATTGGCGGAGGAGACAGCCATCGGGCCGACGATGCGCAGCAGGTCCAGGGCGACCGGGTGCAGCGGCATCCGCAGCATCACGGTGCCGCGGGTGTCGCCGAGGTCCCAGGCCAGCGACGGCGCCTGCTCGACGACGAGGGACAGCCCGCCCGGCCAGAACGCCTCGACCAGCAGCCGGGCCACCGGCGGCACGGCCGTCACCAGACCGTCGATGGTCTGCCAGGATCCGACCAGCACCGGCACCGGCATGTCCGGTCCACGACCCTTGGCGGCCAACAGGTCCCGGACGGCGGTGGCGTTGAACGCATCGGCGCCGATGCCGTAGACGGTGTCGGTCGGCAGCACCACCAGGTTCCCGGCGGCGGCCGCGTCCGCGGCCGCGCTCAGGCCGGCGCGGCGGGCAACGGGATCGGAGCAGTCGTAGGTCGTCACGAGGGACCAGTCTGGCACCCCGATGACCCACCCGGCGGCCAGGGCACTCCGGGACCGGTCAGCGGCGGGGTGTCAGCGCGACCCGGCGCAGGGTGAGGAACCGCGCGCGGCCGGTCAGGTCGGTGTGGTCGGTGACCTCGCCGAAGACGCGGCGGGCGGCGAACAGTGCCGGCGCCGACTCGCCCTGGGTGTCGTCGTGCTCGACGGCCGCGGTGCCGCCGACGGTCAGCAGCCCGGCGATCACCGGGACCAGCCGGCGGATCGTGTCCAACCCGTCGGCGCCGGAGAACACCGCCTCGGCCGGGTCGAACTCGCCGACCTCCGGGTCCACCACGGTGCCGTCCGGCACGTACGGCGGGTTGGCGGTCACCAGGTCGACGCGACCCTCCAGGTCCTCGAGCAGCCGCTCGTCACCGATGTCGCCGCCGCGCAGGTCGACCGGGGTACCACCGGCCGCCTCGTGCAGTTCCATGTTGCGGCGGGCCCAGGCCAGTGCGCCGGCGGCGCGTTCGACGGCCACCACCCGGGCGTCCGGCCGCGCCTGTGCGATCGCCAGCGCGATGGCGCCGGATCCGGCACACAGGTCCACCACCAACGGCTCCGGGGTGTCGGCGACCGCGGCCAGCGCCCACTCCAGCAGGCTCTCCGTCTCCGGTCGCGGCACGAACACACCCGGCCCCACCTGCACGGTCGTCGCACCGAGCACGGCCGTGCCGAGGATGTGCTGCAACGGTTCCCGGGCCGCCCGGCGGGCCACCAGCGCGTGGTACTGCTCCACCCACTCGTCGCCGACCAGCGGGTGCAGACCGAGCCGGCCACGCGACACGCCCAGCAGATGTGCGGCGAGCTCGTCCGCGTCGAACCGGGGGCTGCCGACGCCGGCCTCCTCCAACCGGCGGGAGGCCGCCATCAGTTCCAGACGCAGCGGGGTCCGGCTCATACCGCTCCTCCCGCCAGCCGCTGGTTCCGGTCGGCTTCCTCCAGGGCGCCGAGCACCCCGTCCAGGTCACCGTCCAGCACCGCGTCCAGGTTGTAGGCCTTGTAGCCGACCCGGTGGTCGGCGATCCGGTTCTCCGGGAAGTTGTAGGTGCGCACCCGCTCGGACCGGTCGACGGTCCGCACCTGCGACCGGCGGGCGTCCGCGGCCGCGGCGTCGGCGGCGTCCCGGGCCGCGGACAGCAACCGCGCGCGCAGGATCCGCATCGCCTGCTCCTTGTTCTGCAGCTGCGACTTCTCGTTCTGGCAGGACGCGACGATGCCGGTCGGCAGGTGGGTGATCCGCACCGCGGAGTCGGTGGTGTTCACCGACTGCCCGCCGGGACCGGAGGACCGGAACACGTCGATCCGCAGGTCGTTCGGGTCGATGGTGACGTCCACGTCCTCCGCCTCCGGGGCGACGAACACGCCGGCCGCGGAGGTGTGGATGCGGCCCTGCGACTCGGTGACCGGCACCCGCTGCACGCGGTGCACGCCGCCCTCGAACTTGAGCCGGGCCCACACGCCGTCGGCCGGTGCCGGAGACCCGGGCGCCTTCACCGCGACGGTGACGTCCTTGTAGCCGCCGAGGTCGGAGTCCTGCGCGGACAGCACCTCGGCCTTCCACCCGTGGCGTTCCGCGTAGCGCAGGTACATGCGCAGCAGGTCGCCGGCGAACAGCGCCGATTCCTCGCCGCCCTCCCCCGCCTTGATCTCGACCAACACGTCCTTGGCGTCGTCCGGATCCCGCGGCAGCAACAGCTCGGCCAGCTGCGACTCGAGCTCGTCCGCCCGGGCGGCCAGCGTCTCCGCCTCCTCGGCGAAGGCGGCATCCTCCCCGGCGAGCTCGCGCGCGGCGCCGAGGTCGTCCCGCACCGCGTCCAGTGCCTGTGCGGTGCTGGCGATCGGGGTGAGCGCGGCGTAGCGCCGGCCCAGACGGCGGGCCGCGGCCTGGTCACCGTGCACCGCCGGGTCGGCGAGTGCCTCCTGCAGCTGCCGGTACTCGGCGAGCAGGGCGTCGAGTCCACCGGACGGGACCGAAGGCGGTGCGGGCGTGCTCATCTGGACTTCTCACCTTGCTGTTGCCGTGCGTGGAGGCTGTGCTGTGGGTGGAGGCTGTGCTGTGGGTTGAGGGGCGGAACGGGCAGGCGGCGGGTGCCGAGCGCGAGTACTACCCAGGGGAACACAAAGGCGCCCGGCCGATCGTTGCCGATCGGGCCGGGCGCCCTGGTGGGACTAGCGGGTGCGCTTGCCGTAGCGCGCCTCGAAGCGGGCCACGCGGCCGCCGCTGTCGACGATCTTCTGCTTGCCCGTGTAGAACGGGTGGCAGTTGGAGCAGACCTCGACCGTGATCTTGCCGGAGGTCTCGGTGCTCCGGGTCTCGAAGGTGTTCCCGCAGCCGCAGGTCACCTCGGTCGTGACGTACTCGGGATGGATGCCCGTCTTCATTTCGGTTGGTTTCCTCTCTGATGGCCGCCGGGTCGCCCGTGCAGGATGCAGGGACGTGAACCGGAGCCGGATCCGACAGAACAGAGTGCCACATCGGGGCACCGGAAAGCCAAACGCCGACCCCGGGTCCGGAATTCCCCGGACATGCTGCTGCGCGACTGCGAGTGCGACATCCGGTCGACGGGCGCCGGGGCGAGCCGGATCGGGTCAGCCGACGGGGTCCAGGACGATCGACATCGCCGCTGCCGGCTGCGGTTCGCGGCCGATCAGCCGGCCGAGCCGGTCCGGGATCCGGGTGATCCGGCCCTGCCAGCCGTACTTGTCGATCAGCAGGTCGAAGATCCCGTCGATCACCGCCGGTCCACCGGGCACCATCTCGGCGCGGCCGGTCACCGCGGTGCCGGACAGCGGTTCGCCGTGCATCCCGCACGGCACGAGCGTGACGGCCGGATTCCGCCGGATCCGCTTGACCTTCCCGGCTTCCGGGTTCGTCCAGACCAGCAGCTCGTCGCCGCGGCGCACGATCCACACCGGCGTCGCCACCGGGGTGCCGTCCTTCCGGAACGTGGTCAGCAGCGCGTAGCGGGTACGGCCGAGCACGTCGAGTGCGCCGGTGCCTGACGCTGCGGAGCTGCGGGGAGCCATGATCACCACCCTACGAGACGCCACCGGCCGGGTCCCTGGTGAGGGACCCGGCCGGTGTCGTCGAACAGTGTCGATCAGCGACCGATCAGTGGTCGGCGCCGCCCGGGGTGTTCTTGGCGATCTGCATGAGGAACTCGACGTTGCTGCGCGACTTGCGCAGCCGGTCGAGCACCAGCTCGAGGGCCTGCTGGGTGTCCAGTGCGGCCAGCACCCGGCGCAGCTTGACCACGATGGCCAGCTCGTCCGGGGACAGCAACAGGTCCTCCTTGCGGGTGGAGCTCTGGTCCACGTCGATCGCCGGGAAAATCCGCTTGTCCGCGAGCTTGCGGTCCAGCTTGAGCTCGGCGTTGCCGGTGCCCTTGAACTCCTCGAAGATCACCGTGTCGCCGGCGGACCCGGTCTCCACCAGCGCCGAGGCGAAGATGGTGAGGGAGCCGCCGTTCTCGATGTTCCGGGCCGCACCGAGGAACCGCTTCGGCGGGAACAGCGCGGTCGAGTCGACACCACCGGACAGGATCCGGCCGGAGGCCGGGGCCGCCAAGTTGTAGGCGCGGCCGAGGCGGGTGATCGAGTCGAGCAGCACCACCACGTCCTTGCCCATCTCGACCAGGCGCTTGGCCCGCTCGATGGACAGCTCGGCGACCATCGTGTGATCGGCCGGCGGGCGGTCGAAGGTGGAGGCGATGACCTCACCCTTCACCGACCGCTGCATGTCGGTGACCTCTTCCGGCCGCTCGTCCACCAGCACCACCATCAGGTGGCACTCCGGGTTGTTGGTGGTGATCGCGTTCGCGATGGACTGCAGGACCGAGGTCTTGCCGGCCTTCGGCGGGGAGACGATCAGCGCGCGCTGGCCCTTGCCGACCGGCATGACCAGGTCGATGACCCGGGTGGTGAGGATGTGCGCCTCGGTCTCCAGGCGGAGCCGCTCGTTCGGGTAGAGCGGGGTCAGCTTGGTGAACTCCGGACGGTGCCGGGCCGCTTCCGGGTCGAGCCCGTTGACGGTGTCCAGCCGGACCAGCGCGTTGAACTTCTGCCGCTGCGCCTCGCCCTCGCGGGGGGCACGCACGGCGCCGGTCACCGCGTCGCCACGACGCAGACCGTTCTTGCGCACCTGGGACAGCGACACGTAGACGTCGTTCGGACCGGACAGGTAGCCCGAGGTCCGGATGAACGCGTACGAGTCGAGCACGTCGACGATGCCGGCGACCGGCACCAGCACGTCGTCGTCGCGGATCTCGGTGTCCGGGGTGTCCGAGAAGCGGTCCCGACCGCGACGGTTGCGGTCGCGGTAGCGACGGCCGCGGCGGCCGCCCTCCTCGTCCAGGTCGTCCCGGTTGCTGTTCTGCCCGCGATCCCGGTTCTGGTCGCGGTTGCCGCCCTGGTCACGGTTCTGGTCCCGGTTCTGGTCCCGATTGCCGTCTCGGTTCTGGCCACCCTGACCACCTTGGTCACGGCCCTGACGGTTCTGGTCCCGACCCTGGTCGCCGGACGGGCTGTCGCCGCCGTCCGGCCCCTCGGCCCGCACGTCACGGTCACCGCGGTCGCGGCGGCCGCGCCGGTTGCGGCGGCTGCCACGGCCGTCGCCGTCCTGCTGCCGGCCGTCGTCGGACGAGCCCTGCTCGGACCGGTCGCCGTCGGCGGATCCGCGGTCGTTGCGGTCGTGCTGGGCGGCGCTGCCACCCGGCGGGGGCGGCGGCGGCAGCTCGATGGCCGGGATGTTGATCGGGGCCGGCTCGGCGGCGCCGCCGGCCCGCGTGCTGCGCCGGCGGGCCGGGCGCTCGCGCTCCGGCAGGTCCAGCGGCAGCGACAGCTCGCCGTGCCCGTTGCTGCGGGAGTCCTGCGCGGCCGGCGCCTCCACGGCCGGCGCTGCGGCCACGACCGGGGCGGCCGGGGCCTCGGCCTGCTCGCGACGCGATCCGTTGGACCCGGCCTTGGCGGACGGGGCCGACTGGCCGGACTGGTGGCTGGTGATGGCGGCGATGAGGTCGCCCTTGCGGAGGGCGGAGGTGCCCTTGATGCCGAGTTGGCTCGCCATCGCCTTGAGCTCGGGCAGGGTCTGACCCGACAGGCCCTCGCCGCCGCTGCGGCGGGCGCGGGTGGAGGTCGTGGTGCCGGCCTGCTCCGTGGTTTCGCTCACGAAGTTCCTTCCTTCCGGCCCGAAGATGTGATTCCGGCCGGTTCCGAACGCCGCGGACAGATGGACCGCGGCGGATGCACCGCACCCGGCGGGCGCGGATCCCGATCCCGGCCGGCCCGTTGCCGTTCCCTGAAGAAGGAACGGTGCTGGGAGACGTGCGCCGGACTGCGGAATCAAGTGGTGTGTGCCCGAGGGGGCGGAGAATGACCAGTTCTCCAACGGCATCGGGTGCAGGGATCGTGAAGACGAAAGACCCCACCAAGGATTCCGGCGGCTGAGTTCACGACCGGTGATCACGACCAGACTAGACGCTGGTCACGGTGAGTGGCAACAACCCCCGGCGTGTCGTCATTCCCGGGAGCGATCGGGATGCCCTGCCGCCCGCCGCAGCTCTCTCCGCGGGACCGCAGCTCTCTCCGCGGGACGCGTCGCCGAGTCGGCCCCGGCATCCCGGTAGGTCACCCGCCGTTGCTCGGATCTGACGACAGGCCGGGACCGACGATCTCCGCCGGAACGGGGTCAGTGCGCGAGAGTTCCAGGGCCGGGCGGCGATGGGTAGGTGGCCGGGTTCCGCGTATACCCCGACCAGCCGGGGTTGTTCCGCCCGCCGGACTCCAGGGTCCGACCGGCGGTGAGCGGGTGGCCGGGTTCACGATCTGCCCTGACCAGAGAAGGACTGCCGACAGCAGTTCCGGAGCCGGGCGGCGGTGGGCACGTGGTCGGGTTCGGTGCATGCCCTGACCAGCGGGGAGGGATGCGGGCGCGCCAGCGGGGAGGGATGCGGGCGCGCTGTTCTCACGCCGGGCGGCGGTGGACACGTGGTCGGGTTCAATACATGCCCTGACCAAGCGGGAAGGGGTGCGGGTCGTCGGTTCCGGAGCCGGGCGGCGGCCCGGATCCTCTTCACCGGCCCCAGAACGACGCTCCGTGTACCTGGACGGACGCTGATGGAAGGATCTCCGGGACTACCTCTTCCCCGGCCCGTCCACGACATCGATTCCACCGACTGTCACCCTTCGTTGGCCGAATATCCCTGTGACACACGGATTGTGGGCCAACGAACGTCAGAATCCGGGTTCCCGGTCCCTTTGCATACACGGACGGTGGGCAGACGGCCCCGGAACCACCACGCCGGCAGTTCCTCCCACCTCTGAACCGCCACCGGGCCACTCGACCCCGCCCGCCACGGGCGATTCCCATCCGGGCGCAGTTCCTCCCCACTCCCGAACCGCCCCCCGGCCACCCGACCCCGCCCGCCACCGGCGATTCCCATCCGGGCGCAGTTCCTCCCCACTCCCGAATCGCCACCCGGCCACCCGACCCTGCCAGCCACGGGCGATTCCGTCCGGGCGCAGTTACTCCCCACTCCCGAACCGCCACCCGACCTCTGGACCCGGTTGCCGGCGTACCTCTCCGTACTAGCGCGGTGTTTCGCCACTCCCGAGCGGCTACCCGGCCACCCGTACCCGTTCGCCACGGGTCACCCCTTCGTCCAGGCGCAGTTTCCCCCTCCGCACCCCCGGCAACCCGACCCGACCTCGCACCCGACCGCTCGCGGTACGAACGGTGGTCAGCCGGTGGTGACGACAGCCCCGATGGTGTCGACCTGCACCGGGACGATCTCGAAGCCGTTGCGGGCGAACGGCTCCGGACTGATGTCGAGGTCGGTGAGGGCCAGCACCGACGGCCCGGCGCCGGACACGACGGCAGCGATGCCGGCGTCGCGCAGCGCCGCGACCAGGGCCGCGGTCTCCGGCATGGCCGGCGCCCGGTACTGCTGGTGCAGCCGGTCCTCGGTGGCCTCCAGCAGCAGCGCCGGTTCGGCGGTGAGCGCGTGCACCAGCAGCGCCGCGGCCGCGGTGTTCGCGGCCGCGTCGGCGTGCGGAACAGTCGGCGGCAGCAGCGATCTCGCGTAGTGGGTGGAGGCCGCCCGGTCCGCGCTGAACAGGTGGGCCCGCACGTCCGGGTGCACCTGCTTGCGGACGGTGCTCGGCCGGCCGTCGGTGGCGGCGGTCCACGCCATGGTGAACCCACCGAACAGGGCCGGCGCCACGTTGTCCGGGTGCCCCTCCATCTCGGTGCCGAGTTCCAGCACGTCGCGGTCGGTGAGCACCGTCGGGTCCGGCAGCATCGCGCGGCCCAGCAGCAGCCCGGCCACCACGGCGGCCGCCGAGGATCCCTGGCCGCCACCGTGCGGGATGGTGTTGCGGCAGGTCAGGGCGAAGCCCGGCAGCACGGCCCCGGCGGCGGCGAACGCACGCAGCGCAGCCCGCACCACCAGGTGGGACTCGTCGGTCGGCACCTCGCCGGCGCCGACCCCCTGCACCTCCACCGAGATGCCCTCGGCGGGGACGGCGGACACCTCGTCGTACCTGGTCAGCGCCAGTCCGAAGCTGTCGTACCCGGGGCCGAGGTTCGCCGAGGTCGCCGGCACCCGGACGGTGACCCGACCGGTCACCTGCTCGTCCGTCACCCGATCTCCAGGGCCCGGGCGACGGCCTCGGCGGACACCGGCACGATCACCGGAGCGGTCATCGACTCGAGTGCTGTCTGCGGGTCCTTCAGGCCGTGCCCGGTGACCGTGCAGACCACGGTGGCACCCTTCGGCAGTCGCCCGTCCGCCGCGGTCTTCAGCAGGCCGGCCACCGACGCGGCCGACGCGGGCTCGACGAAGACACCCTCGGTGGTGGCCAGTAGCTTGTACGCGGCGAGGATCTCCTCGTCGGTGACGGCGTCGATCAGGCCGCCCGAGGAGTCACGCGCCTCGACAGCGCCGTTCCACGACGCCGGCTCACCGATCCGGATGGCGGTGGCGATCGTCTCGGGATCGCGGACCGGGTGGCCGAGCACCAGAGGCGCGGCGCCGGCGGCCTGGAAGCCGAACATCCGCGGGGTGGACGTGGTGACACCGTCGGCGGCGTACTCGCGGTAGCCCTTCCAGTACGCGGTGATGTTGCCGGCGTTGCCGACCGGCAGCAGATGCACGTCGGGCGCCTTGCCCAGTACGTCGCAGATCTCGAAGGCGGCGGTCTTCTGCCCCTCGATCCGCACCGGGTTCACCGAGTTGACCAGGGCGATCCCGTCGACGGCCGCGGCGGTCTTGCGGGCCAACTCGAGACAGTCGTCAAAGTTGCCCTGCACCTGCAGGATCTTCGCGCCGTAGGCAACCGCCTGGGCGAGCTTGCCGGCGGCGATCTTGCCCTCGGGGATCAGCACCGCACACTCCAGCCCGGCCCGGGCGGCGTAGGCCGCGGCCGAGGCGGAGGTGTTGCCCGTCGACGCGCAGATGACGGCCCGCGCCCCGTCGGCGAGTGCCCAGGTGACCGCGACGGTCATCCCGCGGTCCTTGAACGACCCGGTCGGGTTGGCGCCCTCGATCTTCAGGTGCACGTCGGCACCGACCCTGGCGGACAGCGCCGGAGCGGGCAGCAGCGGGGTGCCCCCCTCCTGCAGCGTCACGATCCGAGCACCGGCCGGGATCGCGACCCGGTCGGCGTAGGCGGTGATCAGGCCCGGCCAGCGGGTGGCCACCGCGGTGCCGTTGGGTGCGGCGGGGGTGGATTCGGTCATGGTCACTGCTCCCCCATCACTCGCATCACCGAGGTGACGCGGTGCACGACGTCGAGTTCGGACAGCCGGGTCACCGTTCCGGCCAGGGCGGCGTCGGGCGCGCTGTGCGTGACGACCACCAGCTCGGCGTCCCGCCCGGTGCCCTCCTGTCGCACGGTGGAGATCGAGACACCGGCGTCGGCAAAGGCATTCGCGACCTCGGCCAGCACCCCGGCACGATCGTGCACGTCGAGGCTGATGTGGTACCGGGCCGGCACCTCGCCCATCGGCTGGATCGGCAGGTCGGCGTAGGCCGACTCGCGCGGGCCGTGGCCGCCCGCCACCCGGTTCCGGGCCACCGCCACCAGGTCGCCGAGCACAGCAGAGGCGGTGGGGGCGCCGCCGGCCCCTGGCCCGTAGAACATCAGCCGCCCGGCGGACTCCGCCTCGACGTAGACGGCGTTGTAGGCGCCGTCCACCCCGGCCAACGGGTGCGACTTGGGCAGCATGACCGGGTGCACCCGCGCCGACACGGACGCACCGGCGCCGGTCGCGTCGCCACCGACGCGTTCGCAGATCGCGAGGAGCTTGACCACACAACCGATCTCGGTCGCCGCAGCGATGTCGGCGGCGGAGACCCCGGAGATCCCTTCGCGGTGCACGTCGGCCGCGCCGACCCGGGTGTGGAAGCCGAGCGAGGCCAGGATGGCGGCCTTGGCCGCCGCGTCGAAGCCGTCGACGTCCGCGGTCGGGTCGGCCTCGGCGTAGCCGAGCCGGGTGGCCTCCTTGAGCGCGTACTCGTAGCTGTCGCCCGTCGCGGTCATGGCCGACAGGATGTAGTTGGTGGTGCCGTTGACGATCCCCATGATCCGCGAGATGCGATCCCCGGCAAGGGATTCGCGCAGCGGGCGGATCAGCGGGATGGCGCCGGCGACGGCCGCCTCGAAGTAGAGGTCGGCACCGGAGGCATCGGCCGCCTCGTACAGCTCCGGACCCTCCTCGGCCAGGAGCGCCTTGTTCGCGGTGACCACGCCGGCACCCCGGCGCAGCGCGGTCAGCAGCAGGTCCTTGGTCGGGGTGATCCCGCCGATCACCTCGACGACGATGTCCACGTCCTCGCGCGCGACCAGCGCCGCCGCGTCGGTGGTGAGCAGGTCGGCCGGGATGTCGGTGTGCCGCTGCGGGCGCCGGACGGCGACACCGACCAGTTCCAGCGGCGCGCCGATCCGGGCGGTCAGCTCGGCGGACTGCTCGCGCAGCAGCCGGACGACCTGGCCGCCGACGGTGCCGGCGCCGAGCACGGCGACCCTGATCGGGCTCATCGGCGGCCGCCGCGGGCGGTGATCCGGAAGAGCCGCACGGCGAAGACCAGCAGCAGCAGCACCAT
This sequence comes from Nakamurella alba, assembly GCF_009707545.1. Taxonomy (NCBI): domain Bacteria; kingdom Bacillati; phylum Actinomycetota; class Actinomycetes; order Nakamurellales; family Nakamurellaceae; genus Nakamurella; species Nakamurella alba. The sequence goes on along the minus strand of NZ_WLYK01000001.1, from coordinate 1,480,474 downwards.
CACCACGGCGACGATCGCGATGGTGGTGCGCAGCCAGCCGGGCATGTCCGGATTGATCAGTACGACGATGATCAGGACGGCGGCGCCGCCGAGCAGCACGACGCCGGGGACGACGGAGGGCTGGCCGGTACCTTGCGGGCGGGGCTCGGGCGTGGTCACGGCATCTCCAGTCGCAGCAGGTCGTCGTCGGTCTCGCGGCGCAGCATCACCCTGGCCGTGCCTTCGCGCACGGTCACCACCGGGGGCCTCGGCACCCGGTTGTAGTTGCTGGCCATCACGTAGCAATAGGCACCGGTGGCGGCCACAGCGATCAGGTCCCCCACCGCCAGGTCGGCAGGAAGGTAGCAGTCGCGGACGACGATGTCACCGGACTCGCAGTGCCGCCCGACCACCCGGCAGCGCACCGGCGCGGCGTCGGAACTGCGGGAGGCCAGGGTCACCGTGTAGTCCGCGTCGTACAGGGCGGTGCGGATGTTGTCGCTCATCCCGCCGTCCACCGAGACGTACCGGCGGGTGTGCCGACCGTCCAGCGCGACGTCCTTGATGGTGCCGACCTCGTAGACGGTGACGGTGCCCGGACCGACGATCGCCCGTCCCGGCTCCACGGCGATGGTCGGGACCACCAGCCCGGCCGCCTGGCACTCGCGGGTGACGATCTCGGTCAGCGACTTGGCCATCGCGTCCGCGGTCGGTGGCCGGTCCTCCTCGGTGTAGGCGATGCCGAGACCGCCGCCGAGGTCGAGCGTGGTGATGGTGTCGGTCAGCGCCGGGTGTTCGTCGAGCAGGTCGCGCAGCAGGCCGACCAGCCGGTGCGCGGCCACCTCGAACCCCGAGGGGTCGAAGATCTGCGAGCCGATGTGCGAGTGCAGGCCCACCAGGCGGAGACCGGAGTTGGCCAGGATGCGCCGCACCGCCTCCGCGGCGTCGCCACCGGCCAGCGAGAAGCCGAACTTCTGGTCCTCATGGGCGGTGGCGATGAACTCGTGGGTGTGCGCCTCGACGCCGACGGTGACCCGGACCATCACCGGCACCGGGTCCGCCCCGTTGCGGCCCTCGGACTCGACCAGCCCGGCGAGCCGGCCGATCTCGTCGAAGGAGTCGACCACGATCGCGCCGATCCGCCCGCGGACGGCGGCGGTCAGCTCGGCGGTCGACTTGTTCGACCCGTGCAGGGTGATCCGCTGCGCCGGGAATTCGCGGGACAGCGCCAGTGCCAGTTCGCCGCCGGTGCAGACGTCCAGCGCCATGCCCTCGTCGGCGAGCCAGTCGACCACGCGGCCGGACAGGAACGCCTTGCCGGCGTAGTGCACCTGGCCGGCGCTGCCGAACGCGTCCGCGAAATCCTGGCAGCGGGAGCGGAAGTCGAGCTCGTCCATGACCATCATCGGGGTGCCGAACTCGGCTGCGAGGTCGCGCACGTCGGTCCCGGCCAGCTGCAGCGCACCGTCGGCACCGCGACCGGCGTGCCGCGGCCAGATGCGCTCGGACAGGACGTTCAGGTCGGCAGGTGCGCCGCTCTGCTCGTGGGCGGCCGGGATCTCGCCGTGGCGGGGTCCGGCGGGGTGCGCTCTCACAGGTACTCCGGTGCGGTGACGCCGGCCAGGCCGAGGCCGTGGCGCAGCACGTGGCGGGTGCGACCGAGGTCGCGGGTCAACTCGGGGGTGCGGACCGCGGGCAGGCGCGTGTCCAGCCAGCGATGGGTGGCGTCGGCCAGCTCGTCCAGGTGCAGGGCGAGCCGGTGCGGGGCGGCCGAGCGGGCGGCATCGGCGAGCACCCCGCGGTAGCCGGCCACCAGCGTGCGGACCCGCTCGCGCGTGCTGTCGGCCCCAGGCGTCTGTCCGAGCACGCCGGCACCGGCCTGGGCGCGGGACAGGCGGGCGTGCGCGGACTGCACGGCGAACACCGGATTGGTGGTGCGGTAGGACGTCCACACGGCCGGGTCGAGGGTGATCGACCGGGCCGGTGACCTGCGCAGCAACGCCCAGCGGGTGGCGTCGGAGCCGAGGATCCGCAGCGGGTCCCCGCCACCCTTGACCAGCACTGCTGCCGAAGGGCGGGCCGTGGTGGCGGAGACGCACCGGACGCTGTGACGGATGCCGGCCAGCACCTCGTCGACGATGCGGTCACGCAGCGCCGACCCCGGTCGGGCGTCGTCCGGTCGGGCGGCATCCACGTGACCATCCTATTCAGCGGCAAGGACCGCTCCGGACCACCCGCGGCGACCCGACGACGTGGTGCTGCCCACCCCGGACCCGTCACCCGACCGGTCCACATGCCCCTGACCTGCGACTCACGTCGATGACACGAACGCAGACCGTAGACTCCCCGCTGTCCCCGAGTGCCGCAGACGGCTGCACTCCCGCGTGTGAACGAACGAGGTCGCGCTACCGATGATGGCCAGCGGCAAGAAGAGCAGGAACTCCCGCCCCGCACCGGTGGTCTCCCGGCGGCAGGGACTGCCCTGGCTGACGATCGGCGCGGTCGTCGCCGTCGTGGCCCTGATCGGCGCGATCTTCGTGGTCGTCTACTCCCGGAACTCCGAGAACTCGGCCGCAGCGGACCGTCTCGCGCCGTGGGTGCCATCCGAGGAGAACAAGGACCCGTCGGTGAACATCCCCGGGATCTACGTGGGGGCCTCGGTCGAGGAGAACGGTGTCATCACCTTCCCGAAGTACAAGGCCGCGTTGCACGTCGAGTCGACCGAGCGGGTCGCCTACGACCGGTATCCCGCGGTCGGCGGGCCGCACGACGGGGTGTGGGCGGCGTGCAACGGCGTGATCTACACACAGGCCGTGCGCGAGGAGAACATGGTCCACCCGCTGGAGCACGGCGCGATCTGGATCGCCTACAACCCGGACACCATCGCCGACGGCGACCTGGCGATCCTGGAGGGCCTGGTCCGCAACCAGACCTTCATGGTGCTGTCGCCGTACCCGACCCTGGACCAGCCGATCTCGCTCCAGTCCTGGGGCCACCAGCTGAAGCTGCAGTCCGCGTCCGACGAGCGGATCCAGGAGTTCATCACCGCGCTGAAGCAGAACCAGTACGTGTACCCGGAGATCGGCGCCACCTGCGACCAGCCGTCCTTCGACACCGAGAACCCGCCGCCGTTCGTGCCGGGTGCCCCCGGTGCCGACGCCATCCCGCTGGACGGCTCCGGTCTGACCTCCGACACCTCCGAGGTCATGACCGACGACACCGCGAGCGGCTCCGAGACCGCCTCCGGGACCGGTTCGGCCACCTCCTCCGAGGTCTCCGGTTCGGGCACGTCGTCGGAGTCCGCAGAGACCTCTGGATCCACTGAGTCCGCTGTGAGCACCTCCGGCTCCGTCCTCGGGACCAGCGCGTCCCAGTGACAGACAGGCAGCAGCCGGCGCTCACCGACGCGTCCGCGCCGTCCGGTGCGGACCCGTCCTCGGCCGACGGCGCCGCTCCGCGCGGGGCCGGCCGGCTGCTGGACCGCTGGGGATCCCGTGGCACGGTGATCGTGCTGTCGTTGTCGGCCGTCGTGTTCCTGCTGGTCGGCGCCGTGCTCGGGGTGGCACTGGCGCCACAGCGGGATGCCGGGCCGAACATGGAGCCGGGTGCGGTCGACGTCGGGTTCGCGCAGGACATGATCGTGCACCACAACCAGGGCGTGCTGATGGCGCACTACGCCGAGCTCGACACCGATGACTCCGACATCGCCGTGCTGGCCTACGACATCAACTACACGCAGACGGCGCAGATCGGCCAGATGCAGGGCTGGCTGGCGCTGTGGGGCAAGCCGGTCTTCAACTCCGGCACCGTGATGGGCTGGATGACGGCCGGCGGCATGGATCACATGAACATGGGCGACAGCACCTCCGGCGGGACAGCCGGGATGAGCGTCGACCCGGCCCGCGCCGAGGACGGCGCGATCATGCCCGGGATGGCCACCAACACCGAGATGGCGAAGTTGAAGTCCTTGCGCGGCAAGGAGTCCGACATCTACTTCCTGCAGCTGATGATCCGCCACCACCAGGGCGGTGCGGACATGATGGAGTACGCCGCGGCCAACGCCTCGGTCGGCGTGGTCCGCAACTTCGCAGGTCAGATGCTCCAGGCCCAGCAGGCGGAGATCGGCCAGATGACCGACTGGCTGGCCGATCTCGGCGCCCAGCCGCTGCCGGCGCCGTGATCGGGGCCGTGCGCCGGCGCCGGGTGGACGGGACGACCTCCCGCATGCGGTAGAGTTCTCCCTCGCGCCCCCGTAGCTCAGGGGATAGAGCACCGCCCTCCGGAGGCGGGTGCGCAGGTTCGAATCCTGCCGGGGGCACAGGCGCAGAAGGTGCAGTTCAGGGCCGGTCAGCTGGAGACAGCGGACCGGCCCTTCGCTGTTGTCTCAGTCGGTTGCAGGCCTGCCCGGGATGCAGCCTTCGGGGTTGCCCGGGCTGGCCAGCGGTACTTCGACCCACCAAACCGGCCCTACGGCTCCCTTCACGTTGGGGGCACCCACCAGCACGGCCCGCACCGACCACGGCCCCTTGCTCATGGAGAAGGACAGATAGAACGATCCGTCAGCTGCCACCCGACCCACGCTCTGGCGCTTCCAGAAGACCGTCAGGTCATTGAAATAGAACTCCGCTGTCACGATCGTCCCCGCCGCCTCCTTAGGCGCCTTACCGACCATCGCGATGTAGGGCGCGCCGACGTAGCAGCCCTGGGCGTAGAACGAGTCGAAGCCCATCCGCACCCCGACCGTCGCGACCGGCGAGACCACCGCGTTGCCCGGCAGCCGCGCCTGCAACACCCGCGCCTGATCCGGCGTGTAGCGGAAGGTGAAGTGGCCCAGCGCGTTCGACCGGGTGTTCTGCACATGCGACCACGCCGTGCTGCCCACCGGCCGCGTCCACAGCTCGATCACCCCGCCGGCGACCCGATCACCGGACGCGGACTTCGCCGTGCCGGACACGATCGTCGATTGACCGATCCGCACCTCCGCCTGACTCGACGCGATCGACAACGACCCCGCCGCCGCGGACGCCGACGTGACCGCTGCGCCTGCGGGCACCGTGGCCGCACCCACCACCGGCACCACCCCGATCAGCGCCATCACCACCGTCGAAACCACGACCGCCCACCGCTGTGCCGCTCTGCTCATCAACCCGCTCCCCTTCGTCGATTCCTCGCCGTACCGGTCCGTTCAACGCCCCTCTCGGTCGCCGTGATCATTTCGTTACCAGGCTTCTTGGAGTGGATCGCAACGCCCGCATCGTCCCCGAGAAGGGGCACAGCAGAACGGTGACGCCGCTTTCGCTGTCGTCGAGACGCCCGCCACTCGACCAGGTCACCGTTCCCGTGCAACGGTCGTCTCAGGTCAGTAGCGGATCGAGTCCTCACCGACGAACTGGACCTTGTCTCCGTCCAGGAACAATGGTGACCATGGCGAACCGTCGTCTTGTGCGGTCGACGTCAGTACGTCGCCGTCGAGCGGACCGCCTTCCGGGTGGAACGAAACGACATACCTTCCACCGAGATCGTGGACACCCCAGGCCGTGAGCCGGATTCCGCGGGCCAGCAGCGACGGGAACGCCCGGGTCAACTGCTCGTCGAGGATGTCGACCTCCGCCTTCGACAGGACCGCGCGCTCGAATCGCAGCGCGACCTGCTCCGACAACACGGCCGCTCGATACCGATCGGCCGCATCCTCCGGCGTCGGGTCGGATCTGTAGATGACGAGCTCGTCGGACCTGGCTCTGACCTCCACCAGCGCGAACTTCGGATCCTCGGCAGCGACCCCCGCCTGGATGAGCGCAGCAATCCGACCGAGTTCGTCCTGCCGGGTCATCCAGACCTGGTCGGCCGGGTTCCACCCGTCCGCATGCTCCTCCGGAGAGTCGGTCCCACCCATGACCGGCACTGTAGGCCACGCCGGTCCGGACTGACCGCCCTCGGAATGAGGCCCGCGACCGCCCCGACTGGCCGCACCGCCAGGGATCGAGACACGGCGGCCGAGCGGGTCAATGCAGCCACCCCGGCACGTCCTGCGGTTTGTGGCGGACCCCGTTCGGGCACTTCCGGATCGATGACCGACGACCGCTTGACCGCCGATGATCTCGAGTTCCTGCGACGCCCGCTGCACGGGTTCCTGTCGGTGGCGGCCGGTCCGGTGCCGGCCCAGCCACGTCCGGTGTGGTTCGAGGCGACGCCGCCGTCGCCCGACGACCCGGCCGGCACCATCCAGCTCTTCACCGGCCCGGATACGGTGAAGATCCGGCGACTCGCCAAGGACCCGCGCGCCTCGATCGTGATCGCGGCCCCTGCGGATGAGCGGGAGCGCTGGATCGCGGTGGCCGGTCGGACCAGTGTCGAGGCCGACGGCGCGCACGACCTCGCAGCCCGGTTGGCCTCGCGCTACTGGGATCTGGCCGACCCCACCCGGGCTGCCGATCTGGCGGCCATCCTGGCCGAGGACCAGGTGCGGATCGTCATCCACCCGGAGAGCGTTCGTCGGTACAGCTACTGACCTCGACGGATGGCCGGAGAATCTGGCCCAGCAACGAGGCTGGCCGCTCATCCCCGGCGATCGGTGGCCGACCCGGATCCCGCGGTCATCCGAGAGCGGCGCTCGCCGCCCGCAAGTCGTCCAGCGCCGCCCGGGTGTAGGTGGCGAGCGGGACGTCCGCCGCACGATCGGTCTCCGTCCAGCGCGCCCAGCCCTGGCGAAAGGCGATCATCCCCAGTTCCGCCGCCAGGTGCGCGGTCGGATCGGCGATACCCCGGCGCAGCAGTGCCTCGGTCATCGCCGCCGACATGCCGACGCTCTTCGTCCGGTCCCGTTCCTGCAGCTCGGTGTTGGCCGCCACGGCGGCCTTGATCCGCGGCCCGAGATCTCTGTTGAACGACGTCATCTCGGACGACACACGGTCCAATCCCGCAGCGACAGCCTCGAGCGGCGTCGCATCCTCGGGAGCATCGGCGATCCCCTCGGACAGCAGCCGGCTCAACGCCTCCTGACCGGCGACCAGCACCTCCCGCTTGTCCGGGAAGTGCCGGAAGAAGGTGCTCTTGGTGACCCCGGCCCGCTCGGCGATCTCGGCCACCGTGGTCGCGTCGTAGCCCTGCTCGGTGAACAGGTCGACAGCCGCCAGCACCAGCCGTTCCCGCGCGCCGGGTTCCCATCGAGCCATCGGTCGATCCTACTGATGGGACTCTTGTCCCATCGCGGGTGTATCGTGACGGGACAAAGCTCCCATCACTTGGAGGACCTCATGCACGTGTTCGTCACCGGAGGCACCGGACTCATCGGAACCGCCGTTGTCGCCGAGCTGATCAGTCACGATCACTCGGTCTCCGTGCTGACCCGATCCGACGCGTCGGCGCAGAAAGCGGAACGGGCCGGCGCCGCCGTCGTCCGCGGCGGGCTGGCCGACCTCGACGTGTTGCGCACCGCTGCTGCCGGCGCCGACGGCGTCGTCCACCTCGCCTTCGGCAACGACTTCAGCAGCCCCGAAGCCCTCGCCGCGTCGGTGGCCGAGGAGACGGCGGCGCTCACCGCTCTCGGCGAGACGCTGGTCGGCACCGAGAGGCCGTTGGTGACCGTCTCCGGTACACCGTGGATCCCTGGCCGGCCGTCGATCGAGTCCGACCCGTTGCCGTTCGACGGCCCGGTGGGCGGGCGTGGGCGCACGGTGACAGCGACTCTCGGGCTTGCCGACCGCGGCGTCCGGGCCAGCGCCGTCCGTCTCCCCCGCACGGTGCACAACGAGGGACAGGGTGGTTTCGCCGGCCTGCTCACCCAGATCGCCCGCAGCACAGGTGTGTCCGGATACCCCGGCGACGGGACTCAGCGCTGGCCCGCCGTCCACGCGCTCGACGCCGCGGTGCTGTTCCGACTCGCCCTGGAGCAGGCGCCTGCAGGCACCGCCTGGCACGCGGTCGACGACGAAGGCGACCGTGTGCGTGACATCGCGGAGGTCATCGGTCGGCGGCTCGGCCTCCCGGTGCAGCAGGTCCCTCAAGAGTCCTTCGGTCCCATCGGCGTCATCTTCGCGACCGATCAGCCGGCGAACAGCGAGTACACCCGCCGGACCCTCGGCTGGCACCCGACGCACCCGTCACTGCTGGCCAATCTGGAGTTGCTGCAGCCCTGAGCGGCCCGGGCCGGGCCGGGACAGCTGTTGCGAGAACTTCCAGCGGTTGTAGCCCTTGTCCCACGGGTAACGGCCCTGCCAGTCCGGCCAGACCACCTGCAGCGCAGAGAATTCCGGGTAGACCTGTCCCGAAGCGACCATGTCGGCGTCGTCGATCACCTCCAGGAACACCACCGGCGCGCCGGCCGTCCGGCTCTCCACGACCTGTCCGTGCCGGAAGGACTCACCCGCCTGCACCCGGGCGCCGAACTCGTTGATCAGCGTCACCCCGGCATCCTTCTTGCGCCAGCCGCGCAGCAGGAACTCGGGGTGCCCCATCGCCGTGAGCCCGATGGAGTAGCTGAACGGATGCTCCACCCACTCGTTGCCACACTCCTTGTGCTTGCACCCGTCCCCGATGTGCAGGACCGCCCACCCGAACCTGTCGATCGTCTTCAGGATCCACAGCAGGTCATCGTCCATCACCATGTCGCGCCCTCCCCCGCTTCCGACGCACGTCCGTGCGACAGGAACGACGCTAGCCAGCGCGGACGAGACCGACGGAAACACTTCGGCCGGTTGTGGACAACCTCGGGCTTGTGGACAACCACCGCCCCGGAGGCCATCTCGGCAGCAGCAAGGCTCCGCAGATCCAGGACCGAAACCGTTGCCTCACATGGAAAAGGTGCCCGATTCCCTCGCCCCTGCCGTCCGCCGAGGAACCACGAAGGCGCGGCCGCTCCCATCGAGCGGCCGGGCCTGTCGTGAACGAGCCGAAGGGTCAGGCGTTCTCGCGCGCACTCCCGCGCACGGTCATGCCGGGGATGACCCGCTCGCCGTAGGTCGAGAGGGTGCGGTCCTTCGCATCGTGCTGGAGATAGACGGCGAACTGGTCCACACCCAGCGCCCGCAGCTCCTCGAGCTTCTCGATGTGCTGCTCGGCGGTGCCGATCAGGCAGAAGCGCTCGACGATCTCGTCCGGCACGAAGTCGGTGTGGGTATTGCCGGACTTGCCGTGCGAGTTGTAGTCGTAGGACTCCCGCCCGGCGATGTAGTCGGACAGCGCCTTGGGCACGCTCGCCCCGTCCGCGCCGTACCGGCCGACGAGGTCGGCGACGTGGTTGCCGACCATCCCGCCGAACCAGCGGCACTGGTCGATGCCGTGCTGGTAGGCGTCCGGCCCGTGGTCGGTGATGTAGGCCGGCGCCGCCACGCAGATGGTGATCGATTCGGGATCCCGGCCGGCCTTCTCCGCCGCCTCCCGGACGGCTTTGACCGACCATTCGACGATGGTCGGGTCGGCGAGCTGCATGATGAAGCCGTCGCCGACCTCACCGGTCAGCTGCAGCGCCTTCGGGCCGTAGGCGGCGACCCACACCGGCAGTTCGGAGCCCTTCGACCAGGCCAGCCGCAGCTTGCTGCCCTTGTAGTCGACCTGCTCGCCGTTCGCGAGACCCTTGATGACGCCGATGGACTCGCGCAGCGTCTTCAGGGTCACCGGCGCGCCGTTGATCACCCGCACCGCGGAGTCGCCACGGCCGATCCCGCAGACCGTGCGGTTGCCGAACATGTCGTTGAGCGTGGCGTGCAGTGATGCGATGACCGTCCAGTCCCGGGTCGCCGGGTTGGTGACCATGGGGCCGACGGTCATCCGGTGGGTGGCCGACAGGATCTGGCTGTAGACGACGTACGGCTCCTGCCAGAGCAGGTGCGAGTCGAAGGTCCAGGCATGGCTGAACCCGTACGTCTCGGCGCGGACCGCCAGGTCCACCACCCGCCAGGCGGGCGGGTCGTTCTGCAGCACAACTCCGAAATCCATGGGCGCAGGTCGTCCTTAGATGAGGTTCTGCGACAGTTCGCGCTTGACGAACCTGCCGTGGCTCTTGCCGCCGATGTAGCCGGTCTCGTCCTTGATGACGGTGCCGCGGGAGATCACGACGTCCACGTGGCCGTCGATCTCGTACCCCTGCCAGGCCGAGTAGTCCATGTTCATGTGGTGCTCGCGGCCCTCGCCGATACCGAGCGAGGTGTGCCCGTCCGGGTCGTAGATCACGATGTCGGCATCCGCGCCCGGGGTGATGACGCCCTTGCGCCCGTACATCCCGAACATCCGGGCCGGTGTGGTGCAGCAGACGTCGACCCAGCGTTCCTTGCTGATCCGGCCGTCCTTCACACCCTGGAACAGCAGGTCCATCCGGTGCTCGACCGAGCCGATGCCGTTCGGGATCTTCGAGAAGTTCCCGATGCCCATCTCCTTCTGGTCCTTCATGCAGAAGGGACAGTGGTCGGTGGACACGGTGGTGACGTCGCCGGTGCGGATGTACTTCCACAGCTCGTCCTGGTGGCCCTCGGCGCGCGAGCGCAGCGGCGTCGAGCAGACCCACTTCGCGCCCTCGAGCTCGCCCCACTCCTCGCTGACCGCGCCCAGCTGCTCCTCCAGCGACAGGTAGAGGTACTGCGGGCAGGTCTCGCCGAACACGTTCTGCCCGGCATTGCGGGCCTCGGCGATCCGGGCCAGCGCCTGCTTCGCCGAGACGTGCACGATGTACAGCGGGGCACCGGTCAGATCGGCGAGCATCACCGCGCGGTGGGTCGCCTCCTGCTCGGTCTGCCACGGCCGGCTGGTGCCGTGGAAGTACGGACCGGTCTCGCCGCGCTGCAGCGCCTGCTGCACCAGAACGTCGATGGCGGAGCCGTTCTCGGCGTGCATCATGATCAGCGCACCGAGGTCGGCGCCGGCCTGCATGGCCTGCACGATCTGGCCGTCGCTGGACAGGAACACACCGGGATAGGCCATGAACAGCTTGAAGCTGGTGATGCCCTCCCCGATCAGCTCCTGCATCGCCTTGAGCGACTCGTCGTTGACGTCCCCCAGGATCTGGTGGAACGCGTAGTCGACAGCGCTGTTGCCGGAGGCCTTCTCGTGCCACAGGGCCACCTGGTCCTGCACCCGCTGGCCGTGCGCCTGCACCACGAAGTCGACGATCGTGGTGGTGCCGCCCCAGGCAGCGGCCCGGGTCCCGGTCTCGAAGGTGTCCGACGCCTGGGTACCGCCGAACGGCATCTCCATGTGCGTGTGGCCGTCGACGCCGCCGGGGATGACGTACTTGCCGGTGGCGTCGATGGTGACGTCCGCGGTGACCGGGCCGAGCGGGGTGGTGCCCGGCGCGAGCAGCGCGACGATCCGCTCGCCGTCGATGAGCACGTCCTGCAGCGCGGATCCGGTGGCCGAGATGACGGTGCCGCCGGTGATCAGGGTGGTCGTCACTGGGCGGTCGTCCGGTTGTAGGTCTCCGGCCGGCGGTCCCGGTAGAACTGCCAGTCGTTGCGGGTCCGGGTCAGCTCGTCCAGGTCGAGGTCACGGATGACGATCTCCTCCTTGTCCTTCGAGGCCACCTCCCCGACGAAGTTGCCGCGCGGGTCGACGAAGTACGAGCTGCCGTAGAACGGTGGCGCGTCGGCGCCGAACTCGTCGGTCTCCTGACCGATCCGGTTATTGGCTGCCACGAAGTACTGGTTCGCGGCCGCGGCGGCCGGCTGCTCCAGCTCCCAGAGCCGGTTGGACAGACCGGGTTTCGTCGCGGACGGATTGAAGACGATCTCCGCGTTGCCCAGGCCCAGCTCGCGCCAGCCCTCGGGGAAGTGGCGGTCGTAGCAAATGTAGACGCCGACCCGACCGACCGCGGTGTCGAACACCGGGTAGCCCAGGTTGCCCGGCCGGAAGTAGAACTTCTCCCAGAAGTTTGGCAGGTGCGGGATGTGGTGCTTGCGGTACTTGCCCAGGTAGGAGCCGTCGGCATCGACCACGGCGGCGGTGTTGTAGTACTCCCCCGCGTTGGCGACCTCGTAGACGGGGAGCACCATCACGATGGCCAGTTCCTTGGCCAGCGCCTGGAACCGCTCAACGGTCGGGCCGGGGACGGATTCGACGTACTCGTAGTACTTCTGGTCCTGTACGGCGCCGAAGTACGGACCGTAGAAGAGCTCCTGGAACCCGATGATCTTGGCCCCGGCGGCCGCGGCCTCGCGGGCCAGCTCCTCGTGCCGGGTGATCATCGATTCCTTGGAACCGGTCCAGGCCACCTGCGTGATCGCTGCTCGGATCGTCATCGGCACATGATGCCACCGGCCCCTGCGCTCGCGGGAGAGGGCTCTGTCATAGCGCCGGTCACTGCGCCGACGTCAGGGCGTGGCGGGTGTCAGCGCGAAGACCGGGATCCTTCGACCGGTGGCGCGGCGGAACCGCTGCCAGCCGGGATTGAGGGCGAGGGCCCGGTCGAACCCGCGGTCCCGCTCCACCCCGTGGAGTTCGGTAGCGACCACCGACAACTCTGCGGAACCCTTGCGCAGCAACGCCTCCGGCGTGGATCGGAGGTTGTGGCACCAGGCCGGGTCACGATCACCGCCGAAGTTGGCCCCGACCACCACGAAACCGTCGGCGTCCGGGACCGCCAGCACGCGGGTCGACCGTGGCTCGCCGGACCGGGCGCCCGTGGTGATCAACTCCACCACCGGCAGACCGGTCAGGGCGCCGGACAGGGTGAGCCGCCCGCGGCTGATCCGGAAGGCGATCCGGTCCAGCGCCGGCAGGAACCGCGCCGACAGCCGGGCGACCGGGCGCAGGGTGACCAGCAGCCGCAGTCGACGCCGGACGGGTCCGGTCCGCACCCAGTCGTGGCCGTCGGGCGGGTCGGGGGTCACGTCTTCATGGTGCCCGTCTCCGCGTCTGCGAGTCCGGCCGATGCCGATGCACGTGCGGGTGCCGCTGTCGGTGCCCTGCTCTAGCGTTTCCGGCAGTGCATCCAGCACAGCAGTTCGTCCCAGCACCGCCCGACCGAGGAGATGCAGATGACCGAGACGACCGCGAGTACCTGGGTCGACGCCGAGAAGGCGGACCTGCTGGACGCTCTGGGCAAGCACCGCTACCTGTTCATGTACACAGCCCAGGGTCTGACCGACGAGCAGGCCGCACTCACCCCGACGGCCAGCGAACTGTCCATCGGCAGCCTGATCAAGCACACCACCTCGATGGAGCGCGGCTGGATCGCGTTCATCCGGAGCGGCGGCGATGCAATGGCGGAGGCGGCCGGCGACTGGTGGGCGAACCACCACTTCCTCGAGGGCGACACCATCGCCGGGCTCGTCGCCGCCTATCAGGAGGTGGCGGCGGAAACCACCGCGCTCGTCGAGTCGCTGCCGGACCTGAACGTGTCGCACCCGCTCCCGGAGGCGCCGTGGTTCGAGCCGGGCACGGCGTGGTCAGCGCGCCGGGTGCTGGTGCACCTGGTCGCCGAGACCGCCCAGCACGCCGGTCATGCCGACATCATCCGGGAGACCATCGACGGCCAGAAGAGCATGGGCTGAGGGCGACGGCGGTGGCGTTCCCGCTGGAACGCCACCGCCGTCGGTCGGATCAGCGAACAGGGATCAGTGGTCGTCCCACTTGTCCGTGCCGCAGATCTTCTTCAGGTCGGTCAGCACCACGAACTGGCTGGTGGTGTTGTCCGCCCATCGCACGCTGAAGGTGGCGCGGGCCCGGTAGTCGGTGCAGGTGCCCTCCGGGACCACCGCCCAGCCGGTGGTGCTCGAGGCCATCCGGTTGGCACCGGAGTTGACCGGCACCGCGTTGATCACCACGGCGCGTTGGGAATTGCCCAGCACCGCGACGTCGACCTGTACCCGGGACGCCTTGCTCAGCTTGGCGATCCGCGGCACCGCGCGCACCTGGATCACGCCCTTGGTCGTCTTGTAGACCTGCATCCCGACGGTGTAGCTGACGCCACCGGCGCTCGGGTTCGCGTAGTGGTACGCGACGCCCGACTCCTTGCCCACCTCCATCGGGTTGCTGCGCCACCCGCCGTCCCGGCCGCCGTCGGCCGACGCCGACGACACCCCCAGCAGCGACGAGAAGGCGAGCACGGTCACCGCACCGACCGCCATCACCCTTGCTCTGAACCTCGAACTCGACCCGGCCATCGCAGATCCCCATCCGTGAGTGCGGCGGCGACCTCCGTTGGCCACGCCGGCTGTGGTGGCGCAGTTCCCGTCACCACAGCCGCGCACGCCGGACCTCACACAGTCCACACGACGGCGCAGCCCCACCACGCCGAGCGGCGCCGCCGAACACGCTGGGTCGACGACGCCGCTGGGCCGATCGTGTGGTGGGCGGGTGCCGGGTCACGCCTTTCGCAGGATCGCGGAGGACGAGCCGATGTCGGTGCGTGGGCCTACCGTCGGCTGCATCGGATGGTCAGGAGGGGTGGCATGGTCTCGAGATCGAGCCCGGTGGACGGGTTCCGCCTGGCGTACGACACGGCCGGCGAAGGGCCGGACGTGGTGTTGCTGCACGGCTGGCCCGGCTTCCGGGAGGACTACCGGCACGTGGTGCCGTTGCTGACCGACCGGGCCCGGGTGATCGTGCCGGACCTGCGCGGGTTCGGTGAGTCGGACAAGCTGTCTGGCCCGCCGCGGGAGCTCTACTCCGCGCAGGCCCAGGTCCGGTCCGTGCTGAGGCTGCTCGACGATCTTGGCATCGATCGGGCGGTGTTCGGTGGCTACGACGTCGGCAGCCGGGTCTGCCAGGCGCTCGTCGCCCATGCACCGGACCGCGTTGCCGGGCTGGTGATGACCCCGCCGCAGCCCGGCGCCGGCGAACGCCTGCTCGCCACCGAGGTCCAGCAGCACTTCTGGTACCAGGTGCTGCACCGGCTGGACCTGGCCGACGAGATGCTCGACGGGCAACCGGGCGCGCTGCGCGCCTACCTCAGGCACTTCTGGCTGCACTGGTCCGGTCCTGGTCACTCCCCGACCGATCAGGAGCTGGACCGGTTGGTCGAGATGTACGGCGCACCGGGCGCCTTCACCGCGTCGATCGCCTGGTACCGGGCCCGTCCGGGGCCCACCTCCAGCGCGCACGACGCGCCGCCCGGCCCGACGGACCGGGTCGCCACACCGACCGAGATCCTCTGGCCGACGGAGGATCCGCTGTTCCCGTACACCTGGTCGGACCGATTGGACGAGTGGTACTCCGACGTCCGGCTGACCGAGCTGCCGGGGATCGGACACTTCGTACCGATCGAGGCGCCGACGGAGTTCGCCGCCGCGGTCAGGCGTCGACTGCAGTGACGTCCCGGTTCGCGACCGCAGACCCGCGGTGGTAGATCCCGCACCACCACCGCTGCACCAGGACCAGCAGCAGGCCGAACCACAACCAGGTCAGCGCCGCACCGGCCAGGCCGGTGACGAAGAAGCCGAGCATCAGGGCCAGCACCCAGCTGATCACCGCCAGCAGCACGAAGCCCAGCACCGCGAGCACCGCCCGTAGCGGCACCCGACCGATCGCGCGGAACGCGGAGCCCACCGGTGCGGCCACGGCCACGGCCGGCAGCACCATCACGCCGAGCAGCAGCACCACCGACACCAACCAGGGCGACAGGACCGCCGCGCCGATTGCGAGCAGACCGAACCCGGCCACCCAGAACAGCATCGTCGGACGCCGCACGGCGGCAGGTTCACCCGCTGCGGCGTCGGTCGCCGCGGCCACCACGGCCGAAACCGCCAGCACCACCACCAGGAAGGAGGCCAGCACCCGCAGCCCGAAACCCCAACCGACCTCGGCGATCGGATCACCGATGATCAGCAGCGTCTGCAGCACCACCAGCCCGAGCCCCGCGCCCAGGTAGACCGGCCAACCCTTGAGCACCCTCATGACGTCGGCCTCGCCCCGGCGTCGAGGACGTCCTGGATCGACCCCTCGAAGATCGTGGCCTCACCGACCGCGATCATCATCCGCTGCTCGTCATCGGCCGACGACGTCACGACGACCTGCGCGCCGTCCACGGTCTCGCCGGCGCACGACACGTCCCGACCGGTCATGGTGCACACCGGCGCGGTCATCAGGTCGACCTTCTTCTCCACCAGCACGTCCAGCGCCGCGAAGCGCACCAGGGTCGGCCGGTTCCCACCGACCGGTGCCAGGGCGGCCGCCTGGGAGCAGCCGGCCAGGACGAGGAGGGTGGCGAGCACGCCGAGCAGTCGGGACCTCATCCGCCGAGCCGGTTCTCGTGGTCCAGCAGGCGGGCCATCTCGGCGGTGTGCTGTGCTTCCAGCGCCGCATCGGTGATCACCGACAGGTCGAACGGGGCAGGCAGCAGCAGTTCGGTGTTCCGGTCCAGCGGCGAGCCGCGGCGCATCACCGGGTTCTCCGCCCAGTCGTTCGCCGCCAGCTCCCGACTGCGCGAGGCGAGATCCAGGTACGAGCCACTGTTCCCCGGCGTCACCGGAGAAGCGTGGTCCAGCACGGTGGTGAACAACGACAGCGTGCCGTCCCGGTTGTCGACGATCTCGACCAGTTGCTGCTGCTGCGGGAAGTCGATGCAGGACGCCGTCGTGATCTCCCAGAAGCCGCCGCCGTCCGGCCGGGTGTGCGCCAGGATCTGGTTGAGGTGCGTGTGGCCGTTGAGCCAGCCGATCACCACCGGGTACTCGAGCAGGGCCGCAACAAACTCCTCGCCGCCGATCAGGGTGTCGCTCTCGCCCGGCCGCTGCGCGCGGTTCTCCAGGGTCAGGCTGTTGTGGTGGCTGAAGATCAGCGCGAGCACGCCCTCGGCCTGCGCCGCGGCGAGCTCGCCGCGCAGCCAGGTCAGCTGTACCTTCGGCACCGCGCCGTCCGGCCCGGCGACCTGATTGCAGGTGTCCAGCCCGAACGCCCGGATCCGCGACGTGAGATCCGCCTTCCACCAGGTCTCCCCGGTGTCCAGGTTGTGCTGGGTGAAACCGTGGCCGACCGGTCCGGGCCGGTCCAGGGTCGCGAAGTGCTCGACCATGAAGTCCCGCTGCTCGAACAGCCGGCGGGCCGGGTCGGCGGACACCGACTTCAGCCCGGGGCGGGTGCCGGCCTGCACACCCAGCGCGTCGGCGAAGCGCTGCAGAGGACTGGCGGTGGAGGCGTAGCCGGTCAGCAGCGTGGCAGCGGTGCCCTCCAGCGAGTACGACTTCTGGCCGCCGGTGGCGAACGCCCGCCACTGCGCGTCGACGTCGAAGGTGCCGAGCATCAGGGTGTCGTGGTTGCCGTAGACGGCGTACCAGGGCACCGGGAGTCCGGTCGATCGCACCGGCTGGGCCATCGCCTGGGCCAACAGGTCCGGCAGCCGCGGGAACCCGTAGTCCCCGAAGTCGCCGCCCGTCGGGTCGTTCGGCCGGTACGCCCAGGTCGCCTCGGCCCAGGCCTGCACGCCCTCCCAGGTGCCGCTCGACCCGGTGCTGGGCAGCACCGAGGTGCCGTCCATCAGGTCGATGTACCAACGCAACTCGGTCATGTTGTGCATGTCGGCACTGTCACCGGTGACGATCGCGGCGCCCATCGGCGCGCCGGTGAGCGGGCTGATCCGGGCGTCGGAGAACGACTTCACCATGGCGGCCGTGGCGTGCACGGTGAGCGGGTCCTGCGGGTGGAAGGCCGACCCCCAGGCGGCGTGGTCCTGGACGATCATCGGCTCGATCCGGCCCGGCGACTGGGCGTCGATCACGTGCAGATCAGACAGGTGCCCGAGGTAGAGCAACGAGCGCCGGGCCTTCGCACGGTCCGCCCCCGGGGCCTTCCGCAGCACATCCAGCCGCGGCAGGTACGGCTCGCCCTGGCCCTCGACCAGTGTCCGGTAACTACCGGACTGTACGGCGCCCTGCAGGATCGTCCGGTCCAGCGTGGTCCCGACGTCGTCGGCGACGCCGGCGCGGGAGGCCTGCGCGGCCGCACCGAGCTTCGCCGGATCGATCGACCACAGCGCGGCGAGCGCACCGACCCCGGCCACGAACCGGCGCCGCGACAGACCTGCCACCGACCAACCTTCCGCCGTGCGACAGCCATGCTGTCCGACTTGCCTGGAATGCCTGGATCGGCGCAGGCTAGCACCCCACCCCCGGATCCGGCGGAGGATCCCGGTGCCACACTCTCCGCCATGGCCCTGTTCCGCCGGCGGCGCCGACCGACCCTTGCCGCGCCGGCCTCCGTCGGCCCGGCGGATGCCGGTGATCTGGCTGCGGTGCAACGGGAATGGGCCAATGGTCTCGAAACGTCGGCGGCCCTCACCCGGTGGCGGGAGGCGATGCGGGACTATCCCGACACGCCACCGGAGCGCCGCATGGTCATCGCGGACGGTCTGGGCCAGGGGCTCCGGCATGTTCTGCTCGGCGATGGCCTGCCGGTGCCCGAGTCGGAGGTCGCCGAGTCCGCGCGCCGCATGCTCTGGCTGTTGGACCGGGCACCGGACGATCCGACGGTCGAGTCGCAGACCTACGCGCTGTACCGGCTGGCACTGCACGTCGTCCGGATCCGCGGGTGGCAGCCGGACGCCTGGGGCGGAGACCACACGGTGACCGTCGATCCCGGCGCCCTGTGGGCACCGGCACGACTGGTCGCGGCCCTGGAACCCGGCGGGCCCACCGACGCCGACGCGGCATCGGCCCTGGCCCGGTTCTTCGCCGGACCATGACCGGCGAACCTGGGGCCGTCCTGGTCCGCTCCCGACACCGCCGCTGACCGTTCACGGTCGACCCACCGACCGGCCGGCCTCGCCGGAGCGTCGGCCTTTCAGTTCCAGCGTCGGCGCTCTGTTCAGCGGCGGCCGTTCGTCGGATACGGCAGCAGGGCCATCTCCCTGGCGTTCTTGATCGCGGTGGCCACCTGACGCTGCTGCTGCGGGGTCAGCCCGGTGATGCGACGGCTGCGGATCTTCCCGCGGTCGGAGAGGAACCGGCGGAGCGTGGCCGGGTCCTTGTGGTCGACCCGGTCGATGCCCAGCGCCTCGAACATGTTCTTCTTCGGCCGCGGGCCGGCTCCGGTACGGGCAGGCATCAGCGTTCCTCGCGGAAGTCGACGTGTCGTCGCGCGACCGGGTCGAACTTGCGCAGCACCAGGCGTTCCGGGTCGTTGCGCCGGTTCTTCCGGGTGACATAGGTGTAACCGGTGCCGGCAGTGGAGCGGAGCTTCACGATCGGCCGGATCTCGTTGCGTGCCATGGGGTTCCTTTCAGGCTGCCTGGTGGCGGGTGCCGAGCCAGGGATCGAAGCCGTCGTCGTCGATCCACGGGCGCACCGCGCCGGTGGACATCTCGTGATCGGTGCAGACGCAGGCCGAGAACGCCTGCAGCAGTGCGGCCCTCACCTCCGGGTCACCGACACCGGTGAAGACCAGCCGGGTGGACCGGCCACCACCCGGCCAGCGCCCGGCCGCGGCGATGCTGAGCTGACCGCCGACACCGTCCCACTCGCACAGGGTGTGCGGGCGGCTGGCCAGGTGGAAACGACCGCGTCCGATGACGTCCGGCAGGGCCATGCCCTCGATGCCGGCGAGCAGCCGCTCCGGGTGCAGCGGGCGGGTGCTGACCAGTTCGAGGGTCCACACCTGATCGCTCAGCCCCTGCAGGTCCGGGCGCGCGGTGATCCGCGGCCGGGTGCGGACGGTCGGGAACAGGTGCTCGAGGCCTGCCTCGTAGAGGTCCAGCCGGGTGGTGGTCGCCCCGCGGACGTGCTCGACCAGCGCGTGCCCGACCTCGTCGGCACCGACCGTCAGCACCAGCCCGGCATGCCGCAATTGACCGGCCACCGCCTCGCCGAAGCAGCGCCCGTCGTCGTCGGACAGCGCCAGATCCCTGACGGCGAGCGGGTCGTCGTCGAACAGGTCGCGGCGCAGGGTCGGCAGTTCGACCACCGAGGCGGCCGACGCGAGCCGCAACCCGTGCTCGCCGGCGACCACCGGGTGGGCGAGCGCAGCGGTGATCGGCATGCAGTCCGCGGCCACCGGCAACGCGAAGAGGATCCGCTCCCACCGGCCGCTGCCGGCCATCCGGCCCAGGGTCGGCAGCGAGTCCTCCCGGATCGCACACCCCCAGCACGCGTGCTCCAGCGGCACCACGACATCGTCGACCACACCGGTGATGTCGCTGATCGTCCGGCGCAGGGTCCGCGACGCCCGGTCCAGGTCCTGCCGCAGCACGGCGGTCCCCGGACCGGCCACCAGCACATTGAACGCCGCGGTGTCGCGCAGCACGGGATCGGTGGTCGACAGCACGGCCACGGGTACGGTCACGGGCATCCTCCAGCTCTATTGAGAATCACTCTCATTAGAGTAACAGGGGGCGACGGTCCGGTAGCGTCGGGGCTCATGGGCCTGCGTTGGTACACCACGGTGATCGACTGTCACGACGTGCACGCCCAGGCCGCCTGGTGGGCGCAGGCGCTCGGATGGTCGGTCGCCGTCGATCAACCCGACGAGGTGATCCTGGTACCGCCGCACGCCTTCACCACCGGCGCCCAGTTGCCGCCCGAGGAGCGAGGCCCCGGGCTGTGTTTCGTCCCGGTGCCCGAGGGCAAGCAGCTCAAGAACCGGCTGCACCTCGACCTGGCGCCGCGCGCCGACGACGACCTCGAGGCGGAGGTCGCGCGGCTGCTCGCCCTCGGCGCACACCGGATCGATGTCGGTCAGCCGGACGGTGCTGTGGTGCTGACCGACCCCGAGGGCAACGAGCTCTGCGTGCTCAGCCCGCGGGACCAGTGACTGTTCGGTTCGTCAGTCGGCGAGCCAGGACATCAGGCGACCCCGGGACCAGCAGCGCCCCAACGCTTCTGACGAGGTCGTCCGGTGATCGAGCAGGGTCAGGCCGATGATGCTGTGCCCCGATGCCGGCCGGTCCCCCATCGTGGGGACCGACGGCGCCACGCCGACTCCCTCCACCGAGACCCAGGCCACCGTGCGGTGGGTCGCGGCCGCGTCCAGCGCTTGCAGGAACCTGAGACGGTCGCCGGCCGGCAGCCGGGACAGTGCCCAGGTCGACGTCACCACCGGGAGCGCGCCGTCAGGGACCTGTTCTGCGGCCTTGTCCACCCGCTCGATCACATCGCCCTGCAGCAGGCCGGGCCGTGCGGCCGTCACCAGGGCGATCTCCGCGTCGAGCAGTGAGCGCCGGGCGGTTTCGTCCGGGGCAACGCAGGCCCGCAACCACCGCGCATCGGCCGGTTCGAGGACATCGACCGGGTGCTCGTCGATCCCGACCCGTGTCACCACCGGCGGGATGACGGCGCCCGGAATGCGACCCGGCCCGACGACCTTGCACGTCCGCTGCACCGGCGACGCGGGATCGCCGCGGGTGCCGCCCTTGTCGTAGGTGAGCCCGACCCGGTCCACCACCAGGTTGAACCCGGCCACGGTGCCCAGGTCCACCAGCCCGATCGATGTCGCGCCGGCACGGCGGGCGGCTTCCGCGATCGCCGGGTACAGCACCGCATGGCGTCCGGTGACGTCCGTCAACATCCGGCGGTGATCGACGATGTCCCGCATCTCGTCCGCGTGGTCGATCAGCGCCCGCACCGCTGCCGCGCCCGCCGCGTCCGGGTCGCCGGCGGCGTAGGCGGCGGCCAGCTCCGGAGCACTGCCGGACAGCGCGAGATCGTGCAGGGCGGCCAACACGATCGGCGGTCTGCGCAGCGGACCGTTCGCCTCCGGCGTGACGTCCATCGCCGCCGGCGACCGGCCCAACGCCGCAGCCACCGCGGCGGACAGCGGCGAGGTCGTTGCGACCTCCTCGGCGTGCAGGAGGTAGATCTCTCTCAGGCTGCGGGCGGGCCGGTGACTCACCTGTCCCCTGGCGCCGCTCACCGGCCGGTCAGCTCCTCGACGAACTCCGACAGCGGCATCTCGGCGGGTACCTGCGGCCAGTCCGGATAGATCCTGAGCACGGTGGTCCCCTTCAGTCCGAAGATGCCCGATCCGTTCGCGCTCCACCGGCCCGACGGCGGCTCGCCCCGGCGCAGATACCACGGGCTGATCGCCAGCACGTACCGCGAGCCCGGCGACAGGATCACCGACGACGGATCGACGCAGTGCGTCGGCGACCCAACCTGACGGAACAGCAGGTCGGTCGTGTCCAGGTCGCCGGCCAGGACCTGCTCGACATGGATCTCGGTGTCGGTGAACGGCACTGGCGTCCCTGCTTGCCGAACGGTGACCACGGACCGGTCCCCGGCCACGGCGATCACCACCGCCTGCGCGGTCGACGCCATCTCGGCCAGCGAGGCCGGCGGCGCAATCGGGTCGAAAGCGTCGGTATTCGGCTCGCCGCACGGATTGGATGTGGCGGTCGATGGCACGGTCGACGTCGCGACGGTCGAGATCACCATGCCTGCAGGGGTAGTCGCAGATGTCCGGGATGGTGACGTACGGACAACGGTCGTCGGCATCCCGGGGATCATCGCTGTCGGCTGGATCCCCGCGAGCGGTGCCGGCGTGTCCTGGGTGATCCAGTTGACCTGCGGAGCCGCCGTCGATGCGGACGGCGCCCCGATCAGCACCAGCGCGCCGACGACAACCGCCGTCACCACCGCTGCCGCCGCGGCGGGCACCAGACCGACCGGCCGGCGGCGGGTGTGCCGGCCCTGCTCTCCACCCACCCTGTCCACCTCCCGGTCGCGGTCGATCCACAGATCCTCCGCCTGCGGTCGACGATCCGCTGCTCCGGGGTCGCTGCAACAGTTCGACGACCTCGCGGCGTGATGGAGTGTGGAGATCCGCAGGGCGAGGGGGTGTGGTGGGACCGGACGAACTGGAGCGGCTGGTGACGGCGTCGGGCGACCGGCTGCTACGCCTGGCCCTGCAGCTGACGCACCAACACGCCGCCGCCCAGGACCTGGTGCAGCAGGCGCTGCTGCATCTGCTCCGGTCGAGGGTGCGGCTCGACGCCGACAGCGAGAACGCCTACCGCTACGCCCGCAAGGCCGTTGTCCACGCCCACATCTCCGGGCACCGCCGCCTGGTCCGGCTGATGCCCACAGTCTCGGGCCGGCTCCCGGAACCACAGCGGACGATCGATGACCCGGCCGACCGGATCGTCGATGCCGACCTGGTCTGGACCTCCCTGATGACCCTGCCCGACCGGCAGCGCGCGGTCCTGGTGCTCCGGTACTTCGAGGATCTGGCCGATCCGGACATCGCCCGGATCCTGGGCTGTCGCCGCACGACCGTCCGTAGCCTCGCTGCGCGCGGGCTCGCCACCCTCCGGCATCTCGACGCCCTGGGCACAGTACGTCCGGCCCGCCCAAACCGCCTGGCCTCCTCCGACCGACCCGTGGAGCAGCAGTGAACGGATTCGAGAACGACCTCGCCCAGTTGATGCGCGACCGCGCCGACCCCGCTCCGCCGACCGACACCCTCCGCGAGTGGGCCGCCGACCAGCGGCGATCCCGCCGGAACCCCCTGCCCTACCTTGCTGCGGCAGCTGTGGTCGTGCTGCTGGTGGTGGCTGCTGTGGTGGTGCCGAGAG
Organism: Nakamurella alba; assembly: GCF_009707545.1. NCBI lineage: Bacteria > Bacillati > Actinomycetota > Actinomycetes > Nakamurellales > Nakamurellaceae > Nakamurella > Nakamurella alba. The sequence continues at coordinate 1,457,070 of NZ_WLYK01000001.1, read as the reverse complement.
TGGTGTCCGATTCAGGACCGGCAACTCCTCCCGCAACCGTGACCTCGTCCGCCCCGTCTGCTTCACACTTCGCGACGTCCAGCGCCGCTGCCGGACCCGTCGGCGGGGACATCCATCCGTACTGCGGACTGCCGCTGCCTGCCGGGACGGACGGTGCCACCGGCTCCTTCGACCTGGCAACCGGCAAGTTCGATCTCGTGAACTCCGGAACCGTGGAACTGGAAGTGCTGGAGGGCGGGGCCAACCTGGTACTCATCCGGGACTGGAAGGTCGTCGGGGCAAGCACGGTCAACAATCTCGCCTTCGGCCTGCGGTCGGTGACCGCCGGCGAACGGCTGGAACTGGGCTTCGGGACGTCGGTCGAGTGGTGTTCCGGCATCGAACCGGAACCCGGCAGCTGGGCCGCCGTGATCGACTCCACCGCCACCGGTAACGGGGTCGTCTCGGAGTGGCAGTTCGTGAGCATCGAGAACGGGACCGTTTCACCCGCCACACCGATCACGCTGCCGACCTCCGCCTGGCGGGTAGGCGAGGCGGGCATGGGAGCGCTCCTGCTGGGTCGGCTCGATGTCGACGACAACGGCTGCGCGACAGTTGGTCCGGATGGTGCGGCGCTCGTCTGGCCGAGCGGCTACGCCGGCTGGTCCGCAGGCGGGGAGCTCTATGTCGTGTCCGACATCAAGCAGGTCGTCGCCAGGTCCGGGGAAGAGATCAGCGTCGGCGGCGGGTACACCGAAGCGAACCTCGCCGGCACCGCCTGCGACGGACATTCGGGCGGTCCCTTCGTGATCCAACTCGGACCGCCCTATACACAGGAGTAGCTGCCACCGGTCGTCTCCGGCCGATGTTCCAGCGGGGAACGCCCGCCCTACGGTAGGAACGGATCACCACGTCGCCGGAGGGGCCCGACCGTGAATCGACTGCCGCAGCACCGGCCGATGAGGATGCGACTTCTTTCGGTGGTCGGCGCCGCCGCCGCGACGGCGGCCGCGTGCGCGATCTGGCTGCGCGCCGACCATCCGTCGACGGCTCAGCTGATCGCCCTGTGCGCTGCGCTTCTCGTCGTGGTCATCGCTGCGACGTCCGTCCTCGCGTGGTGGTCCGTCGCGATCACCGTCACGGTCGTCGTGCTGGCGGCGTGGTTGCTGCAGACAGCGCCGAACGACGAGTCCGGCCTGTTCGTCGTCGGCGCGATCATCCTGATCATCGGGGTCGGCGCCGCTTCCTGCGCCGTGGCGGCGCTGTGCAGCTGGGCATGGTCAGCGCGTCGACATGCTCTCCGTTGATGGGGGCGAGCGCTTGGGAGCCGCCGCTCGTCTACGGAGTTGTGGACCGGACACCGCGGAGCGCGGCCGACAGGCGGGGTGAACTCGTCGAGGTGCTGCTGGCGGAACGCCACGGCCTGCTCCGACTCGCAGCCGCACTGACCGGCCGGATGGTGGCGGCCGAGGACCTGGTCCAGGAAGTGATGCTGCGCTGCATCAGGGCGTGGCCAGATCCGCCTCCGACCAGCCCGGGGGCGTACCTGCGACGTGCCCTGGTGAACCTGCATCACGACCAACTGCGCCGTCGCCGGATCGCGACGGAGGACCCGGTCGCGCAACCACCGGAGAGAGCTGACGGATCCGATGCCCAGCAGGACGTGCTCGATCGGATCGTGCTGCACCAACAGCTCTCGACCCTCCCCGACCGGCTGCGGGAGGTGTTGGTGCTGCGCTACTACGCCGACCTGACCACGACCGAGATCGCCAGGATGCTCCGCCGACCGGTCGGTACCGTCCGCCGGCAGTGCACGGAAGCACTGGATCTCCTGGGCCGGGCACACCTCTCCGAGCAGGACCTGGAGGAACGGGCATGACCGACAACGACATCCGGGAACGCTTCACGAGCGAGTTCGCCGTGATCACCGCATCCGACGACTTCACCCGGCAGCTCCGGGCCGAGCTGAACCAGGCACCAATACGTCGACGAAGGCACCTGTTCCATCCGGCCGCCCTGATCGCCGCGGCTGTCGTCGTCCTGCTGGTCGCCGCAGTGGTTGTGCCACAAGTGGTTTCCGACAAGGGGCCGGCGACTCCGCCTGCTCCCGCGATGTCGACCACCGCCCAGCCGCCACCTCCGGGCATCACTGGTGTGACCTGGACGAAGATGGATCCCCACTCGAGGCAGACGGAGTCGCTGCTGCTGCGCACCGACGGGACCGCGCGCTTCAACACGACGTGCCGGACCTTCGAAACCACCTGGCGACCTATCGCGCGTGGATTTCACCTTGATGAGGGAGCCGCGCCTCCGTGCGTCGGCCGCTCCGACGAGAGTTCGATGTTGACCCCCCTTCTCGGGCGCGATGTCGTCGCCCAGGTGGTGGACCATGTCCTGGTCATCGACCTGCCGGCGACCAACGGACTTTCGTCCCTGTACGACCCTGACGCCAGGACGGTCGTGACCGGGCCGTCGGAATGGCGCCTGTCGGACGTGCGCGGCCCGACCTCCCTGGCCGACGTTCAAGCTCTCCGGATGCGCATCGAAGCGGGCGTCGTCACGATCCACGACAACGCCTGTGGTGGATCGGCATACGCAGTCGTCCCGCTGACGGACTTGACCTTCGACCTGGTCTACTGGATGGGCGCCGTGCCTTCGGCGCTGGACTGCGCCTCCGCACCGAACCCACCCTTGGCCGACCTACTGCATGCGTTGAGGAACCCCGAGGACATCTCCTCAGCAGCCCTTGCGGGGTGCTGCGTGATCAGCGGAGCCGTGCAGGGGAACTCCATCGTGATCACTGCTCGCTCCTACACGCTGACCTTCAGCCAAATCTGAACCGCTGACCAGATATCCATTCGTTGGCCATCCCACCGCCCAGCACCCGGATGGATGGCCAGGGAATGGGCTGCAGTGCAGGGTTTTTCCGTCAGTGGACCAATACCTACACAGTTGGTGGGCAAACGGCCCTCGAACACCGGACCCGGAGTCGCCGACCTCTCGAACACCAGGGCGGCGTCTTTCCCAGGCCATGCAGCGCCCGCCCGCGGCGTACCCGGCCGGCCCAGGAACACGACCACTCAGACCGACCACGCCCGACCCCGCACCGCCCCACCACAGAAGCGGAGACGAGGAGGCACCGAAGTGGGCGCGGACGGGTTCGAACCGCCGACCGCCCGGGTGTAAACCGGGTGCTCTTCCGCTGAGCTACGCGCCCTCGACGGATGAGTGTGTCAGACCGCGGGGGCCAGTTCGGCCAGTGCGCGCTTCCAGGCGGACTGATCTCGGGCCTCACCGGGCTGGTTGACCTCGGCGAAGCGGACGACGCCTGTGGTGTCGACGAGGAAGGTCCCGCGCAGCGGCATACCGGCCTTCTCGAAGAAGACGCCGTAGGCCTGGGACACGGCGCCGTGCGGCCAGAAGTCGGACAGCAGCGGGAAGGTGTACTCCTGCACCTCGGCCCAGGCCTTCAGGGTCGGGATCGGGTCGGTGGAGATGGCCAGGATCTGCACGGAGTCGTTCTCGAAGGAGCTCAGGTCGTCGCGGACGGCGCACAGCTCGGTGGTGCACACCCCGGAGAAGGCGAACGGGTAGAACACCACCAGCACGGCCTTCTCGCCGCGGAACGAACTCAGCGTCACCGCGTTGCGGTAGGCGTCGGAGAGGGTGAAGTCAGGAGCGGTGTCGCCCACTGCGATGGTCATCTAGCGCCTCGGCCGGCTCTGCTTCGCCCGGGCGATCCGGGCGATCATCCACGGGCCGCCGGTGGGCACCGTGGTGGTCTGCGCGAGCCCGGCGGTCCGGGTGGCCTCGCCGATCTCGCTCGCGTCGATGTAGCCGGGGGTGCCGGTCTTGGGGGTGAGCAGCCAGATCACGCCGTTGTCGGCGAGCAGGGTGATGGCGTCGACCAGCCCGTCGGTGACGTCGCCGTCCTCCTCGCGCCACCACACCAGGACGGCGTCCAGCACCTCGTCGGTGTCCTCGTCCAGGAGCTCGCTGCCGATCAGGTCCTCGACGGCCTCCCGCAGGTCGTGGTCGACGTCCTCGTCGTACCCGATCTCGCCCACCGTGTCCCCCTGGGACAGGCCCAGCCGGGCGGCGACCGCCGCCGACCCCGAAGCCCCACTCACCGTGTATCGCTCCCCTTCGCCCATGATCCGAGTCCGATGCTGATCAGCCCACCCTAGACAAGCGCCGCGGCCAGGTGAACCCGGGCCGCCCGCAACCGGGCACCGACCACCACCGGCAGTTCCCGCGCAGCATGACCCTCACCCCCGACACCACCGACCGCTCCACCCCTCCCGGACCCCTGACCTGCACAGCGGCCGACGCCGACCCGGCCACCGCGAGCAGCGCCGCCGACCGCACCGGGGCACCCCCGCCGCCCCGCGCACACCACTGCGCCGGATGGGGAAGGATGGGTGTGCATCCCCCACCCGGGGTGCGGTTCGACCACCATCGACCGCCGCGCCCAGCGAGCGCGAAGGTCGTCCGTCAGAGGAGACCCCCTTGGCTGCGACAAGCGAGCCCGCACGGCACCACGTGACCCTGGACGGGTTGGCCGCGCAGATCCCGGACATCGATCCCGAGGAGACGCAGGAGTGGCTGGCCTCGTTCGACGCGATGGTGCAGGCGGACGGCACCCAGCGCGCCCGCTACGTGATGCAGCGCCTGCTGGCCCGTGCCCGTGAGCAGAACGTCGGCCTGCCGGCGCTGACCACCACCGACTACATCAACACCATCCCCACCGAGGCGGAGCCGTTCTTCCCCGGCGACGAGGGCATCGAGCGCACCTATCGCCGCTGGATCCGCTGGAACGCCGCGATCATGGTGCACCGCGCGCAGCGGCCGGGCATCGGCGTCGGCGGGCACATCTCCACCTACGCCTCGTCCGCCAGCCTGTACGAGGTCGGCTACAACCACTTCTTCCGCGGCAAGGACCACCCCGGCGGCGGCGACCACGTCTTCTTCCAGGGCCACGCCTCCCCCGGCATGTACGCCCGCGCCTTCCTCGAGGGCCGTCTCTCCGCCGCTGATCTCGACGGCTTCCGGCAGGAGGTCTCGCACCCGGGCGGCGGCATCCCGTCGTACCCGCACCCGCGGCTGATGCCGGACTTCTGGGAGAACCCGACGGTGTCGATGGGCCTCGGCCCGATGAACGCCATCCAGCAGGCCCGGTTCAACCGCTACCTGGCCAACCGCGGCATCAAGGACACCTCCGACCAGCACGTCTGGGCCTTCCTCGGCGACGGCGAGCTCGACGAGGTGGAGTCACGCGGCCTGGTGCACGTCGCCGCGCTGGACGGCCTGGACAACCTGACCTTCGTCATCAACTGCAACCTGCAGCGGCTCGACGGACCGGTGCGCGGCAACGGCAAGATCATCCAGGAGCTCGAGGCGTTCTTCCGCGGCGCCGGCTGGAACGTCATCAAGTGCATCTGGGGCCGCGAGTGGGACGCACTGCTGCACGCCGACCGTGACGGCGCCCTGGTGAACCTGATGAACACCACGGCCGACGGCGACTTCCAGACCTACCGGGCCAACGACGGTGCCTACGTCCGGGACCACTTCTTCGGCCGCGACCCGCGCACCAAGGCCATGGTCGCCGGGATGACCGACGACGACATCTGGCAGCTGCGCCGCGGCGGCCACGACTACCGCAAGATCTACGCCGCCTACCACGCGGCGATGCGGCACGTCGGCCAGCCGACGGTGATCCTGGCGCACACCATCAAGGGCTTCGGCCTCGGCCCGTCCTTCCAGGGCCGCAACGCCACGCACCAGATGAAGAAGATGACCCTGCAGAACCTCAAGGAGTTCCGCGACGGTCTGGACCTGCCGATCATCGACGCCGAGCTGGAGGAGAACCCTTACCAGCCGCCGTATTTCCACCCCGGCAACGACACCGAGGAGATCCGCTACCTCAAGGAGCGCCGGGCCAACCTCGGCGGTTTCGTGCCGGAGCGCCGGGTCACCAGCAAGCCGCTGGTGCTGCCGGGCGACAAGGTCTACGAGGTGATGAGCAAGGGCTCCGGCAAGCAGGAGATCGCCACCACCATGGCGTTCGTCCGGCTGGTCCGCGACCTGTTCAAGGATCCGGAGATCGGCCACCGCATCGTGCCGATCATCCCGGACGAGGCCCGCACCTTCGGCATGGACTCGTTCTTCCCGACGCAGAAGATCTACAACCCGTCCGGCCAGCTGTACACGGCCGTCGACGCGAACCTGATGCTCGCCTACAAGGAGTCCGAGCAGGGCGTCATCCTGCACGAGGGCATCAACGAGGCCGGCTCCACCGCCACCTACACCGCGGTGTCCACCAGCTACGCCACCCACGGCGTGCCGATGATCCCGATGTACATCTTCTACTCGATGTTCGGGTTCCAGCGGACCGGTGACGGCTTCTGGGCCGTCGGCGACCAGATGGGCCGCGGCTTCATCCTGGGCGCCACCGCGGGCCGCACCACGCTGACCGGCGAGGGCCTGCAGCACGCCGACGGCCACTCGCACCTGCTGGCCGCGACGATGCCGCACATCGTCGCCTACGACCCGGCGTTCGCCTACGAGATCGGGCACATCGTCAAGGACGGCCTGCGCCGGATGTACACGAACGACTCGTCCGGCGACGGCCCGGCCGGCCCGGGAGTGCTGAAGGGCGAGGACATCTCGTACTACATCACGATGTACAACGAGCCCTACCAGCAGCCCGCGGCGCCGGCTGACCTGGACGTCGACGGCCTGGTCAAGGGCATGTACCTGCTCTCGCCGGCCACCGGCGACCCGGAGACGGCGAAGGTGCAGCTGCTGGCCTCCGGCGTCGGCGTGCGCTGGGCCCTGGAGGCCCAGCAACTGCTGGCCGACGACTGGAGCGTGGATGCCGCGGTGTGGTCGGTGACCAGCTGGACCGAGCTGCGCCGGGACGCCGAGACCATCGAGCGGGCCAAGCTGCTCGACCCGGCCGGCGAGCACCCGCTGCCCTACGTGACCCGGGCGCTGCAGGACGCCCCGGGACCGGTGATCGCCACCAGCGACTACCAGCGCGCCGTGCAGAACCAGATCGCGCCGTGGGTGCCCGGCACGTACACGGCCCTGGGCGCTGATGGTTTCGGTTTCTCCGACACCAGGGCCGCGGCCCGTCGCCATTTCCTCATCGACGGCCCTTCCATGGTCGTCGCGGCACTGTCGGCATTGGAGAACGACGGCGCCTATCGGGCCGGTGCGGCGGCCGAGGCGGCGACCCGTTACGAGTTGCACGACGCCAGTGCCGGACGTTCCGGGAATGCGGGTGGCGAATCCTGAAATGACGGGCGGATCACGGCTGTGTCACTGCGATGTCACCGCCGGACGTGCAGGTCAGGTGGTGCCGGAGGGTCACTTCGGCGGCACCGAATCGTGTGAAGATCGGGTATAGCCAAGCGCCGGATCGGCACGGTATGTTTCCCCCGTTGTTGCTCTTCTCCTGGTGCCTGTGGCTCCTGCAAGGGGTAAAGCGCATCCCCTCGGCCGGAGAAGGACCCGGTCGGGGTGTCCCACCCCGCGGGGCGAATCCGCGGACAAACGCTCGAGGAGAGCAGGCATGGCACAGGGAACTGTGAAGTGGTTCAACGCGGAGAAGGGCTACGGCTTCATCTCCCCCGACGACGGCTCGGGCGACGTGTTCGTCCACTACTCGGCCATCGGCGGCACGGGCTACAAGTCCCTCGAGGAGGGGCAGCGCGTGACCTTCGAGATCGAGCAGTCCCCGAAGGGGCCGCAGGCGACCGGGGTCGCCGCGGTCTGACAGACCGACACCCACGAGGCCGGTACCGACACACCAGTCGGTATCGGCCTCGTGGTCTAACTGGCAGGCTGTGCGGGTGAGATCAGCGCCGCCGCCGGGCAACTCCCCCGCCGCACCCGATCCCGGCGCGGGCGCGCCCGGGATCGGTCCGGACACCCTGGCCCGCCTGGAGCGCGCCTCCGGTGGGCTGGCCACCCGGGCCGTCGCCCTGATGGACGACCGGCTGCCGTGGTTCCGCACGCTCTCCGCCGCGCACCGGTCATGGGTGACGATCGTTGCCCAGGCCGGGATCTCGGGTTTCGTCGACTGGCTCAAGGCCGGGTCGACGCCGGCCCTGGACGGGTTCCGGATCACCGGCGGCGTGTTCGGGTCGGCCCCCCGCGAACTGCTCCGTACGGTGTCGCTGCGGCGCACCGTGGAACTGGTGCGGATCGCGATCGGTGTGGCCGAGCAACAGTTCCCGGCCTTGGTCGAGGATCCGGTGGAGCGCGCCGCCGTCGCCGACTCGTTGCTGCGCTACTCGCGTGAGGTCGCGTTCAGCGCCGCTGCGATCTACGCCGCCGCGGCCGAGACCCGGGGAGCATGGGACGACCGCCTGGAGGCCATGGTCGTCGATGCCATCGTCCGCGGCGAGGCCGGTGATGCGGTGGAATCCCGTGCGGCAGCGCTGAACTGGGACGTCTCGCTGCCGGTCACCGTGCTGGTCGGCGCCCCCGGCGAGGCGGCCGCCGGCACCGACCGCCGCACCGCACTCACCGGCGTGCACGGCGACCGGTACATCGTCGTCCTCGCGGACGAGGACCCGGAGCTGCTGCAGAAGGTCGCCGACGAGGTCGCCGACGCCTGGTTCGGACCCGGTCCGGTGGTCCGCGGGCCGGTCGGCACGGGACTGCGCGGCGCGATCGACTCGGCGCGGCAGGCACTCTCGGGTCTACGGGCGGTCAACGCCTGGCCGGCCGCACCCCGCGGGGTGACCGCAGACGACCTGCTGCCCGAGCGGGTGCTCGCGGGCGACGCAGAGGCCGCGGCCACGTTGCGGGACAAGGTGTTCGGACCGCTGGTGGCCGCCGGCGGGTCGCTGATCGCCACCCTGGACGCTTACGCCGCCGCGGGTGGCGCGCTGGAGCCGGCCGCCCGCGAGCTGTTCGTGCACACCAACACGGTCCGGTACCGGCTGCACCGGGTCACCGAGGTCACTGGCCTGGACCCCTGGCGCCCGCGGGACGGGGCTGCCCTGCGGTTCGCGCTGGCGCTCGGCCGTTTGCGTGCCCACTGAGCCACGGCCGCAGGCGCCGCGGCAGATGCCACCCAGTTGGATGTTTGCTCTGACCGGTTTGTAGGAACCCTACAAGGACGCGCCGGGCATTCGGTACCGGGCCATCCGGCGCGGACCCGACGCCCCGTGATTGGGTGGTCACCGTGCTCGCCATCGTCGCGCCCGGACAGGGTGCCCAGAAGCCCGGAATGCTGAGCCCGTGGATCGAGGTCGGATCCCTGGCCTCGACGCTGGAATCGTTCTCCGAGGCCGCCCGGCTCGATCTCACCCGGCTCGGCACCACCGCCGATGCCGAGGAGATCAAGGACACCGCGATCACCCAGCCGCTGGTCGTCGCCGCCGCCCTGCTCGGCGCCGCGGCGCTGGAGATCCCGGCCGGCACCGTGAGCGCCGGCCACTCGGTCGGCGAGCTCGCCGCCGCCGCCCTGGCCGGCGTCCTGGACCCGGTCGACGCGGTTCGGCTGGCCGGCATCCGCGGCCAGGCGATGCAGCTCGCCTGCGCGCTCACGCCGACCACCATGGCCGCCGTCCTCGGTGGCGACACCCAGGTGGTGCTCGACGCGCTTGCCGAGCTGGACCTGGTGGGCGCCAATGTGAACGGGGCCGGACAGATCGTCGCGGCCGGGTCCACCGAGGCGGTGGCGCAGCTGGTCGCCTCGCCGCCGGCGGGCACCCGGATCATCTCGCTGCAGGTGGCCGGCGCGTTCCACACCTCGTTCATGGCCCCGGCCGAGCAGGCCCTCGCCGATGCCGTCGGCGCACTGACCCCGGCCGACCCGGACCGCCCGCTGCTCACCAACTCCGACGGCACGGTGATCGCCGGCGGCGCGGACTACCTGCAGCTGCTGGTGCGCCAGGTGACCCGCCCGGTCCGCTGGGACGAGTGCATGGCCACCCTCTCCGCCCTGGGCGTCACCGGCGTGCTGGAACTGCCCCCGGCGGGGACACTGGTCGGGCTGGTCAAACGAGAACTGAAAGGCGTCGCCACCATGGCCCTCAAATCCCCGGACGACCTGGACAAGGCCGCCGCGTTCGTCGCCGAGCACGCGGCATGAGCCCCGTGATCGCCGGACTGACCGGCCCCACCGGTACCCGGATCGCCGGGCTGGGCCACTACCGCCCGGACCGTGTCGTCACCAACGACGACCTGGCGCAGACGATGGAGACCAACGACGAGTGGATCCGCACCCGGGTCGGCATCGCCGAGCGACGGTTCGCCGGCCCGGACGAGTCGGTGGCGTCGATGGGGGCCGCGGCCGGCGCGAAGGCGCTGGCCGAGGCCGGTCTCTCCCCTGCCGACATCGACGCGGTCATCGTCGCGACCTGCACGCTGCCCAGTCAGATCCCGCACGCGGCCACCCAGGTCGCCGGGCTGCTAGGGATCCACGCACCGGGCGCGTTCGACATCAATGCCGCCTGTGCCGGGTTCTGCTACGGGCTGGCGATCGCCTCGCAGACCGTGCGTTCCGGCGCGGCGCGCAACGTGCTGCTGGTCGGTGCCGAGAAGCTCACCGACTGGGTGGATCCCACCGACCGGGCGAACGCGATCATCTTCGCCGACGGTGCCGGTGCCGTCGTCGTCACCGGCTCCGACACCGAGCACATCGGACCGGTCGCCTGGGGCTGCGCCGAGGACCTCACCGACACGATCCACGTGAAGGACCGCAACTCCTTCATCCACCAGGAGGGCCAGTCGGTCTTCCGCTGGGCCACCACCGCGATCGCGCCGGTGGCGATCCGCGCCGCCGCCCAGGCCGGGGTGGACCTTGCCGAGATCGACGTGCTGGTGACCCACCAGGCGAACCTGCGCATCGTGGAGGCCATCGCGAAGAAGCTGGTCGCCGCCGGCGCGAAGCCGGACCTGCGGGTGGCCAAGGACATCGTGACCACCGGGAACACCTCCTCCGCGTCGATCCCGATCGCACTGGACCGGATGCGTGCCGCCGGCGAGGTCACCTCCGGCGAGACGGTGCTGTCGGTGGGTTTCGGCGCCGGACTCACCTTCGCCGGCCAGGTGTTCCGCTGCCCGTGAGCCCCGGTCCGGCAGAATGCGGCCGAGCACGACGCACCGGACGAACCGCGACCGGTGTCGGCTTCACCCTCGCGGGACACCCGCGGGGAACACCCCACCGAAAGGAAGCACCGTGAGCAACGAGGACATCCTTGCCGGACTCGGCGAGATCGTCGAAGAGGTCGCCGGCGTCCCCGCCGCCGACGTCAGCGCCGACAAGTCCTTCACCGACGACCTCGACATCGACTCGCTGTCGATGGTCGAGATCGCCGTCCAGGCCGAGGACAAGTTCGGCGTGAAGATCCCGGACGACGAGCTCGCGAACCTCAAGACCGTGGGCGACGCCGTCTCGTACATCGAGCGCAACAAGGCCTGACCCACCTGAACCACCCCGCCGCCGCCCGGCCGCGCGCCACCCGCGCGCGGTCGGCGGCGCGGATCGTCACCATCCCACCAGGAGCGGAAACACCATGAGCGCATCGGATCAGGACGTCGTCGTCACCGGTATCGGCGCCACCACCCCCATCGGTGGTACGGCCCCGGAGACCTGGCAGGCGATGCTGGCCGGCACGATCGGTGTCAAGGCCAACACCGCCTCCTGGGTCAAGGAGTTCGACCTGCCCGTCGCGATCCACGCGCCGCTGGCCGTCGAGCCCACCGAGATCCTCCCCCGGGTCGAGGCCCGCCGGCTGGACCGCTGCCAGCAGGTGGCGCTGGTCGCCGCCCGCGAGGCGTGGGCCGACGCCGGCTCGCCCGAGGTGGATCCCGAGCGGCTGGGCACCGTGGTCGGCACCGGCATCGGCGGCGCGCTGACCCTGCTCGGCCAGGACGACCTGCTGGAGACCGAGGGCCTGCGCAAGGTCTCGGTGATGACCATCCCGATGCTGATGCCCAACGGCCCGGCCGCGGCGATCGGCCTCTGGTCGAAGTCCCGCGGCGGCGTGCACGCGCCGGTGTCCGCCTGCGCCTCCGGCGCCGAGGGCATGGCCTGGGCCTACACGATGATCAAGGCCGGCGAGCTGGACATCGCCATCGCCGGCGGCGCCGAGGCCTGCATCCACCAGCTGCCGGTCGCCGGCTTCTCCCAGATGCGCGCCATGAGCACCCGCAACGACGACCCGGAGACGGCGTCCCGCCCGTTCGACACCGGCCGCGACGGGTTCGTGCTCGGTGAGGGTGCCGGGATCATGGTGCTGGAGCGACGCGACCACGCGGTCGCCCGCGGCGCGAAGATCTACGGGACCCTGGCCGGCATCGGCATGTCCAACGACGCGCACCACATCACCGCCCCCGAGCCGGACGGCGAGGGCGGCTCGCGCGCGATCGCCAAGGCCATCCGCTCGGCCGGGCTGACCAAGGCCGACATCGGTCACGTCAACGCGCACGCCACCTCCACCCCGGTCGGCGACGTCGCGGAGAGCAAGACCATCCTGCGGGCCATCGGCAACCACCCGGTGGTCACCGCCACCAAGTCGATGACCGGCCACATGCTCGGCGGCTCCGGCGCGGTCGAGGCGATCGCCACCGTGCTCGCCGTCCGCGACGGGATCGTCCCGGGCACCCGCAACGTCATCGACCTCGACCCGAAGATCGAGATCGACGTGGCCACCGAGAACCGGGAGGTCGCGCTCACCGCCGCGATCAACGACTCGTTCGGTTTCGGCGGGCACAACGTCGCCCTGATCTTCACCGCCTGACCTGCCCCGACCAGGAGCCTCATGACCGCCACCGCCACACCCGCCGACCCGAGCACGCTCGGCCCGCGGCAGCTCGACTTCCGCGAGCCGGAGGTGCGCCTCGCGCACCTGCTGGACGAGGGCACCGTGGTGCAGCTGCACCCGACCGACACCTCCGGGGTGACCGCGGCCCGCGGTCGCATCGACGGCGCGAAGGTCATCGCCTTCTGCACCGACGCCACCCGGATGGGCGGCGCGATGGGGTCCGGCGGGTGCAAGCACATCGTCGACGCCATCGACACGGCGATCCGTGAGCGCATCCCGGTCATCGGCATCTGGCACTCCGGCGGCGCCCGGCTGGCCGAGGGCGTCGAGGCGCTGGACGGCGTCGGCCAGGTCTTCGCCGCGATGGTCCGGGCCTCCGGCCGGGTCCCGCAGATCTCCGTGGTCCTCGGGCCCGCCGCCGGTGGCGCGGCCTACGGCCCGGCGCTCACCGACATCGTGATCATGTCGCCGGAGGGCCGCGTGTTCGTCACCGGACCGGACGTGGTCCGCTCGGTGACCGGCGAGCAGGTCGACATGGAGGAGCTCGGCGGGCCGTCGGCGCACGGGCGGAAGTCCGGCGTGGTGCACATCGTCGCCAATTCCGAGGACGACGCGTACGCCCGTGCCCGCAACGTCACCTCGCTGTTCTCCCGACCCGGGATCTCCGGGGTGGCCGGCCTGGCCGACGACCCGGAGCTCGGCGCCGTGCTGCCCGAGCAGCGCAACCGCGCCTACAACGTACGGCCGCTGATCGACCGGATCCTGGACTCCCCGATGGAGGAGCTGCAGGCCAAGTGGGCGCCGAACATCGTCATCGGCCTGGGCCGGCTGGCCGGCCGCAGCGTGGGCGTCATCGCCAACAACCCGCTGCGCCTCGGCGGATGCCTGGACTCCACCTCGGCGGAGAAGGCGTCCCGGTTCGTCCGGATGTGCGACGCCTTCGGCATCCCGCTGCTGGTGGTCGTCGACGTGCCCGGGTATCTGCCGGGTGTCGGCCAGGAGTGGGACGGCGTGGTCCGGCGCGGGGCGAAGCTCCTGCACGCCTTCGCCGAGGCCGTCGTGCCGCGGGTGACCCTGGTGACCCGCAAGGCCTACGGCGGCGCCTACATCGCGATGAACTCCAAGTCACTCGGCGCCACCGCGGTGTTCGCCTGGCCGGACGCCGAGATCGCCGTCATGGGCGCCAAGGCGGCCGTCGGCATCCTGCACCGCCGCAAGTTGGCCTCCGCTCCGGACGACCAACGCGACGCGCTGCATGCACAGTTGGCCGAGCAACACGAGAAGGTGGCCGGCGGCGTCGCCCGGGCGATCGAGATCGGTGTGGTGGACGAGGTCATCACCCCGGCCGAGACCCGGCGCCGGGTGGCCGAGGCGCTCGCCTCCGCCCCGTCCGGCCGCGGCGCGCACGGCAACATCCCGCTGTAGGCGCTACAGGGAGCCAGGGAGACAGGGCGGCTGCGCTACGGGAGTTGCTGCAGCGCTTCGTCGATCGGCGTGTCACCGGTGTCGAACTCGATCATCCGGTCCGAGATCGACGGCGTGGCCAGCACTGCGGCGATCACCGCGGCGACATCCTCGCGGCTGACCGAGGTTCCGGTCGCGCCCTGCTCCCGGGTGGCGATCCGACCGGTGCCGGGGTCGAGGGTGAGCGCACTCGGCCCGACGATCACCCAGTCCAGCCGGGAGTGTCGTAGGTAGGTGTCGGCCGCCGCCTTGGCCTCGGCATAGTGGTGGAACGGGTTGTCGGCGGGCACGCCGTGCTCCGGGCCGGCGCCGAAGTACGACACCAGCACGAATCTCGGCACCCCCGGGCGGTCGGCGGCATCCATGCAGCGGATCGCCGCATCCCGGTCCACGGCGTAGGTGCGCTCCGGGTTGCCGCCGCCGGCCCCCGCGCTGAAGACCGTCGCGTCGTGGTCGGCGATGACCGCCGCCAGCTGCTCCGGGTTCGCCGACTCGATGTCCAGCACCAGCGGTGTCGCCCCGGCCGCCGCGACATCGTCGGCGTGGTCGGGATTGCGGATCACCGAGGAGACGGTGTCGCCGCGGGCGGTGAGCTGCTGCGCGAGCAGGAGGGCGACCTTGCCGTGGCCGCCGATCACGAGAACGTCCATGCGGTCCACGCTAACCCCGGGGGCCGCGGCCGGGCCGGGTCGGGTCGGGTGGATCAGCCCCACACCTGCGCGGCCAGGTCCCGGTGCTCCTGGCTGTCGATGACGTCCATCGAGGGACGGGTGACATCGGCGGTGGCGACCCGCAGCGCGGTGACGCGGGTGGCGGCGTCCACCAGGCGCTCCCGGGGCAGGTCCCCGGAGGCCAGCGCGGCGACGATGCCGGTGACCGCGGCGGCCGGGTCCACCGGCATCAGCAGCAGGTCCTGCCCGGCCAGCAGCGCCTGGACGGCGGCCGATCCGGAGGCGAAGGAGTTGGCCACCGGCGCCATCTGGAGGGAGTCGGTCACGGTGATCCCGGTGAACCCGAGACCTTCGCAGCCGTCGCTGCCCTTCCCCTTCAGCAGGTCGGTCACCGCGCCGGCGGACAGGCTGGTCGGCACGGTGTCCTCGCCGATGGCAGGCAGCGTGACGTGCCCGGTCATCACCATGGCGACACCGGCGTCCACCCCGGCCCGCATCGGCACCGCACCGACGGCGTTCCAGGTCTCGCAGCTGACCCCGAGCTCGGGCAGGCTCTGGTGGGTGTCCGCGGCGATGCCGCCGATGCCCGGGAAGTGCTTGAGCGAGGCGGCGAGCCCGGCCGACTGGTAGCCCTTCACCGCCGCGGCGACGAAGGCGCCCACCCGCTCCGGGTCCGAGCCGTAGGAGCGATCGCCGATCGACGAAGGGCTGCCGTCGTCCGGCAGCACGTCGGCATCGGGGGCGAAGTCGACGGTGATCCCGACCGCGAGCATCTCCTGGGCGGCCGCGGCGGCGATCTGCTCGGTGAGCGCGGTGGCCGTGGCGGTGTCGCCCATGTCCGCGAGCGTGGAGGCGCCGGGGAACTCGGTGAACCCGTTGACCAGCCGGGTGACGTCGCCGTACTCCTGGTCGGTACCGACCAGCACCGGCAGGTCCGGCGACTGCTGCTGCAAGGCTGCGGTGACCGCGGCGACCTGCTCCGGGGTGCCGCCGTCGGTGCCGTCGACGATCCCCTGGCTGCCCATCAGGATCACCCCGCCCAGGTGCAGCCGCTGCACGGCGTCGGTGCCGACCGCGTCGGCGGACGACGCCATGATCACCGCGCCGGCCAGTTCCGCGTCGGTCATCTTCGCGACTCGGGTGGCGGCGGCCGCCTGGTCCTGCTTCGTGACGAAGGCCTGCGGCGTCGTGGGCGGTGCAGGGGCGCTCGACGCGGAGGAGCTCGGCGCGGCCAAGGAGGTGCTCCGGCTGGTGGCAGAGGGCACTGAAGAAGCTGCGGAGGGTGCTGACGACGCCGAGGACGCCGTCGGCCGGGACGAACTCGTCGTCGGCGCTGCGCTCGTACTGCTGGCGACGGCGGTGGTGACGGTGACGGTGACGTCGGCCTGGTCGGTGGCGCCCGAGCACCCGGCGGTGATCAGCAGTGCCGTGGTCAGGCCCACGGCGACGGCAACGGAACGGCGACGGACACCGGAGCGGGCACGGGAGGACAGGGGCAACGGCACCGGTCCAGCATGGTCGAGCTGCCGACGGCCTTTCAAACCCCGCAGGTCAGCCGCCGTGTCGCGGTGTCGGGTGCGGTGACGGGACGGGTCAGCCGACCTGGTGCAGCCAGGTGACGGGGGTGCCGTCGCCGGCGCGGCGGAACGGCTCCAGTTCCTCGTCGAGGTCGATGCCGAGGGCACGACCGAGGTCGTGCCGCAGACCGTCGAGGCTGGTGGCCTTGTCCAGGATGGAGCGGAGCTGGTCCTCACCGATCATCACGTCGCCGTTGGCGGACACGGCGGTACGCCAGATGCCGCGCTCGGGGAGATGACAGATGCGTTCGCCGTCGGATCCGGCGCTGGCGTCCTCGGTCACCTCGAACCTGACCATCGGCCAGGCGCGCAGCGCTGTCGCCAGCTTGCCGCCGGTGCCGGCGTCGCCCTTCCAGGACACCTCGGCACGCAAGGTCCCCGGCTGTGCCGGCTGCGGGGTCCACGACAGGGACACCCGATCGCCGATCACACCGGCGATGGCCCACTCGACGTGCGGACAGACCGCCGCGGGCGCCGAGTGCACGAACACCACTCCACGAGTCACCACGACTGCCTCCTTTTCGATCTCCGGACGTCTTCCCCAACGCGGATCTCTTCAGGACGAGCAGTGGTGCGATGTATGCGGTGTCCTCCTGTCACTCCAGTCGTTCTGCTGTGACTCTAGTGACTGTAGTGCAGCTTGTGAATCTGTGGTGCTCTATCACACTTCTGAGGACAGTGTGCCCCGCGAGGGCCGTGTTGCGCCAGCCCGGGTACGGATCGTTGTCGGGCCAGGGAACGAGAACGGCCGGGCCCTGGCGACGGTCAGCCTGCGGGCTGCTGGGTCATCCGGGGCCCGGCCGTGTGGGTGGGTGGTCGGGTGCGGGTGGATTGGTGGTGCGGGGTTGTGCTGGTCGCGTAGCGGAGCCGGGGTCGTGCGGGGACAGCAACAGGGATTCACCAGCGGGCGACGGGGCCGCGATCCGCGGACTGGTCACCCCACTTGGCGAAGCCGGTCGGACGCGAGTCGCGACCCAGGAAGGGCGCTGCCACAGCGAGCGCCACCAGCAGGAACAGGACGATGAGGAGTGTCATGCGATAAGGATGTGCCCGTTTTATCCACGCGTCCATCTGTTTATTGCGATGGATATGCGTAAGATCCGCTGCATGATCGATGTGCGTCGCCTCCAGCTGCTCCGCGAGCTCGACCGCTGCGGCACCATCGCCGCCACCGCCGCCGCGGTGCATCTCACGCCGTCCGCCGTGTCCCAGCAACTGGCCGCCCTGTCCAAGGAGGCCGGGGTGCCGATGCTGGAGCCGGACGGCCGCCGGGTGCGGCTCACCGCGGCGGCGCAACTGCTGCTCAGCCACGCCCATCAGGTGTTCTCGCACCTGGAACATGCCGAGGCGGATCTGGCTGCCTTCCGCCGCGGCGATGCCGGCACCGTGCGGCTGGGTGCCTTCGCCACCGCGATCAGCGCACTGGCTGTCCCGGCGATGGCCGACCTGGCCCGGGACTCGCGACTCGAGGTGCACATCCGGGAGACCCAGCCGGAGGGCGCGACCGACGCCCTGATGGCCCGCGCGGTCGACGTCGCAGTCACGCTGACCGGCATCGAGGGGTCGGTGAACGAGGAGGATCCGCGGATCGCTGTGTCCCGGTTGATGGACGACAAGCTCGACATCGCCCTGCCTGCCGACCATCCGCTCGCCCAGGGCTCCGACGAGGTGTCGCTCGACGACCTGGCCGAGGAGAACTGGATCCTCAACGTCCCCGGCACGCCGTGCTGGAAGATCGCCGTCGCCGCCTGCGCGCGCACCGGCTTCTCCCCCAGGGTCCGGCACCACGCCGACGACTTCACCGGTGTGCTGGCGCTGATCGCGGCCGGCGCCGGTGTCGGCGTGATCCCGCGGCTGGCCGGCCACTCGCTGCCGACCGCCCATGTGGTGATCAAGCCGATCTCCGGGCCGCACGCGCCGGTCCGCCGGCTCGGGCTGCAGTACCGCGCCGGCACCGAACGGCAGCCGCACATCGCCCCGCTGCTGGAGGTGCTGCACCGGGTGGCGCTGGAGGCCAGCTCGGATCAGTGGCAGTTGCGCAGCGTGGACGCCACCAGGTCCGCGTAGATCCCGCCGGCCTCCGGGCCGGGATGGATGCCGTCGGCCGCCAACAGGTCCTTCTTCCCCTCGATCGCAGCGCGCCAGTCGGCCACACAGGTGTGCGCCCGCGTCGAGGCGGCGGCGGCGATCTGCGCGTTCGCGTCGTCCTGCCACTCCTGCGGCCCGAAGGTGGTCACCAGCACCACCACCGTCGACTCCGGGAGCGCACCGAGCGCGTCGACCAGGGTCTGTGCCGGCTCGGTGCCGTTGGTGCCCAGTCCGATCACCACGTAGGGCCGGTCCTGCGCGCCCCCGGGCAGCAGCCCGGGCAGGTCCCAGATCTGCCGGGAGACGACCGCGTCGATCGACGCCCCGGGCATCCGGGACAGCAGTGACGGCGCCGCCGCCAGCATCACCGAGTCGCCGATCATCGCGATCCGGTCCCCCGGCACCTCCGGCGGCGGCGGGGTGTTCTTCGGCGGCTTCGGCTGCTGCGTGGTCGTGGGCTTCGGGCTCGTCGGCGTCGAGGTCGTCGGCTTCGAGGTCGTCGGCTTCGAGGTCGTCGGCGTCGGGGTCGTGGGCTTCGAGGTCGACGGCGTCGGGGTCGTCGGCTTCGCTGTCGTCGTCGGCGTCGGCTGCTGCGTGGCGGTCGTCGGGGTCGTCGACGCAGGAGTGGTTGACGGGGTCGCAGTGGTCGACGGCACTGTCGTGGCGGACGTGGAGGCCTGCGCGGCAGCAGATGCCTCGGCGAGTGCCTGCTCCCCCGCTGCCAGTTGGATCTCCAGCCCGGACCGGGCCGGCGCGGCCACGACCCCGCAGGCCGCGGTCACCGTGACCACCCCGAGGCAGGTGGCCGCGAACCAGGCCATGGACCGGCGGACCGGGCGGACCCGGCCGCGCCGCAGCAGCACCCGGCGGGCCGCGCGGAGGTAGCCGCGGAACCCGAACCGGCGGATCGGCCGCTCGACGAGCCGGAAGGTGATCTCGGTGGCCAGCACCGCCGCCACCACCCCGACGGCAGCGGCGAGCGGCCGGCCGAGGTCGACGGCCAGGATGCGATCGGCCATCACCACCGCCGGCCAGTGCCAGAGGTAGAGCGAGTAGGACCGCTCACCGACCGGACGCAACACCCGGGATCCGAGCAGCTTCGCCACCGGACCGGACCCGCGGATGGTCACCGCGACGAGGCCGACGGCCGCGAGGCTGACCAGCAGGAGACCGCCGCGGTAGGTCCAGGGGTTCTCCAGGTCGAGCACGACCATCCCGCCGAGCACCACGGCCAGGCTCGCGAACCCGAGCAGGTCGGTCCCGCGGCCGCGGCGACGGGCACCGCGGACCGGATCGAGCTCGCTGGCCGGGCGGGCCAGCGCCAGCGCGGCACCGAGCAGCAGGCCGAACCCGTGCGTATCGGTGGCCGCGTAGATCCGGGTCGGGTCGGTGCCGGTCCGGTAACCGGCGAACATCGCGGCCGCGGAGGCCAGTGCGACGAGCACGGCGAGGGCCGCCCGGCTGCGGCGGGCCTTCACCACCGTCAGCAGGAACAACACCGCCAGTGGCCACAGCAGGTAGAACTGCTCCTCCACCGCGAGCGACCAGAGATGGGTCAGCAGTGCGGGTTCCATCGTCTCGAGATACGAGGAGCCGTTGGCGATCTGCAGCCAGTTGCTGGAGAAGGTCAGCGCCCCGGCGAGCTGCCAGCGCAGGCCGGCACCGAGATCGCGGCCGCAGGCCAGCGTCGCCGCGCAGACCACGAGCAACATCAGCAACAGCGCGGGCAGCAGCCTCCGGGCCCGCCTGAGCCAGAACCCGCGCAGGTCGATCCGGCCGGTGCGGTCGTGCTCGCGCTGCAGCAGAGCGGTGACCAGGTAGCCGGAGACCACGAAGAAGAGATCGACACCGAGGAATCCGCCCGGCAGGAACGGCACGCCCGCGTGGTACAGGACCACTCCGAGCACTGCGATGGCCCTGATCCCGTCGAGGCCGCGGGCATAGCCCTTGATCCGGGGGGAACGGGTCACTGCGCTGTCACTCCACACACCTACTCGTGCCGGTGAGGGCACGCACGTCACATCCGCCACCGGTGAGGGTGGTCGTCGGTCATCGGGATGTGGCTGACGCTACGGGTGTTGTTCACAGAGGGGCAAGACGGCGCGCGCCTTCCGCGGGCGACACGCCGGAATCACCCGGTCGGCGGGAGGGAGCGACGTGCGGAGCGGTGCGGAGGTCAGCCCTGACCGGGGACGGACTGCGGCGGCAGGGTGATCACCACGACCTCCGACCTGGTGACGACGGCCGCCGGCCGCCCGTACTCGTCGGGCGTCCAGTCCCCGAGCCGGGTCCAGCCGAGTTCGGCCAATGCCCGGTCCGCGGCGTCGTCGCCCGGAGCGTCGCAGGTCGCCGACCCGAGCTGCTGCCCGTCCTCGGCGACCACGAACACCGATCCCTCGAAGAAGTCGGAGCTGTCCCGGCTCACGGTCCAGTCCACCGCGCCGGCGCCGGCGTCCTGTTGCACAGCGCGAGCGGTCTGCCGCCCCGCGGGGCGTCCGGGGGAACCTTGTGACGGGAGCAGGGAATCGGTCTGTCGAACCATCGGGCTCATCCTTCTGCAGCACTGCAGGTCGCAGCCTGGATTCGACTGCTGTTACCACGATAGCTCTCTCGCCGCGAATGCGACAGGACGTGACCAGTCGGTCACACTCCCACGAATGGTGGATTCGGGGGCGGACACCAGGACCTGCGGTGCGGGGTGGGGCGGGTGGGGCTCGAACCCACGACTGGCGGATTATGAGTCCGCTGCTCTGACCGACTGAGCTACCGCCCCGCTGGGGTCGTCGACCCCGTCGCGAACCCTAGTCGAACCGGCGCCACATCCCTCGCGCCCGACGCCGGGAACTGCGACAATCCGGACACGAGGCAGGGCGTGCCGGTGGGACCGCGGGCGGGGGTGAGGAACGGTGGCATCGACGGCGCGGGCGCGCCTGGCCCTGCTGGGACCCGTGGTGATCACGGCCGCGGACGGCTCCGACGTCCCGCTCGGCGGTCTCCGGCAGCGGGCGGTGCTCGGCTGGCTGGCGCTGCGTCACCCCCGGCCCAGCACCACGTCGGAGATCATCGACGCAGTCTGGGGCGAGGACCCTCCGGCCACCGCACGCAACACGGTGCAGGTCTACGTGTCCGCCCTCCGGAAGGCACTGCGACCGCTCGGCGCCGACGTGACCCGCACCGGGGACGCCTACCTGCTCGCCGCCGGACCGTTGGCGGTGGACGGGGTGGACTTCGAGGCCGCATGTGCCGCCGGCCGGGTGGCGCTCCGCACCGGTGAACCCGCCCGATCGGTGGACCGGCTGACCGAGGCGGTCGCTCTCTGGCGCGGCACCCCGTTCGCCGGGATGGACGACGTCCCCTACGTCGGGCCGGCCCGGGTGCCTCTGGCCTCCACCATGCTCGGCGCGCGGCTGGATCTCATCGACGCCCTGTTGCGGCTGGGGCGGGCGGAGGACGCGGTGGCATCCGGCGAACGACTGGTCGCCGACCACCCGTTCGACGAACGGGCGTGGGCGCTGCTGGCGACCGCACACCACCGGGCGGGCAGACAGTCCGCCGCCCTGGACACCCTCCGGTCTGCCCGGCGCACCCTGGCCGACGAACTCGGGCTCGACCCGGGCGCGGACCTGGTCACCCTCGAGGCGCAGATCCTCGCCGGCACGGTGCCGGAACCGGAACCGCCCGCTCCGTCGGATCCGGCGCCGGAATCGGAACCGGCTGCGACACCGAGGATCCCGCTGCCGCCGCTGCCTGCCGGCTTCACCGGGCGGTCGGAGATCCTCGACGACCTCGTCGGACGCATCGGCACCGGACAGCGGCACGTGAACCTCGTGGGCATGGGTGGGATCGGCAAGACCACACTGGCGCTGGGTCTGGCCCACCGCCTGGAGGCGGACGGCACCCGGGTCGTGGTCGCCGAACTGGACGGCGTGCTGGACGCCGAACTCGCGACCGACCGGATCGCCAGGGCGTGGGGCATCTCCGACGCCGACGATCCGCTGACGGCCATCGGCACGGCCATCGGCGACTCCCCCGCGGTGCTGATCGCCGACAACGTCGAGCAGCTCGTCGATGCCGCGCAGGTCGTCGAGTCGGTGCTCGCCGCGGCGCCCGGACTTGTCGTGGTGACCACGTCGCGCTGTGCCCTGCAGAACCGCTCCGAGTACATGCTGCCGGTGCCGCCGCTCGCGGCCGCGTCCGCGGTCGACCTGTTCCTGATGCACGTCGCCCGGGTGCGGCCGCAGTTGACCTCGGTCGACCCGGCGGTGGCGGCGGAGCTCTGCGAGTCCCTGGGCGGGATCCCGCTGGGCATCGGACTCGCCGCCGAACGGGTCCGCTCGCTGACCCCGGCACAGCTGCTGGAACGCACGAAGCGGGCGGCGGTCTCGCTGATCGACGTCACCGGCTCGACGATGCCGGCGCGCCAGCACTCCCTCCGACTGGTCATCGAGGGCGCGCTCGGCACCCTGGACCATCCCGCCCGTGAGCTGCTGCGCCGGCTCAGCGTCGTCGACGGCTGGGTGCCCCTGGAACTGGCCGAGGCGCTCGGTGCGAAGGGCGAGGATCCCGGCGATCCGCTGGACGCGCTGGACACCGCCGTCGCCGCGCAGCTGCTCGAGCTGTCCGACACCGGCCGGTACCGGCTGATCCCGCCGGTGCGCTCGCATCTGCGCGAGATCGACGGCCGGGACGAGGATCTCGACGATCTCCTGGCGGCGGTGGAGGATGTCGCCGCGACCTGCGGTCCGGCGATGGTCGGCCCGGAATCCGTGACCGCGGCGGGCACGATGGAGGACTGGCACGATGCCCTGACCTCCGTGCTGACCCGGGCAACAGGTCCGGCGGCGGAGCGGGCCGGAGCGGTCCTCCTGCTGACACACCGGTACTGGCTGCTGATGTCCCGGCTCGCCGAAGGCTGCCGGTGGAGCGAGCTGCTCGCCGATCGGGTCGGCCTCTCGGACGACATCCGGGTCCGGATGACTGTTCTCGCCGGAACCCAGGCGATCTACGTGAACCGGACCTCGGGGGCCGAGGTGCTGCGGCGCGGTCTGGCCGAGGCCGCCGCACTGGATCTCGCCCCGGACCGGGTGCTGGTCAACGGCTGGTGCTCGCTCGGCGCGGTCGCGGCGATCCAGGGCCAGGACCACCAGGAGGCGGCTCGCTGCGGGCAGCAGGCGCGGGTGCTGGCCGCTGCCTCGGGCAACGCCGAACTGATCGCGCTGGCAAGGGATTTCGTCGGGTTCGCGGCCTCGCACGCCGGCGACCGGCTCACCGCGCATGCGGTGGCGATGGAGGGCATCACCGATGCCCGGGCGTCGGGAGACCGGCACGACCTGCTCATGCTGCTGCTCGCGGCGTCGGAGGAGTTGCTGCACCTCGGCCGTACCGACGAGTCGTGGGTGCTGATCGAGGAGGCCTTCGAGCTGGCGGCCTCCTTCCCACCGGGTACACAGCTCTGCCGGGTGCTGCTCTTCCGCTCCGTCGGGCTGCTGGCCACGGACCGCTGGACCGCGGCCGTCGGGCACACCACGGAGTTGCTGGCCCTGACCGCCGAGCGGTTCCCGGATGCGTTCACCGTCGGCGACGCCCTCGGTGTGATGGCCGCGGCGACCGCCTGCCTGGGCCGGCACGAGGAGGCGGCGACCCTGTGGGGCGCCGCCGACCAGGTGCTGCGCGACATCGGCATGCAGGACGTCCGCGACCGTCAGCCCCCGGTGGTCGAGCAGTCCCGGGTGGCCACCGAGTCCGTGCTCGGCGGCGAGGCGAACGACCGCCTGCTGGCCGTCGGCGCCGCGAACCCGCAGCGACTGATCGACCGCATCCTGGCCGACCACAAGGCCTGAATCCGCGCGAATCAGCGCTGAAGAGATCCTTTCAGCGGTTCTTCAGCGCTCCCGGCGAGAGTTCAGGTCATCAGGTCCACCCCGGACCGGCCAGCCCACCAGGAGCCCGCCATGACCACCACCGCCCTGATCCAGAACGACACCGAGTCCAACAGCTCCGATGCCACGCCCGCTGTCCGGAGCCTCTCCGTCTGGCGCCGCCTGGTCGCGGTCTTCGCCCTCGTCGCGGCGATGTTCGGTGGCCTCGCCACCGTCGGTGCCGGCGATGCCCAGGCGTACACCTACAACCGGTCGGGCGTCCCGGGCACCCTCGACGCCATCGCTCCGGTCTGGGGCTCCTACACCCGAGTGGCCGGCGCGGTTGGCACCTCCGTCACCACCTCGGCGATCGTGGTGCCGCAGTACACCGCCCGCCGGTCGTCCGCGGCCGCAGGAGCGCAGACCGTCACGAAGTCTGTCAACATCTACCGCTGGACGGGTTCCGCCTGGGCGATCTACACCACGACCTCCGGGTACGGAACGATCTCCGGCGGGTACACCGGGGTCACCTTCGGATCGCAGACCTTCCCCGTTCGTCACGCCGGCTACTACCAGGTGCGGGTCGGCTTCAGCTGGGGTTCCGGCAGCCGGCACCTCGGATCCTGGGGCATCGCGTACGACCGGTCCGGTGACTACCGCTGCGACGGCACGCGCTTCTGCCTGGTCGGCGCGAACTACCTCCAGCTCTGACCCGGGGTGGGAACCGCCGATCCGGCCGAGGCCTCGGGCCCGGCCGGATCGGTGCGTCTGCACGAACTTCAGAACGTGACCACCAGCCGCCTGGGATCCTCGAGATCCCAGGCGGTTCCGGCGTCCGCCAGCGGCACCGCGCGCAGCTCCGCGGCCACCGAACCGCTCGCCACCATCCCGAGCAACTCCGGGATCGCACCGGCCACCACCCGCGGATCCACCGACCCGGCTCCGGACCCCAGCAACGTCAATCCGGACGACCGGAGCGGCGTGGCGTCGAGAGTCATGCGGGAGCCGGCCATCTCGCCCACCTGTACCCACCGCGTCCCGGTCGCGTGGTGCGTGAGTCCGGTCCGGGTGAGCAGCCCGATGACCGTCTCGGCCGGCGGTCCCCAGAGGTAGTCCAGCACCACATCGACACCCTGCTCGCCGAGAACCCCTGCCAGACGGTCGGTGTCGGACAGTGACACCGCAGTCACACCCGGCGCCGCACCGAGTTGCTCCAGCACCGCCGGATTCCGACCCACAGCCACCACCTCGCCGGCGCCCATCCCGGCCGCCAGCTGCACCGCCAGCCGGCCACTGGCCCCGGTGGCACCGAGCACCAGCAGCCGCTCCCCCGACTTCAGCGCCGCCCGGTGCACCAACGCCATCCAGACCGCGGCGAGCGGGTTCATCGTCGCCGCGACCACCACCGGGTCCGCCCCGGCCGGCAACGGGATCGACCAGCCGGCCGGGATCACCGTGCGCTCGCACAGCGTCCCCCAGGGCGCCCGCGCGAAGCCGACGTAGGCGACGGTGCCGTCGGGCAGCCGGCCGATCCCGTCCACCCCGGGCACGAAGGGCAGCTCGGCATGCGACCCGTAATGCCGACCCGCCGCGATCATCCGGACGATGGGATGCACGCCGGCAGCGAGCATCTCGACCACGATCTCGTCCGGACCGGGGTCCGGCTCCGCGAAGTCCGCCACCACCGGCGACGCCCCGACGTCCTTCACGACCAACGCGCGCATCCCATTCTCCTTAACGTCGTTCAATTGAACAACGTTAAGGAGACGCTCGACGCAGTCGGATGTCAAGAGCGACATGGCACGATGCCCCCATGGCCCTGGACCGCGAGCAGATCGTCCGGACCGCCCTCGAGCAGCTGGACGAGGTCGGTCTCGACGGTCTGACCCTGCGGGAACTGGCGACCCGGCTCGGGGTCAAGGCACCTGCGCTCTACTGGCACTTCGACTCCAAGGCCGCGCTGCTCGACGAGATGGCGACGACCATGCTGCGCGATCTGATGGCGACGGTGCCGGACGACTTCGCCCCGAGCGGGAGCGGATGGCGGGCCTTCCTCGAGGGCGCCGCGCGCGGCCTGCACGGAATGATGCGGGGACGCCGCGACGGCGCAAAGGTGTTCAGTGGCACCTACCTCACCGACGATGCATTGATAGGGAGATCCGATGTGCCGCTGGGGGTGTTGATCGACGCCGGCCTCGACCTGCGCTCGGCCACCTGGGCGTTCCACACGGTCTACTGCTTCGTCGTCGGGTTCACCATCGAGGAGCAGGCGGTGGAGCCGTCGCCCGGCAAGCGGGATGAACGGTTCGACCCGGACCGGCGCGCCGCCCGGACCGACTCCGAGCTGGCCGCGGCCGCCGGCGAGCACCTCTTCGGCGCCGCCCAACCCCGCTTCGACTTCGGCCTCGACCTGCTGCTGGACGGTCTCGCCGCCCGCATCCACGCCACGGAACGGGCCTGACCAGCCGGTTTGTCCCACCACCCGGCAGGTGGGCTATTCTGTTCCGGCACCGCAGGCAGCTGGGGTGTGCATTCCTCCGTAGCTCAATTGGCAGAGCATCCGACTGTTAATCGGACGGTTACTGGTTCGAGTCCAGTCGGGGGAGCTGACCAGTAGCACCACGAAGGCCCGGACCTGAAGTCCGGGCCTTTTTCGTGCACGGACGCGCCGGGTCCACCGAGGAGTGGTGGACCCGGCGCGCGGGGACGGGTCCGACCGGATCGGGAGACCGATCGGGGCGCCCCCGCACTGGCCGCGCACCGAACATACAGCGACCCTTCGATGAACTTCGCAGCGCGAAGGAACCCGTTACCGTCCGCGGGCATTGCGACCTGCCATCCTCGAACGGGCACCCGGGAGGGAGGAGGCCGCATGACCACGACCCACAGGCACCGCGCCCTGCTCGGTGTGGCCCTGATGGCCCTGTGCTCGGCCTGCGGCGTGGACGGCAGCGAAGCAGCCCCCATCGAGGTCTGCGGCACCACCTTCAGCCAGACCTCCGCCGTCGGCTCGGCCGCCCACGGCCCCTTCACCGAACCTGAGACCATCAGCCAGCTGCCCGACGGCACCCTCACCCTGATCCTCACCGACGACTGCTCCATCGGCGCCCGGGTCGACTTCCCCATCGCCGACGCCATCACCACCCAGGTCGCGCTCGCCACCGACGGCCTGCAAGCCGGACTGGTCATCTACCCCAGAGCCCGGAAGTTCCCGATCACCATCGACCGGGCCCCTGTCGGCACCGTCGTCATCACCGTCGATCTACCCCCGACCCAGCGACTGCGGAGCACCACCTGATCCCGCGGAAGGGGCGCGGGCGTCACCGGAGTCGGATGTCCACTTCGGCCGCGGCCCTCTCGACCATCGCAGTCAGTCGCGCCACCCAGGCGGGCATGGTGTGTCGATAGTTCGCGATGGTGAGCAGCCCCGGGCCGACGAAAGCCCAGGCACGAGCGCGGCTCCAGGTGCCGGCGTCGGCTCCCGATGCCACTCGGAACAGTTCACGGGCCGGACCGTCGAAAAGGCTCCAGGCATAGAGCATGTCCACGGAACGATCGCCGACGCCGATGCCACCGAAGTCGATCACGCCGGCGAGGGTGCCGTCGTGGTGCGTGAGCAGATTCTCCTCGGACAGGTCGGTGTGCACCCAGCAGGGCGCGTCGGTGGCGGCGGGTACATCGCGCAGGCGTCGCCATGCCTCACGGACCTTGGTCGGGTCGAACAGGTCCGCCAGTTGATCGGCTGCGTGAGCGGCCCAGCCGTCGATCAGATCGGTGACCGGCTCGCCGCAGCGGTAACCCCAGCGCTCCGGGCCGGCTGGAATATCCGTGGTGGAGACCGCGTGCAGACTCTGCAGGAAACCACCCAGGGACTCCGCCAGGAGAGCTTGCTGCGCGGCGCCCAACGCAAGTGGGAGTGTGCCGGGTAGCCACGACAGGATCGCCCATGGCCGCGGCAATGCCTTGCTCGGCGGGCCCGAAGCGACAACCTCGGGGATGGGGGCCGTGAGATGTGGCCCGAGGTAGGGCATCCAGCGGACCTCGTTCAATAGGTCCTTGACGTAGTCGTCAGAGCGGGGCAGTCGAATGGCGAGAGCCTCCCCGATCCGGAACACCCAATTGCTGCTTCCGAACGACAGGCTCGGCCGTATCGACATCTCGCCGAGATGAGGCGCATGCTCACGGAGAAGAAGAGAGATGACCTGGTTATCCGGCGGGATGTCGGCCCGAGCCGGAGGTGTGGCGCTCACACACTCACTATCGAAGGCTCCACATCCTGCACAACCGGTTTGTGGTGGGGACAGACGGGTGCACGTCGCTGACGCGAACCCAAACCTGTTACGCGAGAGAGGGATCGGGCTGCCACCTGTCGAAGACCGAGCACCGCCCCGCTTCCCGGTGGAAGCGAGGCGGTGCCGGTCAGTGATCAGGTCAGGCGCGGGTGGACGAGGAGCGTCGGCGCGACATCAGGACGATGACGACGATCACCACGATGACGACCACGACGATCAGGATGATCGCCCAGATCGGGAATCCGCTGTCACTGTCGGCGGTAGCGGCGCTGTCGGTCGCGGACGCCGACGTGGTCGCCGCGGCGGAGGACGATGCCGGCGACGAAGCCGCCGAGGATGCCGCGGAGGACGATGCCGTCGGCGCCGCGGAGGACGGGGCCGCCGAGGACGACGGTGCCGCGGAGGAGGTCTCGACGGCCTCCACCACGGTGACCGGCTCGGGGGCGGCCTCGACCGCTTCCTGGTAGGCGACGGCGCTGGCGACGAACGCCTCGTCACCGGTGGCGGCGACGTCGTAGACGCAGTCCTGCTGGGCGACCTGATCGGTCACTCCGGCACCCTCGCAGGTGGCGGTCGCTGCCTGGACGGCGGCCGGCTCGAGGTCGGCGATGGTCTGCGGTTCTTCTTCCTGGGTGGCGTTCTCGCCCTCCGGGTGCGCGGTGTCGAAGAGGGAATCCGCGGTCGGGACGCGCCAGGTGTCGCCGAAGGTTCGCAGCTGCTCGACGGTGGCCGGCGGGGTGAGCGGGTCACCGGTGCGCGGGGTCAGGTCGTTACTGGGGTCGCCGTCGAGGTTGCCGAGCAGCCCGGCGTAGGTCTGGCTGCCGCCCAGCTTGGCGACGCCGATATCGACGTACCCCTGCTGGACGACGATGCGAACGCCCGTGTCCCCGTTCGGCAGCACGATCGTGTAGTCGTTGGCCGCGCTGACGTACAGCTGCGACCCGCCCGGCAGCGTGGTGTCGGCTGTGGGCAGGTCGGTGGCCGTGCCGTTGATGGTCAGCCCGCGCTCCGGGGTGGCGGTGAAGACCAGTGTGTCACCGGCCGCGTAGACCGCGCCGGCCCCGTTGATCGAGACGCTGGGCTTCTTCGGGTAGGTGATCTGCCGGGCCTGCACGATCAGGTCACCGGAGGAGGAGCGCACGAGTTCGTAGTCCCCGACCTCCTGGAAGTCGTACTTCAGCCCGTCGGGGGTGCGAATGTGCACGTCGCCGCGGGCATTGGGCACCACGTCGGCATCCGGGGGCACCGGGGCGCTGGTCGGTGCGCTGGGGGTGGAGTCCACGACGACGGACTCGCCGTTGAGCCTGACCTCGGCGGTGATGTTGTTGCCCGGGGCGCAGTCGTCGAGTTGGGTGATCACCACACGGTTCTCGCCCGTGGTGATCTCGGAGGCCAGGTTCTTGGACGCGGACTCCCCCAGCTTGACGTAGCTGTTGTCGACCACCCGGCCGTCAGGGTTGGTGTCGTTGTAGATGGTGATCAGCGCGGCGTCGTCGACGACGCCGAAGGAGATCTCGAACTCCTTGACGGTGGTGCCGGCCGGCACGTTCACGAACGTCTGGAAGTAGGTGTAGTCCACGGCCTGCAGGCACTCGAAGTCCTTGAGGCGGGACCCGTCCCCGCCGCCGTAGGTCTTGCCGTCGTCTGCGGTCACCGAGCCGTCGAAACCGATGGTGTCCGGGTCCGGAGCCGCGCGCCAGCCCGACTCGGATGCGGCCGGGACCTTGGACTCCTCGAAGAATCCCCGGTCGCCGTTCACGCTGCTCTTGAACTGGGTCGCGCCGTGCGGCTGCGGCTCGATGAACATCTGCCACGGCGATCGGGTCAACTCGTCCGCGGGGGCCCCGGCCGATGCCATGGGCAGACCCGCGACCATCAGGGCGCCGATCGCGAGCGGGACCGCGGCCCACTTCGCCCGTGCGCGAATGCTCTTCGGTACTGACACGTGTTCTCTCTCCGGTTCTGACGTCGACGGCAGATGGCAGAAGAGACCGCGGCCGTCCCACCCCGGCATGACCCTCGAACGCAGGGCACCCCGACGTGGCCTCTTCCGTGGAGCCGGTGACAGGCTGCTTCCATCACCGCTGGTACCAGGGGCCGATCCATGGCGGCCTCACTCCCCCGGCGCAGAAGATAGCGCGTGGTTTGTCTCTTTTACATACCTTTGCGATCTCGATCGTTCCCCGGAAGGAGGAACTGCTCACCGCATCCGAGCAACTCCGAAGGGTGACGCTCCGCTCCCCTGGCTCAGAATTCCGAGCTCGGGATGACCGGCACGGTGAGCGCAGCCGGACGTTCGGGTCCCCAGTGCAGGGTCGCACGACCGCGAGGACCGCGGGCGTAGTGGGCGGGGAACTGCCCGGTCAACGGATTCGACGGCCACAGCCAACGACCGGCGATGACAAGACGGATCTCGTCACCCGAGCGGAAGCTGGTCGCCGAAGGCCCGAGGGCGACGTCGACGGGGACCACCTCTCCGGTGGTCATCGGCTGCGGGCGGTCGAACGTGTGCTCCGGACGCCCGGGACGCGACTTCTCTTCGTCGAGCTCGCGCATCGAGACCCGCTGCCACCCGGTCGTGACCCGATCGCGACCGAATCCGTACGAGCCCTCGAAGGGCACATACCTGCCGTTGCGCCACTTCTCGACGCCGACGTACAGATCGGCGTCGGTGGTGCCGTCGAGTTCGATCCAGATGCGCAGTGCCATCGCACCGGTCAGTTCCAGGTCGCGTCCGAGCGTGCGCCGGAAGGACAGTCCTTGGCGGCGCAGGTCGAAGCGCGCGGTTCCGGCGTGCGTCGACGGGTGGTCGCCCAGCCTGCCGTTGTCGAGGTACCAAGGGGTCCACAGGGTGCGGGCCAGTGGCCAGGCGTCCTCGCGGCGGACGACGGTGACGGTGTCGCGGCTGTCCCTGACCTCCAGGCGCACCGCCGGCAGGTCGGGTCGGGGTGCCCGGTCCGCAAGGAAGTGGTCGAAGAACGCGAGTTGTGCCTCCTTCGCCTCGTCGGAGTAGAAAGTGGACCACTTCCCCGATCGGTGAGTCCACGCGAAACGGTCTGTGCTGCTGACGGTTTCGAACGCACGGAAGGTGCCACGACTGTGCAGGTTGTTGTCCGAGAACGACGTGCACAGCAGCACCGGCACCTGGATGTTGCTGATGTCGCGGACGAGCGATGTCCACCAGTCGTCGCGGGTCGGATGGATGCGGGCGGCCTTCTCGAGGTTGACCGTCTCGGACGCCGTCATCAGGGCGGTCCACAACTTCAGGAAACCGTTCTCCCGGACGCCGCCGGGTCGCATCAGATCCCGGTAGGGGTCGGTGAAACCTTCCCAGGGCACGATGCACCGCAACGCGTCCGGACGTTCGGCGGCGCCGGAGTACTGGGTGATCGCCAGGTAGGAGACGCCGATCATGCCGACGGAGCCGGTGCTCCAGGGCTGCTCGGACGCCCACTGGATGATGTCGGCGACATCCCGGCCCTCCTGCGCGGACAGGAGTGTGCCGACACCTTCGGAGGTACCGGAGCCGCGGAGGTCGGCGTTGACCACCACGTAGCCGTGGTCGGTCCAGTAGGCCGGGTCCGGGGCTTCCCAACTGGTGTACTGCGAGATCCGCACCGGGGACGTCTGCCGCATCATCCGGTACTGCGGGGGCAGCCTCCAACCGTTCCGACCGCGGGCCGGCAGGTTGTCCTTGCCGTAGGGGTGCGCGCAGACGATGACCGGCCAGGGACCCGCGCCCTGCGGACGGTAGACGTTGGCGCGCAGCACGGTTCCGTCGCGGGTCGGGATCGGCAGGTCGTTGTCGACGACCACCCGGGGTGCCTCGTACACGGTGACCTGCGGCCGTCGAAGACCACGGAGTCGGGCCATGGCGTACCGCGCGGCGCCGGGTCGTCGCCAGGGTCGCTCGGGGGACATCACACTCGTCGACGGGCTGATCGGGGCATCGGCCGACCTGGTCATGTCAACTCCTCCTGGGCGTGGGGGGCGCAAAGGAGTGTTTCACCAGGGGTTCTTCCGGACGTTCGGACCCCAGACAGGTCGCGGTTCTGCCGACAAGACCCCCTTGTAACCTGGCCGGGTTCGATCACCGACCCGGGAGGCGCCGTGCTCAGCAGCCGCATGCCGGAGCTGACCGCACTGCAGGTGCTGGTCACGGTCGCCCGCTCGCCGAGCCTCAACGCGGCGGCCAAGGCTCTCGGGGTGAGCCAGCAGGCGGTCTCGGCCCGCGTCGCCGGCCTCGAGTCGTTGGTCGGTGTGCCGCTGATATTGCGCACCCGCCAGGGGATCTCCATGACGAAGGCCGGCAGCACCGTCGCGGAGTGGGCCCACCGGCTGCTGGACGTGGCGGCGGAGCTGGACTCCGGTTTGGCCACGCTGCGGGACGACGGTCAGGCCCACATCAGGATCGCCGCGAGCCTCACCATCGCCGAGCACCTGCTGCCCGGCTGGCTGGTCGGCGTCCGGTCACCCGGCCGGCCGAACCCCGAGATCCAGGTGGTGGCGACCAACAGCGACCAGGTCCTCGAACTCCTCCGCGCCGGTGAGGTCGATCTCGGTTTCGTCGAGAAGCCCGGCGTCCTCACCGATGTGCGGAGCCGGACCGTCGCGCGGGACGAACTGGTCGTCGTCGTTCCGCCCGGTCACCCCTGGACCCGGCGCGGATTCGTCCTCGACGCCCACCTGCTCGCCGACACCGCCATCGTCTCCCGGGAGACCGGGTCCGGCACCAGGGAGGCCCTGCTGCACGCACTCCGCCGGGTGGAAGGGCCGGGGTTCCGACTCCGGCCCGCGCTGATGTCGTTGTCCTCCACCACGGCGGTGCGGGCCGCGGTCGCGGCCGGCGCCGGACCGGCCGTGCTCAGCCGGCTCGCGGTGGATGAGGACGTCAGAGCCGGTCGCCTGGTCGAGATCCCCCTGCCGGGCGTTGATCTCCGGCGGGCGCTCCGAGCTGCCTGGGTTGGCGGCAGCGCGCCACCGGCAGGAGTGGCGCGCGACCTGGTCGCCCACCTCGGATCCCGTCGACCGACTGCCTGACACCGGGGTGAGTTCGTACAAGTCCGTCTTGATACAAGGTGACCTTGTCACCTCACAGGCACGCTCACGTAGCGCCGCACGGCCGGTCGCGGGCAGGGTCGAAGGGTGAGCACCCCGACCATCGCCCGCCCGCACCAGCCGGCCCGGCTCCGCGAGCGGCCCGACACCGCGCGGGTGTTCGAGCACATCACCCCGAACTGGTTCGCCGCGGTGATGGGCACGGGCATCGTCGCCAACGCAGCGGCCGGCCTCCCCTGGCATCCTGGGCCGCTGCGGGCGTTCACCCTGGCCATCTGGGTGCTGGCCGTGCTGATGCTGGCGACCATCGGCACGGCCTTCCTGCTGCACTGGCGACGGCACCCCGACAACGCTCGCGGATATGCCCGGCACCCGGTGATGGTCCAGTTCTACGGCGCCCTGCCGATGGCGATCCTCACCGTCGGGGCCGGCACCCTGCTCGTCGGCCGGGACGTCATCGGCCTGCACGCCGCCGTGGTGGTCGACCTCGCGCTGTGGACCACCGGGACGATCATCGGGCTGGGCACCAGTCTGTGGGTGCCGTTCCGGATGATCACCCGCCATGACCACGCGAAGGCCGTGGCGCTCCCCGCCTGGCTCATGCCGATCGTCCCGCCAATGGTCTCGGCATCCACCGGAGCCCTGCTGCTGCCGCACGTCCCGGCCGGGCAGGCCCGGTTGACGCTGCTCATCGCCTGCTACGCGATGTTCGGGATGAGCCTGCTGCTCGGGATGATCACGATCACGATGATCTATTCGCGACTCGTCCACGGCGGTCTGCCGGCGCTGCAGGCGGCGCCGACGGTGTGGATCACCCTCGGCATGATTGGCCAGTCCGTCACCGCGGCCAACCTCCTCGGCGCCGGTGCCGGCGACGTCCTGCCCGCTCCGTACGCCGGCGGCCTGCGAATCTTCGGCCTGGTGTTCGGGATGGTGATGGGCGGCTTCGGCGCCCTGATGTTCGCCCTGGCGATCGCGCTGACGGTGCACGCCGGGCGGCGCGGCCTGCGCTTCTCGCTCACCTGGTGGAGCTTCACCTTCCCGGTCGGTACCTGCGTCACCGGCGCATCGGCCCTCGGGACGACCGCCGGATCCACCGTCGTGCACGGGCTGGCCGTGGTGCTGTACGTCGTCCTGCTCGGCGCGTGGGCGACGGTCGCCATCATCACCGCCCGGGGCGCGTGGAGAGGTTCGCTGCCCGGGCCGGCCTGATCCGGTCCACCTCGATCCAGCTGGCACCGCCGAAGTGCAGGGTGTTGCGGCAGAGGTAGGGCGGAACCGGCAGATCGAACTGGACGTACCCGTCGGCCGGGCTCTGACGGAGCAGATCCGAACGGCTCCCGACGTCCAGTCGGAGTCGATCACCGGCCTGCAGTCGCACCGGGACCGGAGTCAGGCTGAACCGCAGGTGCACCGGCTCGCCGGGTGTCAACGCCTGACGCCTCCCGGTGTCGTGGGCGATCTCGACAGAGCTGCCCCGCCCGGGGTCCGCCGACGCCGCGGTCGGCCGGACGGCACCCATCGACAGGTGGTGCCGGATCCCTTCGGCATCGATCCTGGACAGTCGGGCGATGACGTACGAGTCGATCTCGTTGCAGCTGAACGTCAGGTCGGCGGTGACCGCACCGGCCAGCTCGGTGTCGTCCTCCACCGGTAGTTCGAAGGTCAGAAGCTGGTGCTCGATCTCATCCAGACCACCGATCACCGGCAGCCCGATCGGGATCCCGATCCAGCTGTCGCTGCCGGCCTCCGGCTCGACATCGCTCAACACGCCTCCGGACGCCAGGTACAGCCGCTGCATCCGCGCGGACGGCGGGGGGAACGTCGCCGAGGTGTCGAAGGTCTCGGCACCCTCGACCCAGAAGCGAACGGGCGCCTGTCCGTCGTAGCCGTTGTCGGTGGATCGCAGGACGTGGTCGAAGAACGCCAATGCCTCCTCCTGCCAGGAGTACACCGGGAGCAGGTACTCCGCGGGCCCGAGGATCATCCATTTCCGGTCCGCCGGGGTCCCGGCCTTTTCGAAGAGTTCGTAGCTGCCGAACTGGTGCAGGTTGAAGTAACCCAGGTTCTGCACCACCACGAAGGGCACATCGATGTGGCCGAGATGGTCACCGACACCTTCGGCCACCAGACCCGCCTCCCTCGTCTTCGCGTCGAACACCCAGTCCACGAAGGTGCGCCGCACCGACTCGACCGGCGTGGCCGACATGAAGTGGGTGAAGAGGTCGTCGACCTTGCGGTGCACCACCTTCTCCAGCAGCGGGTGCATCGGGCCGTTGGTGAGATGGCTGAGCAGCGCACGCTTCTGCGGGCTGACCCGCAGATCCTGCATCTTCTCGGTGAAGTTGGCCCCCATCCACAGATCCATGAAGTAGAGCCCGGGCACTCCGCCGAAGTTGATGATGTGCCGGTACGGATCGGTGCAGATCTCGTTGGCGAAGAATGCCTTCAGCGCCGGTGGACGACGTGCGGCGACCATCGGCTGGGTCATGCCGTAGTAGGAGGTGCCGAACAGCACCACCTCGCCGTTGCACCACGGCTGACCGGCCGCCCAGGCGATCACCGCCTCGTGGTCGTCGATGTCCTGCACCCCGAAGAACGGGCCCTGCTCGCCACCGGAGCGGCCCATGCCGCGGCGCTCGACGATCACCGGGCAGTACCCCCGGTCGGTGAACACCGGTGGGGAACCGATCTCGTTGCTGCCGGTCGGTGCACCGGCGGTGTGCAGCTCCGTCGAGTACGCGCCGAACGACACCACCGCCGGGTAGCGCCCGTCGACCTTCGGCACGTACACGTCCGCATGCAGTGTGATGTCACCGTCCACCGGGATACGTTGATCGGCAAGCGTTCTGCTTCCGAGTCCGGACATGGCCACGCTGTCGGGGGTCCACCCCGCGTACTGGCGGCCGGCGGTGGAGGGCTTGAGTCGGATCACGTCGGGTCCTTGTCCGTCTGTCGGGAAGGGAAGGAGTGCACGAGTCGGTGGAGAAGCAGGATGGTGGTGCGTTCGTCGCCTGCGCCGTTGGCCAGGGCGACGACGGCCAACCCGGTCGAGGTGGTCTGCAGGAGCGCGATCGCCTCGGCCGAGACCTCGGCACCTGCGGCCGACAGCAGATCGGCGGCGATCGGTCCGATACCGGCGGCGAGGGCCCCGAAGTGCGACCGCAGCTCGGGCGTGGTGTCCGCGATCTGGGTGAGCGCGAGCAGTACCCGGGTCTGCCCGGGATCGAGCAGCACAGAGACCAGCACGCCGATCTTCTCCTCGACCGTCGGCGCCGAGAGCATCCGGGCGAGAGCCCCGATCCGTCGCTCCACGGCCGACGCAGCCACGGCCGCCACCAGGTCGTCCCGCGTCGGGAAGTAGTACGTGATGTGGCTCTGCCGCAGCCCGATCCGCCGGGCCACCCGGGGCTGGGTCAACCCGGCAAGGCCGTCCTGCTGCACCAGTTCGACGGACGCTGCGACGATGTCGGAGCGCTTGTCCGTCATGCACTCCCCTTTGGCTCGCTCTCTGGTTGGTCGACCTACCAAGGCTGCAGGATGTCCTCTGCACCTGTCAAGGAGTCAGCCGGATGTCGCCCTCCGCAACGGGTGGTCACATCGGCCCGGCGGTACGCACGGTGTTGGATGGCGCAATGACATCAACAGAGCTGCAGGTCGACCACCGCGACGACTATTCGGTGTACCAGACCTCGACCTTCGCAGCGCTTCTCGCCGGGATCTACGACGGAGACGTCACCGTCGAGCAGTTGCTGCGGCACGGCGACTTCGGGCTGGGCACCTTCAACCATCTCGACGGCGAGATGGTGGTCCTCGACGGCGTCTGCCATCACCTGCGCAGCGACGGCACGGTCACCCCGGCCGACGGCGCCGCGCACACGCCGTTCGCCGCCGTCACCCGCTTCCACGATCGGATTGCCTTCGACGTCACCGGGCCGATGACCCTCGACGCCCTGGAGGCGCGGATCGATGCCGCCTCCGGCGGCGAGAACGCTTCTGTCGCGGTCCGTGTCGACGGCACCTTCACCGCGGTCCGCACCCGGACCGTCAGCGAGCAGCACCAGCCGTACGTGCCGTTCGTCGAGGTCACCGCGCACCAGACGGAGTCGTCGTTGACGGCGACCACCGGCACCGTCGTCGGCTTCCGGACCCCGAAGTTCGAGGCCGGCATCTCGGTGGTCGGTTACCACCTGCACTACGTCGACGACGCCCGGGCCCGCGGTGGCCACGTCCTCGACCTGGTGCTCTCGGAGGGTCGGGTGTCGATCTCCCCCATCACCCAACTGCACCTGATCCTGCCGGAGTCCGCCGACTTCCTCTCCGCCGACCTGCATCTGGACCGGCTGGAGCAGGAACAGCGACAGACCGAAGGCTGATCAGGTTGGGTCTGCCCGGGTCAGCCCGGGTCGCGTTCGACGGGCATCCACAGCTCGGTGGTCGCAGTACTGAAGTCGTCGGCCCGCTCGAGCACGGCGACGATCGACGGTCCCGGGCGCAGTCGCCACGGGTTCGACGGGAACCAGTCGGTGGCCGTGGCCGCCCAGGTCCGCTGCAACGCGTCCGGGTAGGCCCCGGTGGCGCGGAACACGGCCCAGGATCCGGCGGGGACCTCGATCACATCGAGATCCTCCGGTAGCACGGAGTTCCCGCTGACGGCTGCGCCGTGCAGGTAGGTGAGACTGGTGCCCTCGGTGTAATCGGGGTCGACGTCGGCGGTCACCTGCAGCAGGCCACCGGGCTCGGTGTCACTGCAGTCCTTGAGCCGCTGATGCTCGCCGGCGGGCAGGGCGGCGACGAAAGCTGCGATGTGCGGGTTGACGCCGTGGTGGATCAGCGGGACGCGGGTCGCGTGACCCACCAGCCGGAACGAGGGTCGGTCGGTGATACGGGTGTCCATGGGGTCGCTCCCTTCGACGGTCAGGCGGAACCTGAGCCTCGGTTGTGAACGAAGGGGGCCGCCGTGACGCTGCACCTCGGCCGGCGTGCTGCCGTGCACCATCCGGAACGCCCGACCGAACGCCTCGGTCGAGCCGTACCCGTACCGGACTGCGATGTCCAACAGACCGTCGCCGGCCACGACATCCGCTGCGGCGACGGTCATCCGGCGCCGACGCACGTACTCCGTCACAGGCATGCCGGCCAGCGACGAGAACATCCGCCGGAGGTGGTACTCGGTCGTGCCGACGCCGGCAGCGACCTCATCGACCTTGATGTCCTCGCCGAGTTGCGTCTCGACGGCGTCGACCAGACGGTTCAGTGCTGCGATCACGGTGCCTCCTTCGTGATCCACCTTGCCGGTCCGGCCCGGGTCCGCGCCCGATCATTCCGGACCGGAACGATCGGGAGTCAGGGGCGCAGCATCACCTTGCCGGCCGTGCGCCGCCCCTCCAGTTCGCGATACGCCTGGGCGACATCGTTCAGTGCGAATTCCGCTCCGATGCTCACGGGCACGGTCGCGTCGGCGACCCAGCCGAACACCTCGGCGGCGCGTCGACGCAGTTCGTCGGTGGTCCCGGCGTAGTGGGCGATGGTCGGGCGGGTCACGTACAGCGACCCGCCGGAGTTCAGCCGCGGGATCTCCAGCGGCGGTGTCGGCCCGCCGGCCGTGCCGTAGGCGACCAGGACGCCACGCTGCCGCAGGCTCGCCAGGCTCGCGTCGAAGGTAGGGCCGCCGACCCCGTCGTAGACGACGGCCACACCGGCACCTCCGGTGACATCCTTGACCCGGTCGGCGATGTCCTGGTAGCCGAACACGTGTGATGCCCCGGCTGCTGTCGCGGCGGCCTCCTTGGCCGGCGTCGACACCGTGCCGATCACCGTTCCGCCGCGGTGCACGGCGATCCGGGTCAGCAGTTGACCGACACCACCGGCCGCGGCGTGCACCAGCACCGGGTCGCCGGGTGCGACCGGGTAGGTGTCGGTCGCCAGATAGTGCGCGGTGATCCCCTGCATCAGGACGGCGACGGCCTGGTCGTCGGTGATCCCGTCCGGCACGGCCACCGCGCGGCCGGCCTCCACCGTCGCGAACTCGGCGTGACTGCCGCTGCCCCCGCTGAACCAGCCGACCCGGTCACCGACGGCGAAATCCTGCACGTCCGGACCGAGTTCCTCGACGACCCCGACACCTTCCACACCGAGGGTGAACGGCGTGGGCCGCGGTACCGCTCCCGTGCGCTGGTAGACGTCCATGTAGTTGATGCCCGCGACCGTGACCCGGACCAGGAGTTGCCCGGGACCTGCGGTCGGGGTGCCGATCTCGGAGACCTGAAGGATCTCCGGACCACCGGTGGCGGGGACGACGACAGCGCGCATGATGGTGCTTCCTCTCCTGGGGCCGGGGCGACGGCGCCACCGGCTCGACCCCACAGTGCCGCGGACCATCTGCGCGGAGAAGAGCCACATCGACACAGGGGGCTGTGCAGATCTGCACGTCAGCGGGATCTCGATACCTGCCTCCCCTGGCACCGCCGGCCCGATCGGACCGGGGCCATGGTCAGGCGCAGCAGTTGCACCCGCCCGAGCAACTGTGCGACTCCTCCGTGCGGGTCGCGGTCAGACCGACCGGCGCGCAGCAGTTGTCGCCGCGCCACGCCTCCCGTCCCTCCTTCAGGGCGACGGCAGCGATCACCAGGGCGGCGACCGGGTCGGCCCAGGTCCACCCCCACAGCGAGTTGACGGCCAGACCGACCAGCAACACACCGGAAAGGTAGGTGCACAGCAGGGTCTGCTTGGAGTCCGCGACCGCCGAGCGTGACCCGAGCTCACGCCCGGTCCGCCGCTGCCCGTACGACAGGAACGGCATGATCACCAGGCTGAGCCCGGCCAGCACCAGTCCGACGGTGGAGTGCTCCGCCTCGGAACCGCGGGTCAGGGCGAGAACGGAGTCGACGGAGACGTAGGCGGCCAGCGCGAAGAAGGACACCGCAATGATCTTCAGAGCCACCTTCTCCCGGGCCTCGGGATCGCGCCCGGCGAACTGCCAGGCGACCGCCGCCGCCGAGCCCACTTCGATGATCGAGTCCAGGCCGAACCCGATCAGGGCGCCCGAGGACGCGATCGTGCCGGCCGTGATCGCCACCACCGCCTCGATGACGTTGTAGGCGATGGTGGCCGCGACGAACAGGCGGATCCTGCGGTGCAGCAGCGCCCGGCGAGCGGACGATGCGCCGAGCTCCAGGTTGAGCGGGACCATGTCAGCAGCAACCGTTCTCGTTCGACGCGTCGCAGTGCTCCGGGTCCACGGCCAGCACGACACTCATCAGGTCGCCCAACGCATGACCCAGGCGTGCGTCGGCCAGTTCGTAACGGGTCCGCCGCCCCTCCGGCACGGTGACCACCAGCCCACAGCCCCGCAGGCACGAGAGGTGGTTCGACAACGATTGCCGGGA
This sequence comes from Nakamurella alba, assembly GCF_009707545.1. Taxonomy (NCBI): domain Bacteria; kingdom Bacillati; phylum Actinomycetota; class Actinomycetes; order Nakamurellales; family Nakamurellaceae; genus Nakamurella; species Nakamurella alba. The sequence continues at coordinate 1,415,907 of NZ_WLYK01000001.1, read as the reverse complement.
CACCCCGAGCAGGTCCGCCAGATCGGAGGGATAGAAGGGACTCTCACTTAGGGCGAGCATCACCCGGGCGCGGGTCGGGTCGGACAACGCGTGACCGAATCGAGCGAGCACCGAGCCGTGGGTCACCGTCTCCATAGCGCCGACGGTACACCGCTTGCTGTATTCAGCAAAGAGTGAACTATGTGCCAACTCATGGGCGTCGTGCGTCACAGATTCTGAACATCCGATGCCTTTTTTGGGCCAGGGGATGTTCAGAATCGGAGAGGTTCTCGGGCTCCTGGCCCGCCTCGGCATCAACCCCGGCATCGACGGTCTGCCGGTGTGGGGCCGCCCCGCGACCCGCGACCCGCGACCTCCGGCATCAGGATCTCGTCAAGATCCGCTCCCCCGGCGTCAAGAGTCTGTCAACCAACCGGAAACAGGCGGTCCGCACTCCTACCGTCGCGATGTCCGATTCGAAAGGCCCGGAGGTCCGGGGCCTGACCCGTGGAGCGTGGAATGACCGTCGTCGCCGCCGTGGTCGCGGTGCTGCTGCTGGGTTACCTGGTGGTCGCCCTCGTCCGTCCGGAGAAGTTCTGATGACCGGGTGGTGGGCCGCCGCGACAACGATCGCGGTGCTGGTCCTGGCCCTCGCCATCGTGCACGTTCCGCTGGGCGAGTACATGGCCCGGGTGTTGACACCCGGGAAGCACAGTCGCGCCGAACGCGGCGTCTACCGCATGCTGCGCATCGACCCGAGGGCCGATCGGCGCTGGGTGGTCTACGCGCTGTCCGTCGTGATGTTCAGCATCGTCTCGATCGCTCTGCTGTGGCTGCTGCTCTCGATCCAGAGCGCGCTGCCGTATGCCAACGACACCCCCGACATGCCGCTCGCCCAGGGCTGGAACACCGCGGTCAGTTTTGTGACGAACACGAACTGGCAGTCCTACGCCGGCGAGTCCGCCCTGGGCTACACCATCCAGGCCATCGGTCTGACGGTGCAGAACTTCCTGTCCGCCTCCGTCGGCATCGCCGTGGTGGCCGCCCTGATCCGGGGCCTGTCCCGCTCCGGCACCGATCGCCTGGGCAACTTCTGGGTCGACATGACCCGACTGGTACTGCGTCTCGTGCTGCCGCTGTCGTTCCTGGCGGCGATCGTCATGGTGATCTCCGGCGTCGTGCAGAACCTCAACGTCCCGGAGACCGTCACCACCCTCGCCGGCGGCCGGCAGACCATCCCGGGCGGTCTTGTCGCCTCGCAGGAGGCGATCAAGGAGCTCGGCACCAACGGCGGCGGCTTCTACAACGCCAACTCCGCGCACCCCTTCGAGAACCCGAACCCGTTCACCAACATCTTCCAGATCTTCCTGATGCTGGCGATCCCGTTCTCGCTGCCGCGCACCTTCGGCCGGATGGTCGGATCGCTCAAGCAGGGCTATGCCGTGGTCGCGGCCATGGCCGTGCTGTGGACCGGAGCCCTGGTCACCGCGCTGATCTCCGAGAACGCCCACGCCGGTGCCGCTCTCGACGCCGCAGGCGCAGCCATGGAGGGCAAGGAGACCCGGTTCGGGATCCCCTCGTCGGTGCTCTTCGCCGTGACCACCACCGCGACCTCCACCGGCGCCGTCAACTCCATGCACTCGTCGATGACCGGGATCGGCGGCGGTGTGACGATCCTGAACATGCTGCTCGGCGAGATCTCCCCCGGTGGAACCGGTTCCGGGCTCTACGGCATGCTCGTGCTGGCGATCGTCACGGTGTTCGTCGCGGGCCTGATGGTCGGCCGTACACCGACCTACCTGGGCAAGCAGATCGGCGGCCGGCAGATGACCTTCGTCGCCGGGTACATCCTGACCACCCCGGCCATCGTGCTGCTGGGCATCGGGTCGGCGCTGCTCGTGCCCTCGGCCAGGGAGGCCGTCCTCAACGGCGGGCCGCACGCCCTCTCCGAGATCACCTATGCCTTCGCCTCCGCCGCCAACAACAACGGTTCGGCCTTCGCCGGCCTGTCAGCGAACAGCGACTTCTACAACATCGTCCTCGGGTTCGCCATGCTGCTCGGCCGTCTGGTGCCGATCGTGCTGGTGCTCGGTCTCGCCGGAAGCCTGGCGCGGCAACGGGTCCGACCCGACGACGCGGGCACGCTGCCCACCCACCGGCCACTGTTCGTCGGCATGCTCGTCGCCGTCGTGATCCTCGTCGCTGGCCTCACCTACCTCCCCGCCCTCGCGCTGGGCCCGATCGCCGAAGGACTGTCCGCATGACCGCCCCCGTGTTGACCGATCGGTCGGTCCCGCCGACCGAGACGGGTCTGCCGCCGTCCAGGATCAGCGCCGGGGTGTTCTCCCCGCGCAGTCTGATCACCGCGCTGCCGAACGCGCTGCGCGGGCTCGATCCCCGGCGCATGGTGAAGAACCCGGTCATGTTCGTGGTGGAGATCGGATCCGTGCTCAGCACCATCCTGTGCTTCACCGAGTTCTCCGGATTCGTGCTGGCGGTGACCATCTGGCTCTGGCTGACCGTGATCTTCGCCAACCTCGCCGACGCCGTCGCCGAGGGCCGGGGCAAGGCCCAGGCCGCCAGCCTGCGCGCCGGCCGGGCGACCGCGACCGCCCGCAAGCTGGACCGCGACGGCCGCGAGATCTCGGTCCCCGCCGGCGATCTGCGCAAGGGTGATCGCGTGGTCTGCGAGGCAGGCGATGTGATCCCCGGTGACGGCGATGTCGTCGAAGGTGTTGCCGCGGTGGACGAGTCGGCCATCACCGGCGAGTCCGCCCCGGTGGTGCGCGAGTCCGGCGGCGACCGGTCCTCGGTCACCGGTGGCACCCGGGTGCTGTCCGACCGGATCGTGGTGGAGATCCGCAACGAGCCGGGCGACTCGTTCGTCGACCGGATGATCGCGCTGGTCGAGGGCTCGCAGCGGCAGAAGACGCCGAACGAGATCGCACTGAACGTGCTGCTGGCCTCGCTGACCATCGTGTTCCTGCTGGTCACCATCGCGCTGCAGCCGATGGCAGACTTCTCGGGCGCCCCCCAGTCGATCGTGGTCCTGGTGGCCCTGCTGGTGTGTCTGATCCCGACCACCATCGGCGCTCTGGTCTCCGCGATCGGCGTGGCCGGCATGGACCGCCTGGTGCAGCGCAACGTCCTGGCGATGAGCGGCCGGGCCGTCGAGGCCGCGGGCGACGTCTCCACCCTGCTGCTGGACAAGACCGGGACCATCACCTTCGGCAACCGGCGGGCGGACCGCTTCCTCCCGGCCCCGGGTGTCGACGGCAACGACCTGGCGAAGGCCGTGCTCGCCGCCAGCCTGGCCGACGAGACGCCGGAAGGTCGCTCGATCGTCGAACTGTGCGCCGAGCGCTACGGCCTGGATGCCGCCGCACCCGTGGCCGGCGAGGTCGTCGAGTTCTCCGCCCGCACCCGGATGAGCGGCATCGACCTGCCGGACGGCTCCGAACTGCGCAAGGGCGCGGTGACTGCGGTCGCCGAGTGGGTGCGCAGCCACGGCGACGAGCTCCCGACGGAGAGCCAGAACGACGCCGACGCGATCGCCGCCGACGGTGGCACCGCGCTGCTGCTGGCCCGCACGGCGAAGGGGCGCGCCGAGGTGCTCGGCGTCATCCACCTCAAGGACGTCGTGAAGCCCGGCATCGCCGAGAAGTTCTCGGAGCTGCGCACCATGGGCATCCGCACCGTGATGATCACCGGCGACTCCGCGCTCACCGCCCGGACCATCGCCAAGGAAGCCGGCGTCGACGACTTCCTCGCCGAGGCCACGCCGGAGGACAAGCTGGCGTACATCCGCAAGCAGCAGGAGGGTGGCCGGATCGTCGCCATGACCGGTGACGGCACCAACGACGCCCCGGCGCTCGCCCAGGCCGACGTCGGCGTGGCAATGAACACCGGCACGGCCGCGGCGAAGGAGGCCGGCAACATGGTCGACCTCGACTCGTCGCCGACCAAGCTCATCGAGATCGTGGAGATCGGCAAGCAGTTGCTGATCACCCGCGGTGCGCTGACCACCTTCTCGATCGCCAACGACGTCGCCAAGTACTTCGCGATCCTGCCGGCGATGTTCATGGTGGCCTACCCCGGCCTGTCGGCGCTCAACATCATGGGCCTGTCCTCGCCGCAGTCGGCGATCATCTCGGCGGTCATCTTCAACGCCCTGGTCATCGTGGCGCTGATCCCGCTCGCCATCCGTGGCGTCCGGTACCGGCCCACGAGCGCCTCGAAGCTGTTGTCCCGCAACCTCTTCATCTACGGGCTCGGCGGTCTGGTGGTGCCGTTCGTCGGCATCAAGATCATCGACCTGCTGGTGAGCCTCATCCCCGGAGTGGCCTGACCATGACGAACGACACGCACACCACCGAGTCCCGGATGTCCGGCGGGACGCTGGCTTCCGTGGCCGGCCGCCAGCTGTGGACCGGGCTCAAGTTCCTGATCGCGATGACCATAGTCCTCGGGATCGTCTACCCCCTGGTTGTTCTCGGCGTGGGCCAGGTGATCGCCAAGGACCAGGCCGACGGATCCATGGTGACCGACGCCAACGGCGACGTCGTCGGCAGCTCGCTCATCGGGCAGCAGTTCGAGGGCGACGAGTGGTTCGCCGGTCGGCCGTCCGCTGCCGGTGACGGCTACGACGCGCTGTCCTCCGGCGGCAGCAACCTGGCTGCCGACAGCCCCGACCTGCTCGCCCTGATCGACGAGCGGCGGGCCGAGGTCGCCGCGGCCAACGGTGTCGCACCGGAGGACGTGCCGGCCGATGCGCTCACCGCGTCGGCCTCCGGCCTGGACCCGCACATCTCCCCCGCCTACGCGCTGCTGCAGGTGAACCGGGTGGCCACCGCCCGCGGGCTCGACCCGCTGGCCGTGCGTGCCCTGGTGGAGGAGCACATCCAGGGCCCGACATTCGGCTTCCTGGGTGCGGACCGGGTGAACGTCCTCGAGCTGAACCTCGCCCTGCAACGGCTCCAGCCGTGAGCCGGGGGCGGCTGCGGGTCTACCTCGGAGCGGCACCGGGCGTCGGCAAGACCGTCGCGATGCTCTCCGAGGGACTCCGCCGCCGCTCCCGTGGCACCGACGTGGTCATCGGCATCGTCGAGGACCACGGTCGCGAACACACCGCGAGCGCGGGGGGTGACCTGCCGGTCATCCCCCGCGCCACCGTGTACCACCGGGGCGTCGCACTGACCGAGCTGGACGTCGAGGCGGTGCTGGAGCGGCGCCCGGCCGTGGTGCTGATCGACGAGTTCGCCCACACCAACGCGCCCGGCTCCCGCCACGAGAAGCGTTGGCAGGACGTGCAGATGCTGCAGGACGCCGGCATCGACGTGATCACCACCGTCAACATCCAACACCTGGAGTCGCTCAACGACGTGGTCGCCGCGATCACCGGGATCCAGCAGCAGGAGACGGTCCCGGACGCCGTCGTGCGCGCCGCGGACGCCATCGAGCTGGTCGACATGTCGCCCCAGGCCCTCCGCCGGCGGATGGCGCACGGCCACATCTACCCGGCCGAACGCATCGACACCGCGCTGGGCAACTACTTCCGCGAGGGCAACCTCACCGCGCTGCGTGAGCTGGCCCTGCTCTGGCTCGCCGACCGGGTCGAGGAGGGCCTGGAGCGCTACCGCAACGAACGCGGGATCACCGGCACCTGGGCCGTGCGCGAACGCATCGTGGTCGCCCTCACCGGCGGCCCCGAGGGCGCGATGCTGATCCGCCGCGGCGCCCGGATCGCCGGCCGGGTGGCCGGTCGGTCGCTGATCGCCGTGCACGTGGTGCGCTCCGACGGCACCCGCTCCTCCGTCACCGACCCGGCCGAGCTGGAGAAGCAGCGCCTGCTGGCGGAGAAGCTCGGCGGCAGCCTGCAGCTCGTCGTGGGTGATGACATCGCCGCGGCGGTTCTGGATTTCGCGCGGAGTATGAACGGCACCCAGATCGTCGTCGGCGCGTCGACGCACGGCCGGTTCACCCAGCTGGTGCGTTCCAGCACGCTGAACTCGATCGTCCGCGACTCCGGCGACATCGACGTCCACGTGGTCACCCACGACGCCGACTCCTCCCGCAAGCGTGCCATCGCACCGGACCTGGCGCCGCGACGGCGGCGCTGGGTGGCCTGGACGGCCGCACTGCTGGTGCCGATCGGACTCGCCGGCGCCCTGCTCCCGCTGCGCGACGGGCTCGGCCTGCCGTCGGTGCTCCTGGTCTTCCTGCTCGGCGTCCTGGCCAACGGACTGATCGGCGGCACGGTGCCCGCGGCGGTCAGCGCCGTCATCGCCGGCGTGCTGGCCAACCTGCTGTACACGCCGCCGATCGGTTCGCTCACCATCGCGCAACCGCAGAACATCTTCGCGCTGGCGGTCTTCGTCGCCGTCGGCGTCTCGGTCGCCTCGATCGTGGATCGTTCGGCGGCACGGGCCCGCTCGGCCGCGAAGGGCCGGGCGGAGGCCCAGCTGCTGGCATCGGTGGCCACCGACAGCCTGACCGCCACCGACGGGGTCACCGCCGTACTGGACCGCGCGCGGATCGGTTTCGGGATGACCACCGTTGCCCTCCGCGAGGTCGGCAGCGGCGAGAAGTCCTGTCTGTCCGGCCTTCCCGTGCCACCGGACACCCGTCCCGATCTGACGGTGCCGGCCGGTCGCCATCATGAGCTGCTGCTGTACGGCAGGGTGCTCCCGGCGGCGGACCAGAGCCTGGTCGACGTCTTCGCGGCGCAGGCCGCGCTCGCCGCGGACCGGCTCCATCTGGCCGGCCGGGCCGGCGAGGCCGACCGGCTGCGGCAGGCCGACTCCGTTCGCACCGCCGTACTGGCCGCGCTGTCCCACGACCTGCGGACGCCGTTGGCGACCATCAAGGCCTCGGTGTCCGGTCTGCGGACACACGACGTGACGCTGTCGACCGAGGATCGCGAGGAGCTGCTCAGCTCGACGGCCGAGGCCGCCGACCAGCTCGATGCGGTGCTGACCAATCTGCTCGACCTGTCGCGGCTGCACACCGGCGTGCTCACCCCGCTGCGCCGACCGGTGTCGGTGGACGAAGTGGTGCACGGCGCGTTGCTGGGCATCCCGGTGGACGTGATCGCCGACGAGATCCCGGACGACCTGCCGCTGCTCGACACCGACGGCGGCCTGCTGGAACGGGTGCTGGCCAACATCGTCTCCAATGCCGTCCGCTACACGCCGGAGGGCCGCCGGGTGCGGCTCACTGCCGGACCGGTGGCCGGCGAGAACGGTGACGCCGTGATGATCCGGATCGCCGACCACGGCCCGGGTGTCGCGGAGAAGGACCGGCCCACCATGTTCGCCTCGTTCCAGCGGCTCGGCGACGTCCCGGCCGGCAACGGATTGGGCCTCGGTCTGGCCGTGGCCCGCGGGCTCGCCGACGCCCTGGACGTCTCGATCGAACTCGAGGACACCCCCGGTGGTGGGCTCACCGTGCTGGTCACAGTTCCGGTCGCTGTCCTGTCGAACGGCCCTCAGCCGAGATAGAAGTCGGTCAGCACCGGGCCGAGCAGTCCCGGGTCGGCGACGTGTCCGGGCACCTCGATCGTCACCCGGCGGGCATCGGGCACCAGACCTGCCGCGACATCTGCTGCAGCGCCGAAGAAGTCGACGGGCAGTCCGGCCGAATGCGGGTCGATGGTCGCGCCGGTGGTGAGCAGCACCGGCATGCGTACGCCCGCGAGCAGATCGGCGGGCGGCGCGCCGTCACCGAGGCAGGCGGCGTCGTGGCGCAGAGTCGGCGCGAGCGCCCGTAGCGCCGGCCACACCGGAGCAGCCTCGGCGCCGGCGATCTGCTCGTCGGAGGAGCCTGCCAGCCGCATGAAGAGCCGCAGCGCCTCGTCACGGTCGTCGCGGTCCAGTGCTGCCTCGAGGTCGGACGTGTAGGCACGCCAGGCTCCGAGCATCTCCTCGCCGAGCAGGTACGGCACCTCGTGGACAGCGATCCGGTCGACGGGCAGGCCGGCGGCAGCAGCATGCAGGGCCAGCGCCCCGCCCGACGAAGCGCCGAACAGATGCGCCCGGCCGCCGACGGCGGCGATCACGGTGGCGAGGTCCTCGACCTCTCGCTGCACCGCGTACGGCGGCGTGTCACCGCTGTCGCCGCGACCGCGACGGCGGTAGACCACCGCACGAAAGTCGCCGGCCAGATGTTCGGCCAGCGGGACGTTCTCGCTGCCGTCGTCCAGTCCGCCGCTGACCAGGACTACCGCGGGGCCGCGGTTCCCGAAGACGTCGAACCCGATTGCGGTGCCGTCGGCCGATCGTATGTGGGGCATCGTCCGCTCCTTCGCTTGATTACTCCTAGTCTAGGAGTAATCAGTGTCGAAGAGGAAGTACTATGGGTTTCGTGCGTAGCTATCACGATCTCTGCGGCATCGCCCGGGCCCTCGATCTCGTCGGGGAGCGCTGGGCGCTGCTCGTGGTCCGCGAGTTGCTGTTCGGGCCGAAACGCTTCGCCGATCTGCACCGTGGACTCCTGGGCACGAGCCAGAACGTCCTGACCCAACGACTGCGCGAGCTGCAGGACGCCGGGATCGTCACCCGGAGGCGCGGGCTGCCACCCGCCACCGGACTGGTCTACGAGTTGACCGGGCGCGGGCGGGATCTGGAGCCGGTGTTGCTGGCGTTGGGCCGCTGGGGCAGCCCGCTGCCACCCGGACCGGACTCCGCCCGTGCGCTGAGCCCGGACGCGCTGATGGTTGCCCTGCGCACGACCTTCCAGCCCTCGGCGATCGTCGGGACGGGCGGCACCGTCCAGGTCCGGCTGCCCGATGACGGGTTCCTGCTGACCGTGTCCGGCGGGCGCCTGGTTGTCGTACGGGCGGAGGAACCTGCCGACTGCCTTCTCGCTGCAACGGTGCGGGTCGTCCAGGATCTGGTGTTCGACCACCGGCCGCTCGACGATGCGGTGCGCTCCGGCGACGCCCGGGTCGAGGGCGACACCGGGCTGCTGACGCGGGTCCTCACGGCTTTCGACGATCATCGTCGGTCCTGACAGTGCGCGTCACCTAGGATCGGTGGCCCGCAACGACCGCTGCCGGGCAACGACGCACCGATAGGGAACACATGATCCGCCGACTCGCCTGGGTGACCACCGCCGGCACCCGTGGCCTGGACGAGGACGAACCGCCGGCTCTGCCCGCGCTGGCCGATGCCGGGGTCGAGGTGCAGGTGGTCGAGTGGACCGACCCGGCCGTGGACTGGTCGGCGTTCGACCGCGCGGTGCTGCGGTCGGCCTGGGACTACCCCGAGCGGCTCCCGGAGTTCCTGGCCTGGCTGGACCGGGTGGACGCGGTGACCGAGGTGGTGAACCCGCCGGCCATGGTGCGGTGGAGCACCGACAAGAGCTACCTCGCCGAACTGGCCGACGCCGGCGTCCCGATCACGCCCACTCGCTTCCTGCCACCCGGTGCCGGCGCAGAGTTCCCGGACGGGGACTTCGTGGTGAAGCCGGCCGTCGGGGCCGGCAGCCGGGACGCCGCCTCCTACGGCGCCGATCAGCACGACATCGCCACCGGCCACATCGACCGGCTGCACCGCGACGGCCGGACCGTGCTGGTGCAACCGTTCCTGACATCGGTGGCCACCGACGGCGAATGGCCGATGGTGTTCTTCGGCGGGCGGTTCAGCCATGCCGCGAGCAAGCGCGTCGCGCTCCCCCGCGCCGCCTCCATCGACGAGATGTTCGCCGCGGAGACGAACGTCCCGCACGACGCCACCGCGGACCAGGTCGAGGTGGCGCAGGCCGCCGTCGACCTGGTGACCGCCAGGTTCGGCGTCCCGACCTACGCCCGCGTCGATCTGGTCCGCGACAACAACTGCCGCTACTGCGTTCTCGAGGTCGAGCTGGTCGAACCCTCCCTCTTCCTGCCGCACACCGGGCCCGCCGCGGTCGGGATGCTGGTCGAGGCCTTCACCCGCTGACCGTCCGTTCCACCCGGGCCAGCCACTCGCCGATCAACGCGCGCAGCAACTCCGGCTGCTCGTGCGGGAGGGCATGGCCGGCGTGGTCCAGCACGGCCAGGGTCGCCCCGGGCCACTGCTGCGCAAGATCCGCCGTCGCCGCCCAGCCCACGGTCGAGTCCCTGCGACCCGCGACCAACAGGGCCGGTCCCGGGTACGGCGGCAGATCACCCGTGATCTCCCACTTTCCGCCGATCCGCTGCATCACCTCCTGGTCGACCAGGTCGGCGGCGGGCTCCACGAACTCGCGGTATCTCTCGAGCATTTCCGGGGTGTGCACGACGAAGTAGTCGCGGAACCCGTCGTCACCGATCTCGGATCCACCCGGTACGGCGTGGTGCGCAGGCACATCCCTGGCGCCGGGCAGCAGCGGACAGATCAGCGCAGCACCGGCAACGAGTTCCGGTTGTCGGCAGGCCAGGGCCCGGGCGTAGTAGGCGCCTGCGGAATGACCGACGAGGAGAACCGGTTGTCCGCCGGAGACCTTCCTGGCGAGATCGAGGAGCACGGCCAGCACGTCGTCGGCGCTGCTGAGCGACGCGGGCGCGGGTGTGCGGCCCATCCCGGGCAGGTCGGGATAGATCCGCCGCCATCCCTGCAGTCCGGCGAAGGTGGGTTCGACGCACGCCTCGGTTTCGCGGTGATCCACGCCGGCGCCGTGCAGCACGATCACCGGCCGTCCGTCACCGTGCACCACGTGGTGGACGTCGACGCCGGCCGCGCGCAGTGTCGGCATCAAGCGACTCCGGAGGCGATCTTGTCGAGATCCCGCACGGCGTAACGGTGGTGCTCCCACTCCTCCTCGAGCACGGTGTGCAGGCAGGACAGCACGCTCTCCTGGTGCTGCGGGGCCCAGGGGTTCTGCCGTGGTTCGGCGAGCTGCTCCGCGGTGACGTCGCCGAGGTAGGCGGTGACCATGCCCACCCGGTCGGCGCGGGTCTCGAGCACCTGCGCCCAGGTCGGCGGGTCTGCGGCGAACACGGACATGTCGAAGCCCTCATCACCGGCACCCGCGTTGGTCAGGCCGAACCGGTGGTACGGCTGCTCCAGCCCGAGAGCGGCCTTGCCCAGCCAGATGTCGGTGGCGAGCACCAGGTGCCGCAGCGTCTCGGCGAAGGACCACTCGTCGTCGATCCGGATGTCGACGGTGCCGGCCGGCATGGCCTCCGCGCGGGACACCGTCGCCGCCCAGGTCTCCTGCAGGACGGACCACGCCGCCCGCAGCGACTCCGGATCTCCCGCCCGGCGCTGCGACCGACCGGGGAACCGCCGGTCGAGCTCGGCATCGACGAACGGCGTCACGTCGACACCGTTGACCCACAACGGATCCCGGCTCTCGATCAACCAGGGTGAGTCGATCTCGCCGCCGGCGATGTCCGACCCGCGGATCATCGCCCCGGACAGGTCGACACCGTCGAAACGGGCGCCGCGGAGGTTCACGTTCGTGAACCGGGCACCTCTCAGGTCGTCCGATCGCGAGAACTCCGTCGGCATGGTGCTCCTCCTCGTCGTGAGGGTGATCGTCGTTGACTGCACCGCCATCGTGCCGGACAGGTCCGACAGTCGCCCGACCTGTTGACCGCCTCGCCGACTTGTCTTACTGTCGTAGTACAGCGGTGGTAGAAACGTGGCGAGGTCGGCGACGAGGAGGTCCGCGGGTGATCGAGTTCGTGCTGGACGGGCGCTCGAAGGTCAACACCTACATGCAGTTGGTGCAGCAGGTGCGGCAGGCACTGCGGGTCGGTCTGCTCGACCCGGGTGATCAGTTGCCGAAGGTGCGCGATGTCGCGCAGGCGCTCGCGATCAATCCCAACACGGTGCTCAAGGCCTACCGGGAGCTCGAGTTCGAGGGACTGGCCGAAGGGCGGCCCGGCGTCGGCACTTTCGTGACCGCCACCCTCGCCGGGGAGTCATTGGCACATCATCCCGCCCTGCAGGCCGAGCTGGCCGACTGGTTGCAACGGGCGCGGGCAGCCGGCCTCACGGTCGAGGACGTGGTCGCCCTGTTCGACACCACCGTCCGGGCCGCCACGGCCGACGACCTCTCCCGACGCTGACTCCCCGCACCGACTCCCGGCATTGACGAAAGGGATGTGTTCCATGGGCATGGTTCTCGAGGCCGACGGGCTCGGCAAGCGGTACGGGAGCAGGTGGGCGCTGCAGGACTGTTCGTTCACCCTGCCGGAGGGTCGGGTGGCCGCGCTGGTCGGACCGAACGGCGCCGGCAAGAGCACATTGCTCCAACTGGCCGTCGGACTGCTCCGGCCCGACGCCGGCAGTGTGCGCATCTTCGGCCAGGATCCGTACGACAACGTCGATGTACTGGCCGATCTGGGCTTCGTCGCGCAGGACACGCCGCTCTACCGCGACTTCACCGCCGCGGAGCTCGTCCGGATGGGCGGGAAGCTCAACCGGTCGCAGTGGGACGGGTCGGTGGCCCGTGTCCGGCTCGCGCAGCTCGGCATCCCGCCGGACAAGAAGGTCGGCACCCTCTCCGGCGGTCAGCGCGCGCAGGTGGCACTGGCCCTGGCCCTGGCGAAACGTCCGCGGCTGCTGCTGCTCGACGAGCCGGTGGCCAGCCTGGACCCGTTGGCCCGGCACGAGTTCCTGCAGGCGCTGATGGGCAGCGTGGCCGAGACCGGGACCACCGTCCTGCTGTCGTCGCACCTGCTGGCCGACCTGGAACGGGTCTGCGACCAACTGGTGCTGGTGCGCAGTGCGCAGGTGCAGCTGGCCGGCGCGATCGACGACATCCTCGACGAGCACCGGCGTCTCATCGGTCCGCGGCACGACGGCCGGCCGATCCCCGGCGTCGCGACGGTGATCCGGGAGAGCCACACCGACCGCCAGTCGACCCTGCTGGTCCGGACGAACGGGCCGGTCGACGAAGGGCTGTTCACCTCGTCCGAGGTCGGCCTGGAGGACCTGATCCTGGCGTACCTGGACGAGCCGGCACCGGTCGGGAGCCACAGCGCCTGGGGGGTGCCGGCATGATCTGGCTGGTCTGGCGGCAGCACCGTCGGCAGGCACTCTTCGCCGTTCTCGGCCTGCTGGCCCTGGCGGCGTTCGTGGTGCCGAGCGGCCTCGGGATGCGCCGCTCCTACGACGATCTCGGCCTCGGGTGCATCCAGGCGGCCGGTGACGGCGATCTGCCCGGCACCTGCCTCGATGCCATCCGTACGTTCACCTCGCAGTACTCGATCGAAGGATCGCTGAGCATCCTGCTGATGTTCGTGCCGATGCTGATCGGGATCTTCTGGGGCGCACCGCTCGTCGCGCGGGAACTCGAGCACGGCACGCACCGGCTGGTGTGGACCCAGGGAGTCAGCCGGCGGCAGTGGGCGGTGGCGAAGTTCGGCCTCGTCGGCGGATTCACCCTGCTGGTCGCGCTGGTCTTCGGGTTCGGGGTGTCCTGGTGGATGGCGCCGCTGAACACCGCCGGCATCCCGCGGTTCGATGTGTTCAACTTCGACGTCGGTGGTCTCGCCCCGGTCGGCTACACGCTGTTCGCGCTGGCCCTCGGCATCGTCGGGGGAAGCCTGTGGCGCAAGGTGCTGCCGGCGATGGCGGCGTCGTTGGTGGTGTTCATCGGCGTGCGGGTCGCCGTCACCGCCTTCGCCCGGCCACATTTCGCCGCGCCGGTCGAGCGCGGCACCTCGGTCGAGGTGCTGGACACCGGGGTGGATCCCCTGGCGGGCGACTGGGTCCAGGGCATGGAGGTGCGGGCCGCCGACGGCTCGCTGCTGATGGACCATGCGTCCACGGTCTGCAACCCGGGCGCCGACGACTGCGGTTCCATGACCGGCGCCGTCAACTGGGTGATGTACCAACCCGGCGACCGGTACTGGATGTTCCAGCTCATCGAGACCGGCATCTACGTCGCGCTGGCCGGGGTGCTGCTGTGGTTCGCCTTCCGCCGAGTGCGGCAACTCGCCTGAATCAACGCAACAGCCCTAGCGGGCCGCCCCTGACGGGATGGGAGGCGCTGAGCAACTGCTGACCGTCGACGGTGACCACGACTGCGGCGTCCCGGCGGTCGGCGCTCGGATCGAGTTGGCTGAGCGGATCGACGCAGAGGTAGGCGGAGGACATCAGGCGCACGATCGTGGGACGGGACGGTGGCACCAGAACCGTCTCCCCCGCAACTTCCATGCCGGGCGGCAGGGTGGTGACAAAGTGGGTGCCCGACACGTCCAGAGCCCGCAGCACCGGGTCGACGGTGATCTCGATCGGCGAGTCCGAGTTGTTGAACAGCTCCAGTGCCCAGCCGTAGCCGGTGGGGTCCTTGATCACTCGAGCGGACAGGCCCGGATCGTGCGCGTCGGACAGTCGGCGGAGTTCGGCGGAAGGCGTGGCCTCGCAGGCTGTCGGGGTGTTCGACTGCTCCGTGCGGTGGGTGGGCGGGATGTCCTCGAGGCCGAGAAGTGCTCCGAGATCGGGATAGTCTCTGCCGCACCAGGTGTCGATCCGGGCCGGCCTGATCAGTTCGCCGGACGACACCCTGAGCACCGCGAACCACGGCGAGGGTGGCACGGCCATCGGCAAACATCCGACGACCATGTCGTCTTCCCGCTCCCGGCGTTCGAGGTCGGCGGCGAACCGTTCGGCGTCCTCTGCTGCACTGATAAACCACTGCGCCACGCGGCCGGCCTGTTCGTCGGTGAGATCCCACTGCTCGCCGACGTTGCCGTCGTCGAACCGACAGACTGTGCCGCCCACGAACGTCATGTCATCGGTCACGGTGACCGCCTGTTGGGTGCCGTCGGCGTAGGTGCCACCGCAGTAGCCCGCCTGTGCCGGGCCGGGCAGATCCACCGGGTCCGGGACGTACGCGGCCGTCGGGTCGGAGGTCACCGCCGACTGCGCGGTCGACCCGACGGTCGGCGGCGTCACGGGACCGACGGAGCCGACGCGGCGGGCCGAGACCACCCACACCACCGAGGCCACCAACGCCACCGCGGCGGCCACGGCCACCGCGGACACGAACTGGCGGGAGGAACGGCGACGCACGACCGGCGCGGGCATCGTGTCGACGTCGATCCCCCGCGCCGCGGCGGCCAGCGCGGCGGTCACAACGTTCTCGGTGTCGGTCAGGTCCAGGTCGTCGGACACGTCAGGTCCCATCGGAATCCCCGATCTGAAGGATCTTCTGCACGGCCAGCAGCGCCCGCCGGGCGGCGGTGGCAACAGCGGCGGAGGTGGTGCCGAGGCTCTCGGCGGTGTCGGCGAGCGAGAGGCCGACGTAGTAGCGCAGCACCAGGATCTGACGCTGCCGGACAGGGAGCTCCCGGATCGCCCCGAGGACCTCGCCGAACCCCTCGGCGGCGAGCACCTCGTCCTCGGCGGCGGGATGCGACCCGGCCGCCGGAGCCCGGAACAGCCGGCGGGTGCGTCGCCGGCGCAGCGCCGACGTCGCACCGTTGGTGACGCTGCGCCGGAGATAGGCGAGCCGCCGGTCCGGCGCCACCTCGTCGAGGTGGGCGATCAGGCCGGCGAAGGCATCCTGCACCGCGTCCTCGGCGACCTGCCGGTCGTTGGTCATCAACGCGGCCATCCGGACCAGGGGTGTGAAGTGGTCATGGTGCAGGTCCTCGATCGACAGCAGCGGCACCGCCCCGACGGGAGACGGCAGGTCGACCACCGGCTCGTCCGCTGCCACCACCGCTCCCCCCTCCACACCCACCGGACGGTGCCGGTTCCGGCCCCGCACCGATACAGACGCCCGACGCAGGAAAACATGACATCCGGCGTTGCCCGGCCGCCAGGTCGGGAACTCCCGGACCATGACGTCGACCGGCCGGTACTGGGGCGCGCTGCTGCTGCTCGTCGTGGTACTCACCGCTGCGGTCGTGCCCGCCGTGCTCCGCAAGGAGTCCGGGCGGGCGACGGTGGAACCGGCGATCGCCGCACCAGCACGCGGACAGTGCCTCACCGCACCGCTGCCGCTGACCTCGGCCGGCACCTTCGGCCCCGCGGTCTACGGGCCGTGCACGGACGTCCGCTTCGGCGAGATCGCCGGAGTGCTCGACGAACTGCCCTCGCTCTACCTCGGCGATGCGATCGGCGGGGACGCCTGCCCGCCGACCGCGGCCCGACGGCACCTGGGCATCCCGGAGGGGGCATCGCTGCGGGAGCCGCCGTGGCTGACCGACCTGACCCGGCCGTGGCAACCGGCGCTCGGGATCCGGCTGATCG
This sequence comes from Nakamurella alba, assembly GCF_009707545.1. Lineage (NCBI taxonomy): Bacteria > Bacillati > Actinomycetota > Actinomycetes > Nakamurellales > Nakamurellaceae > Nakamurella > Nakamurella alba. The sequence goes on along the minus strand of NZ_WLYK01000001.1, from coordinate 1,399,756 downwards.
CCGTCGGCCCGTCCCAGCGGCAGCAGATCGACGGGCAGCGGTGGATCGCCTGCGTGCTCGCCCCGGACACGCCGCTGACGCCGGCCTCGTCGGTCGACCGGCCGTACACCGGCAGCTTCGCCGGGCTCTACGCCAACGGCGTCCCACCCGCCGCGGCCGGCACCTGCTACCGGAACTTCGACGAACCGTTCCCGAACCCGATGGACTGCGACCGACCGCACCTGTACGAGTCGTTCGCGACGCTGGACACGCACGACCTCGTCGTCACCCAGGAGCAGGCGGACGCGGACTGCCTCGTGATCGCCGCGCACGACATGGGGACAGAGGATCCCACCCGGGGCGGCGTGCTCCAGGTGGCCGCGCACGGGTTCGCCCCGGTCGAGGCCGGCGGCTGGCGGCCGGGCCTGTCCACCGAACGGGGTTCCTACGCCCAGTGCCTGATCAGGGGAACCCAGGCGCGGATGCTGTCGTCCTCGCTGATCGGGCTGGGTGAGGCACCGATCCCGTGGACGTCCTGATCGTGCGCGGCGGAGCACCACGGGGTGTCGGCGCTTCCCCGGCGGTCACCCTGGGGTCGCTCCGTCCAACCGGTGGATGAAGATCAGCAGGGACCCGATCGTGCACTTCCCGCACACCGCGGCTTCACGGGAAACTGACAGTACGACATCGCCACTACGATCGGAGAGGGTCTGCCCCCGGACTCCCGACGCCGTGAGGAGATCAGCACCTGTGGACCAGCAGCGCATCCACAGCCTGATCCGTTCGCTCGCCCTGGAGATCGAGCTCGGCGAGTCCTCGGATCTGATCGAGGCCGTCCGGATCCTCGGTGAGACCCAGCAGCAGCTCGACGAGATCCTGCTGCCGCTGATCCCCTTCCTGACCGGCCGTTACCTCGTCGCCGCGCAGGAGAAGTTCGGGCTGGAGCCCGACGAGCTCGCCGCGATGACCGGTCTCCCCCTCGAGCGCGTACTGGCTGTCCTCGCCCCGCACCGGTGATCGACGAGGACGGTCTGCGGCGGGCGATCATCCGGACGGCTCTCGACTACCGCGACGGCGATCATGACGAAGATGCCGAATGGCTGGTGCCGGTGGCGGCGGAGTTCATCGGTCCCGGGTCCCATGAAGTCGCACTTGACGTCCTGCGGACGCGGGCGGACCCGGAGCGGGTGGTCGCCGCCGGTCTGTTCCAGCGCTGGTCCCTGCAAGGGCCGTCGGGCGGCTGGCGGCCGGGAATGATCGACGACCTTGCCCGGATCTCAGCCGGTACCGATCAGATGGATGTGCTGACCGCTCTTGTTCGGGCCCTGGTCGCCCTCGGGGACGATCGTGCATTTCCTGTGCTCGCCTCCCGCGTGAGCGATCCGGACCCCGACATCCGCTGGGTGTGCGCACTCGAACTGCCCGGGGCCGTCGACTGGACCGCCGACCCGCTGGCCGGCAGAGCGGAACTGGTCGATCTGGCCCGAGATCCCGACGAGCACGTCCGGGAATGGGCCCTTTTCGCGATCGGAAGCCAGAGTCCTTTTGACGGCTCCGACATCCGCGAGCTGCTTGTCGAGAGCACGCTGGACCCGGTCGAGGCGGTCCGCCACGAGGCACTCCGCGGTCTGGCCAGACGACGCGACAGGAGGGCGACCCCCGGCATCACCTACCTCCTGGAGCAGAACGAGGTCAGCAGTCAGACGTTGTTCGCAGCGGCCATGCTCGGTGATCCGTCGCTGATGCCACTGCTGCGCACAGTCGAGGAGCGAGAAGACTCCGAGCCGACCGGCGAGATCGACGAGCTCCGGCTGGCTCTGCTGACCTGCGATCCCCGGCGGCGGGAGCAGCTCGCTACCTTCGGCCAGGACCTTCTCGAGGAATTGCACCGACTGCACCCCGGTGGCGCGTGGTCCCTGCACTGCGAGAAATTCGAGGGCGACGTTGTTCTCAGCGGTCCGGGGTCCGGATGGACGTGGGCGCTGGACCCGCTGCGTCGGCGGGCCGGCGACAATGCAGCGCGGGCAGCGCGTCTTGCAGTGCAGGATCTGGCCCAGGAGTCCTGAGAATCAACGGCCGGCGCGCTGCAGGGCGGACTCCAGCCCGGTCATGTCGGCGACGTCGTAGAAGGCGACGGGTCCGTGCGCGCCGTGGTCCCACTCCAGTCCGGAGTTCGGCGGAGCGGCGATGGTCCCACGCCGCCTGAATGTCCGATCGCCGAACTCCACGGTCAGGTGGGTGCCGTCCCGGGACATCCGCCGGCGCACGGGGTGGCCACCCAGCGGCACCTCGCGCACGGCCCGGCGGGTCATCATGATCGCCCTGCGGTCGGTGAGCGCGTACTGCACCCCGCGCTTCAGCCGCTGCTTCCACCAGAACCGGCCGAGCAAAGGCACACCGCCGAGGACCAGCATCACCGGGCCGAGCACGCGGAGCGGGACCGGTGCTGGGGTCACATTCACGCCGATGGTCCAGGTGATCATGAAGCCGAGCCAGAGCACCGTGACCGGGATGAGGTAGGCGTCGTGGTGCGAGAACCTGCGCGCCGGATCAGGCCCACCCGTCCACAGCAGCTGCTCGTCGGGCCGGAGCTCGGCGGTCACGGATCGAACGGGAACCTCCGGGTACATCGGCCCACCCCCTGCCGATGCCGTCCACCCCGACTGTGATCACCACCCTACCGGCGTACCGGCGTCACACATTCGCAGGTCGCAGCCGGGTGATCGGGCGCTAGAGTCGGAAGAACCGTCCCGGAGGGCCGTTCCTCCCGACGAAAGGAGCGGACCCCTGATGATCCGACTGCTGCTCGGGGGCGCCATCGGATACGTGCTCGGGTCCCGCGCGGGGCGGGAACGCTACGAGCAGATCAAGCGCTGGTCCGCCCGGGCGGTCGACCATCCGGCGGTCCAGGGTGCCGCGGGTGTGTTCCGCGCCAAGGCCGGTGAGCTGCTGCACCGCTGACCCACCGGCAACCACCGGCAGGAGCGAGCTCAGCCCTCCAGCTTCTTGCGCTCCTGCTTCTCCAACTTCTTGCGCTGCTTCGCAGACAGCCGCTTGACGTCGACACCGGCCCAGAACGCCAGCCCGCGCACCCGGATCCGCACCCGCGGGGTCTCGGTCGGCCGCGGCACGCTGCTCTCGAAGGCGCCCATGATCCCGACGCCCTCCATGTCCACCTGGACGTCGTCCGGCACCCGGATCTCCACCCCGGCCATGATCGCGACAACGGTGATCACCACCTCGTCGGACAGGAAGATGGCGTTGGTGAGGTCGATGTCGACGCCGCCCATGATCGTGGTGATCGTGTAGGTCGGGCCGATCACCCACTCGCCCTTGCGTTCCGCGCCGCCGAGGATGGCGATGGCCGGGCCGGCCGGCGACAGCGACCCGGTTGCCGGCAGCGGCATCGGCCCCGACTTCTGCAGCGGCACCGGGGTGGCCACCGGCACCAGCGGGCGGTGCTCCGGCAGGTCCCTGGTGACCGGCTCCAGCTCGCCGAGAGTCTTTGCCTGGTAGACGGTGTCGAGTCGCTCCTGCAGCTCGTCGACGGAGATGCGACCCTCGGACAGCGCTCGGTGCAGCACCCCGGCGACCTGCTCGCGATCGGCGGTGGAGGCGCGCATCGCCTCCGGCCCGGGGAGGTGGGCGTCCGCAGCGCTCATGACCGTCAGGGTAGCGAAGGGCGGTACCGCGACGCCACGGACATGGCGAAGGAGCTCAGCGCACCTGCGGGCGCAGGGCCTCGGCGCGGCGGGACACCAACGCCACCAACGCATCCGATGGTGGCGGGCCAGGTGTGTCCGGCCGGTACTGCACGGTCAGTCCGTCCTGTCCGGCGACCCGGCGCAGCACCACCCACCCGCCGCCGGACCCCTCGATCCGGCCGCTGGCCGCCACCGACCGGCGCACCCGGTCGTGCACGACGTCGGTGAGCCCGCTGCCGGTGCCGAGCCGGAAGTCCTGCGCCACCCGGTCGGCCAGCACGACGGTCCCGTCCGGCCAGGTACCGATCGGGTCGGCGACGACGACCCGGAGCCGGCGGTCCCGCAGCCCGGCCTTGGAAATCAGGGCCCAGTCCCACCGGATGTGGGATCGGTCGACGGGTGCCCACAGCCCGAACCGGGTGGCCACCAGCTCGCCGCCGTCCTCGAGCGGCGCGACCGCGAGCACCCGCTCCTCCGGACCGAGCAGCGGCTGCAGGGACGCCGGGACCTTCCGTCGTCCGCCGAGGCCCAGCAGTGACCGGATCACGAACCGTTCGCCCGTTCCCGCAGGGCGCGCAGGTAGGTCTGCATCTCCATCAGCTCCCCGCTCGCCTCGCCGGCCCGCTCCTGATCACCACGCGCCTCGGCCCGCTGCAATTCCGACCGCAGCTCGGCGATGCGCTGCTCCGCCACCCGGATCGCCAGGACCGCGAGCATCGCGCCCGCGTAGGAGGCGGTGGCCGGACCGAGCGAGCGCAAGGATTCCACCGCGAGCTCGGTGACCAGCGAGCGCAGCGGTCCGGACGGCAACTCGGCGGCGACCCGGTCCACCCACGTGCCCAGGCCCGCACCGGAGGCGGTCCCGGGGCCGCCGGCCTTCAGCACCGCCTGGTGCACCCGGAGGTAGGCGGGGTGCCCGAAAGCGGTGTCGTCGAGGTGGTCGTACCCGGCGGCCAGCAGCTGCGGCTCCTGCAGCACCAGCTTCAGCGCCTCGCGTTCGGCGAACAGCGAGCGGTCGGCGGCGTCCGGCATCCGCGGTGCCGGCGCCTGCTGCTGCGGACCGGAATCCTCCGGGACCGGCGCGGCGGGCCGCGCGTTCTGCTGCGCCCCGCGCTCCCGGTCGGCCTTGGCCTGCCCGCGCACCCGGCGCAGGATCTGCTGGTGGTCGGCGCCGATCAGCCCGGCCAGCCGCAGCGCGTACTCGTCGCGCAGCACGCTGTCCCGGATGCGCGCAACCAGCGGTACCGCCGCCGCGGCCGCGGCCACCGTGCCCTCCGCGGTGTCCAGGTCGAAACGGTCGACGGTGTGCTCGATCGCGAACGCGAACAGCGGCTGCCGCCGGGTGACCAGGTCGCGCACCGCCTGGTCGCCGCGGGCCTGCCGCAGCTCGCACGGGTCCATCCCGTCCGGCGCGACGCAGACGTACGTGCCGGCGGTGAACCGCTGGTCGGACTCGAAGGCCTTGAGCGCCGCCTGCTGCCCGGCGTTGTCGCCGTCGAAGGTGTAGATCACCTTGGCGGTCTCGGAGTCCTGCAGGTACCGGCGGAGCACAGTGATGTGCTCCTCGCCGAAGGCCGTCCCGCAGGACGCCACCGCGGTGGTGATGCCGGACAGGTGCATCGCCATCACGTCGGTGTAGCCCTCGACCACCACCGCGGTCCGCTGTTTGGCGATCTCCCGCTTGGCCAGGTCCAGCCCGAACAGCACCTGCGACTTCTTGTACAGCATCGTCTCGTGCGTGTTGACGTACTTCGCCTCGAGCCGGTCGTCGTCGAAGATCCGGCGCGCGCCGAACCCGACCACGTCCCCTGCCGGATCCCGGATCGGCCAGAGCAGCCGACGGTGGAAGACGTCGATCGGGCCCCTTTGCCCCTGTCGGGACAGTCCCGCCTTCTCCAGTTCGGCCAGCGAGAAGCCCTGTCCGGTCAGCGCTTTCACCAGTCGGTCCCAGCCGGAGGGGGCGAACCCGCAGCCGAAGTGCTGGGTGGCGGCGTCGTCGAACCCGCGGGTGGACAGGTACTCCCGGGCCGGCGCGGCTTCGTCCGTGGCCAGCTGGGCGACGTAGAACTCGGCGGCGGCCTTGTTCGCCGCCAGCAGCCGGGCGCGGGTGCCGCGGTCCAACTTCGGCGCGCTGCCGCCCTCGACCAGGGTGAGGGTGATGTTGCCGCGGTCGGCGAGCCGCTCCACCGCCTCCATGAAGGTGAGATGTTCCATCTCACGCACGAACTCGAAGACGTCACCGCCCTGGCCGCAGCCGAAGCAGTGGTAGCGGCCGCCGGCGCGCGCCGGGCTCACCTGGAACGACGGGGTCTTCTCGTCGTGGAACGGGCAGAGTCCCTTGAGGTTTCCGCCGCCGGCCGGGCGGAGCGCCACGTACTCGGCGACCACCTGGTCGATCCGGTTCGCCTCCCGCACCCGCTCGATGTCCCCATCGGAGATGCGTCCGGCCACCTGAACAGTGTAGGTCGGGATCAGTCCCGCTCGGCCGCGGCGCCGACCAGTTGTGGATCCGTGGGCAGCGGGCGCCGCGGCTCCCGCACGCCGGCGGTGCCGCCGTCGTCCGGCCGCCGACCGCCCGCCGTCGCCTTCCGGCGGCGCCGCACCAGCAGCGCCAACCCACCGGTCAGGACCGTTCCCAGTACCACCAGGCTCTTCCTCATCCACCGAGCCTGACCCGTCGGCATCCCGGCGACCAGGGCTTTCACCGTCGGCGAAGTTCTCCCGCAGCGAACAGCGGGCACCAGGACGGCGGTCGGCCGGTGATCAGCCGGGAGCCAGCCGGCGGTGCCGGTGCAGCGCCTGCGCGTCGGTCAGCAGCGACACCTGGTCCAGCACCACCCGCAGCCGTCCCGCGTCGTCGGCCGCCCGCTTCCAGAACATCAGGAACAACGGGTCGAGCAGCTCCTCCGGACGGTCCGCGGTCGCCGTGACCAGCTCGGTGAGCACCTGCTGCTGCCGTACCTGCAGGGTGCGGCGCTCGGGGTCGGCCATCACGTAGTGCGCGGCCATCGCCTTGAGCACCGCGACCTCGGCCCGCAAGGTGTCCGGAACGACGAGATCGGTGTCGTAGCGGTGCAGTTCGCCCTCCCCCGCGTGCGTCCGGGTGGCGGCGACCGCACCGGTGACGAACCGGCCGGTGAGCTCGCTGGTCACCGCCTTGACCGCAGCAGCACCGGTGGCCCACCGGTCGTCCACCGCGGCGCGCAGCCCGTCTGCGACCGCCGGCAGCCCGAGCAGGTCGTCCAACCGGTGCCGCAGGGTGTCCCGGTCCACCGCCAGGTACCAGGTCGAGGCCACCTCGGCGATCTGCCGGCGTTCGTCGGCCGAAGCCAGCGCGCGCAGGTCGATCCGGCCGGACAGCACGCCGTCCTCGACGTCGTGCACGGAGTAGGCGACATCGTCGGCCCAGTCCATGATCTGGGACTCCAGGCAGCGCGCGGTCGGGTCCGGCACACCGTCCCGCAGCCAATCGAAGACCGCCAGTTCCTCGGCGTAGACACCGAACTTGCCGCCGCCGGGCGGCCGCGTCCACGGGTACTTCAGCACGGCGTCCAGCGCCGCCCGAGTCAGGTTCAGCCCGGCCGGCGCACCATCTGCGTCGAGCACCTTGGTCTCCAGCCGGGTGAGCAGCCGGAGGTTCTGCGCGTTGGCCTCGAACCCGCCGGCCGCCACCCCGACCGCGTCGAGGGCGGTCTCGCCGTTGTGCCCGAACGGCGGGTGCCCGATGTCGTGGGCCAACCCGGCCAGGTCCACCAGGTCCGGATCGGCACCGAGGTGCTCGCCGATGTCCCGGGCGATCTGCGCGACCTCCAGCGAGTGGGTGAGGCGGGTGCGCGGCACGTCGTCCTCGTCCGGGGCGACCACCTGGGTCTTGCCGGCGAGCCGCCGGAACGAGGCGGAGTGCAGCACGCGCGCCCGGTCCCGGGCGAACGGGGCACGCTCCGGCAGGTCGTCGGCCAGCGGCAGGGCGGCCGACTTCGGAGCTTCCGACACCAGCCGGGCGGTGTCGTGCGCGGAGTAGCCGGCGGCGCTCACAGCACCTCCGGTCCCAGGCCGGACGATCCGCCGGTCAGCAGGTAGAAGACGGTGCCGAGCGTCTCCCGGGCGACGTAGAAGTCGGTGATGCCGTCGCGCACCGACGGTCCCTCGGTCACCGGCGAGACCTGCACCTGCAGGCCGAGGTCGGAAGCCATCAGCGCCGCCCGGTGCGCGTGGTAGCCGTCGGTGACCAGCAGCACCGAGGTGATGTCCTCCGTGCGCAGCCGCTGGGCGGCCGCCCGCAGCGAGACCAGCGTGTCGTTGCCGACGCCGACGGCGGTGATCGCGGCGGCGTCGATGCCGGCGTCGGCCAGGTACATCCGGCCGGCCTCGGCCTCGGTGTACCGGTCACCGGTGCGGCTGCCGCCGAGGGTCATGATCTCCGGCGCCAGCCCGTCCCGGTACAGCTCCGCCGCGTGGTCCAGCCGCTCGGAGAACACCGCAGACGGCCGGCCGTCGTACTGCGCGGCGCCCAGCACCAGGATGACGTCCGCCACCGGGCCGGCCGCGGACGGTTCGACGGTGCTGGAGGCGCCGCGGACCACACCGACCGCCACCCCGCCCAGCACCAAGGCGGTCACCAGCAGCGCACCGGCCAGGTACCGGCCGAGGACGCGCAACGCACCGGACACGGCTGCGATCTTGCCAGGCAGCGCGTCCCCGGTCCGCACGACCTGCGAGATTCCGCCGGTCCGAGCGGTTCTGCGTTGTTACCGTGACGGCATGATCACGCACCGCCGACGACGCCGCCTCTCCGCCACCGCCCTGGCGCTGGCCACGCTGTCGGCGGCGGCCTGCAGCCCGTCCCTGTCCGGCTCGCCAGCCCGGGGCACCACGAGCGGTTCTGCCGGGTCGACGGTCAGCAGCACGTCGGCCGGCGCCGGCGGCATCACCACCCCGCCGTCCGGTCTGCCGCTCACCTCCTCGGACTCACCCGGGATCAGCACCCGGCCGACCGCCGGCTCGTCGACGGCCACGTCGTCGGCCGGTGACGGCTCCGGCATCGGCGCGGACGGCATCGGCGACCCGTACTACCCGACCGCCGGCAACGGCGGCTACCAGGTGGACGGCTACGACCTCGCGATCACCTACGACCCGGAGACCAACGACTTCAGCGGCACCGCGACCATCACCGGCAGCGTCACCGAGGCCGTGGACCTGCGCCGCTTCAACTTCGACCTGCAGCCGACGCTCGAGGCGTCTGCGGTGACGGTGAACGGTGAGGCGGCCACCGTCGAGCACGACGGTGCGGAGCTGATGGTGACGCCGGCCTCGCCCCTGGCGCCGGAATCGAAACTGACGATCGTGGTCGAGTACGGGGGCTCACCGGAGCTGATCGAGGGTGGCACCGCCAACCTCGGCGACGGCGGCTGGTACCGCACCCAGTCCGGCGGCGCACTCGCCCTCGGCGAGCCGTTCTCCGCCTCCGCCTGGTACCCGGCGAACGAGCACCCGTCCGACCCGGCCACCTTCGCCGTCACCGTGACGGTGCCGGACGGCTGGGACGTCATCTCCAACGGCATCGAGCAGCAGAGCAACGGCGGTGCGCCGGCGGGCATGACCACCAGCCGCTGGGTGCAGGCCGAGGAGATCCCGACCTACCTGACCACGCTGTACATCGACAAGTTCACCACCACGACCGGCACCACCTCGGCCGGGATCCCGATCGTCAACGCCTTCGCGCCGGTCAGCGACGTCGCCCGGTACGAGGCGCTGAGCAAGGACACCGGCGCGATCATCGACCTGCTGACGACCTACCTCGGCGAGTACCCGTTCGACTCCGTCGGCGGCATCTACACCGGCGAGGCCATCCCGTTCGCGCTCGAGACGGCGACCCGACCGGTGTACGCCAACTGGGTCGACGAGGACACCGTGGTGCACGAGCTGGCGCACCAGTGGTTCGGCGACGACGTGTTCGTGAAGACCTGGTCGGACATCTGCCTCAACGAGTGCTTCGCCTCCTACCTGCCGTGGATCTGGTTCGCCGACACCGAGAACCGTGACCTGGACGCCGTCTGGAAGGCTCAGATGGCGACAGTGGCGCGGGACAGCCAGTTCTGGAGCTCACCGCTGGTGGACATGGGTGCGGGCAACGAGTTCAGCGCGGTCTACACCCGGGGACCGCTGGCCCTGCACGCGCTGCGGGCCGAGATGGGCGACGACAAGTTCTTCCAGATGCTCAAGGGCTGGATCGCCGACAACCGCGGCCGCAACGCCACCTTCGACGAGTGGGCGGCCTACACCTCGCAGGTGGCCGGCACGGACCTCACCGACTTCATCGACGCCTGGTTCCGCGGCACCACCGTGCCCGCGCAGGAGTTCCGCTACCCGGGCAACCTGGGCGGGTGAGACAGCTCCGCCCCGTGCCTGTGGTGGCACGGGGCGGAGTCTTTGTCAGCGTATCCGGCCGGGATCAGGAACCCTGGAGCCGCTCGGCGAGGTAGCCGCGGACCTGGTCCAGCGCCACCCGCTCCTGGGTCATCGCATCCCGCTCGCGGATGGTCACGGCCTGGTCGGTGGCGGTGTCGAAGTCGACGGTGATGCAGAACGGCGTGCCGATCTCGTCCTGCCGCCGGTAGCGGCGGCCGATCTGGCCGGCGTCGTCGAACTCGATGTTCCAGGACTTCCGCAGCTCGGCGGCGAGATCCTTGGCCACCGGTGACAGGTCGGCATTGCGGGACAGCGGCAGCACCGCGGCCTTGACCGGGGCCAGCCGCGGATCGAGCTTGAGCACCACCCGCTTGTCCACGCCGCCCTTGGTGTTCGGCGCCTCGTCCTCGGTGTAGGCCTCCAGCAGGAACGCCATCATCGGGCGGCCGACACCGGCCGCCGGCTCGATGACGTACGGCGTCCAGCGCTCGCCCGCCTCCTGGTCGAAGTAGGACAGGTCGTTGCCGGAGTGCTCGGAGTGCGTCTTGAGGTCGAAGTCGGTCCGGTTGGCGATGCCCTCCAGCTCGCCCCACTCGCTGCCGGCGAAGTGGAAGCGGTACTCGATGTCGACGGTGCGCTTCGAGTAGTGGGACAGCTTCTCCTTCGGGTGCTCGAAGAAGCGCAGGTTGTCCCGGTCGATGCCGAGGTCGGTGTACCAGTTCATCCGCTGCTCGAGCCAGTACTCGTGCCACTCCTCGTCGGTGCCGGGCTTGACGAAGAACTCCATCTCCATCTGCTCGAACTCGCGGGTGCGGAAGATGAAGTTGCCCGGGGTGATCTCGTTGCGGAACGACTTGCCGATCTGGCCGATGCCGAACGGCGGCTTCTTCCGCGACGAAGTGGCCACGTTGTTGTAGTTGACGAAGATGCCCTGGGCGGTCTCCGGGCGCAGGTAGTGCAGGCCGGACTCGTCCTCGACCGGGCCGAGGAAGGTCTTCAGCAGCCCGTTGAACTCCTTGGGCTCGGTCCAGGCGTGCCGGGTGCCGCAGTTCGGGCAGGCGATGTCGTCCAGGCCGTTCTCCGGGGCGCGGCCCTTCTTCTCCTCGAACTCCTCCTCGAGATGATCGGCCCGGTAACGCTTGTGGCAGTTGGTGCATTCCACCAGCGGGTCGACGAACGCTGCGACGTGCCCGGAGGCCACCCACACCGACCGGGGCAGGATCACCGACGAGTCCAGGCCGACCACGTCCTCGCGGGAGCGGATCATGTACGACCACCACTGCCGCTTGATGTTGTCCTTCAGCTCGACGCCGAGCGGACCGTAGTCCCACGCCGACTTGGTACCGCCGTAGATCTCACCCGACGGGTAGACCAGACCCCGGCGCTTGGCCAGGGAGACGACGGCATCGATGCGGTCTGCGGATTTCGCGGCGGCCACGGCGGCAACTCCTCGTTGTGACGTGCGGACGACAGGCTTGCGTCCACCCATCGAGCCTAACCAGTCGGCGCACCCTGCTTTCACCGCTCGGACCGGACACTGCTCCTCCCGCTGTGTTGCCCTGGTGTTTGTGTTGCCCTGGCGTCAGCCTTCGCGGACCGCGCTGATCCGGTAGCCGTCCGGGGAGGCCTCGAGCACCAGGATCCGCCGGGCGTCGGCGCGCGCGGTGGTGCTGCCGATGGACCGGCCGGCCGGGTCCAGCACCTGATAGGCCGGGAGGCTGTCGGTCACCGCGACCTCCACCGTGGCCGCCCGGTGGGTCGCCGGCGACCCGGGCGCGCTGGCGGTGACCAGCCGGTGGGCGGCGCCGCTCACCCGGCGGTCCTGTGCCAGCAGCTGCTCGATCAGAGCACTGTCCGCCCGGTGCACCGCCGATCCCGGCACCTCCGCCGCGGCCAGCAGGTCCGGGTCCCGCCGGATCAGCGCCAGCGCCCGGGCAGCGTCCAGTTCTCGCACCACCGCCGCCCAGTCGGCCGGGGCGGCATCGGGCTGCGCGGCCGGTGGCGACGACGACGGCGGGGCGGACGACGGCGGGGCGCTCGACGGTGGTGCGGGCGACGGCGACGGTGGTGCGGATGAGGTGGCAGGAACGGGTGTGGTCGTTGCCGGGACCGATGCCGACGCCATGGCCGACACCGAGGGAGCAGACGAGTCGGACGACGACGCAGCTGCCGGTGGGCCGGCCGAAGCGGGCGACACCGTGTCCCAGTTCGCCCACCACAGGCCGGCCTGCACGGCACCGATCCCGACGATCACGCAGGCCAGGCCGAGGGCGACCGGCCGCCAGCGCCGGGTCCGGCGCATCACGGGACCGGCCGGGACGACCGGCGGATCGCCGCGCCTTGCCCGGGTGACCAGTCCGGCCCGGGTCAGCCGCCCCGGATCGGCGGGCTCCGGATCGGCCGGCCGGACGCGCTCCTCCGCCGGCACCGTGCTGTCAACCAGTGCCAGATCGATGGGCTCGGGGATCCCGCACCGCTTCAGTTCGAGGACCACCCCGGCCGCCGGCGGGCGCCGGTCCGGGTCGGCGTCGAGCAGGTTGCGGATCACCTCGGCGATCTCCGGCCAGTCCTCGCCCTCGTCACCGGGGTCCGGCCACTGCCCGGCCGTGGACTGGATGAGCACGTCGCGCAGGTCGTCCGCGGGCCAGGCGTGACGTCCGGTGAGGCAGGCCAGCGCGACGGACCCGAGCGCGAACAGGTCGGCGCCGGCCGTCGGCACACCGCCGCGGGCCACCTCCGGGGCGGCATCGGCCGCAGTCAGCGAGACCTCCGACCCGTCCCCGAGCGCCGCGCGGGCGGCGCCGAGATCGGCCAGCAGCGGCCGGCCGATGCGGTCGAACAGGATGTTGCCCGCGGAGACGTCGCCGTGCACCATCCCCCGGCCGTGGGCGACCGCCAGCACCGAGAGCACCGGCAGCAGCACGGTCAGCAGCTCACCGGGGCGCAGCCGACCGCGCCGCTCGAGCAACCCGGCCAGCGATCCGCCCGCGGCGAACTCGGTGACCAACGCCGCCCGGTGATCGTCGGCGACCACACCGAGCACCTCCGGGAGGTGCGCGTGACCGATGGCCGCGGCCACCGCCGCCTCCCGGTCCAGCTCGTCCCGGCGGTCGACCGGGACGATCTTGAGCGCGACCGCCCGGCCGGTCGACGACTGCACCCCGCGGTGCACCACCGCCGACCCGCCGCGACCGATCTCCTCCTCAATGCGGTACCCGCCCAGCTCGGAACCGCCTGCCACCCCTGGTGTCTCCACCGGGTTCTCCCCTGTGCTCTCCCCCATGCGCAAGCACGCTAGCCACTTCCCCGACTGCGGATCCGGGTTGTCCACAATCCCCTGACGAGGGGCGGTCGGAGCCGTCCACAGGTCGGCGTACGGTGTCCGCATGCGAGATCGCGCCGTTCCCCTGGAGATCATCGAGGCCGGGGACGTGGACTACCCCACCGCATGGGACCGGCAGCGTGAGCTGGCCGCCGCCCGCGCCGACGGGCTCGGCCCGGACACGGTGCTGCTGCTCACCCACCCGCCGGTCTACACCGCCGGCAAACGCACCCGCCCCGAGGACCGCCCGGTGGACGGCACCCCGGTGGTCGAGGTCGATCGCGGCGGCCGGATCACCTGGCACGGACCGGGTCAGCTCGTCGGCTACCCGATCGTCGGGCTGAGCGATCCGAAGGACGTCGTCGGCTACGTCGGTGCCCTGGAGCAGGCGATCATCGCCGTCTGCGAGGACCTGGGGCTGACCGGCACCGGTCGGGTCCCGGGCCGCAGCGGGGTCTGGCTACCGGCGGACGGCATCAAGCAGGAACGGAAGATCTGCGCGATCGGCATCCGCGTCACCCGCGGCGTCTCGATGCACGGCTTCGCGCTCAACTGCGATCCGGACCTGGCGGCCTACGACCGGATCGTCCCGTGCGGCCTCACCGATGTCGGAGTGACCTCGCTCAGCGCCGAACTGGGGCGGCGCGTCACCGTCGACGAGGTGCTCACCACCACGGCGCGACGGGTTCGGCAGGCGCTGGACGGGGAACTCCCGATCCAGGACAGGGACCTGCACCGGCCCGCCGTCCCGGCGGGGGTGACCTGGGACCTCGACCCGGCGCTCGCCCGCTGAGGCGATCGGGCAGGATGGTGGGCCAGGCATGCAGCACGAGGAACCGGACACCCGGGCAATGTCCGCACAGGACACCCGGGCACAGCCCGTCCAGCAGGACCAACGAGCGCAGCAGGATCAACGAGCGAGGAGCGCAGGGATGAGCAAGACGACGGCCGGTTCGGCCGCCCACGATCTGGCGGAGAAGGCCGAGAAGGTGGCGGAGAAGGTCGCCGACCAGGCCACCGAGGTCGCCGGCAAGGTCGCGACCTTCGCCACCGGGGCCGCCCACGACGTCGCCGAGAAGGCCGGTGAAGTGGCGGAGAAGCTGAACCGCCGCACCCGCAAGGCCCGCGCCAAGGCTGCGAAGCGTGCGCAGAAGTCGCTGGCCAAGGGCTCGGCCAAGGCCCAGGACTCGATCACCAAGGGCACCGCGTCGGCGAAGAAGAGCGCCCTCGCCGGTGCCGCCGTGGTCGCCGCGAAGGCCGCTGCGGCCGCGCACGAGGCCGACCGCAAGGCCGCGAAGCTCGCCGACAAGGCCGCGAAGAAGGCCGGCAAAAAGAAGCACCCGGTGCGCAACATCCTGCTGCTCGGCGCGCTGGCCGGTGGCGTCGCGGCGGCCGTGAAGTTCCTGCGCTCGCCCACCCCGCCGGCACCGGAGACCCGCCCGGCGCCGACCACCCCGGCCAAGCCGGTGGCGGAGAAGGTCGCCGAGGTGAAGGACGCGGTGGTCGAGAAGGCCGCCGAGGTGAAGGACGCCGTCGTCGATAAGACCGCCGAGGTCAAGGACGCGGTGGCGGACAAGGTCGAGGACGTCAAGGAGGCGGTGGCGGACAAGGTCGAGGACGTCAAGGACGCCGTGGCCGACAAGGTCGACGACCTGAAGGACGCCGCGGACGATGTCAAGGACGCGGCCGCGGATGCGAAGGACGCCGCCGAGGCCGCCAAGCCGAAGCCGGCCCCCCGCACCCGCACCGCCGCGCCGAAGGCGAGCGACAGCAAGTGAGTGATGCTCCGGCCGGTCGCAAGCTGCTGCGGCTCGAGGTCCGCAACGCTGCCGTCCCGGTGGAACGGAAACCGGAGTGGATCCGCACCCGGATGAAGACCGGACCGGAGTTCAACTCGCTGCAGAACCTGGTGAAACGCGAAGGGCTGCACACGGTCTGCCAGGAGGCCGGCTGCCCGAACATCTACGAGTGCTGGGAGGACCGGGAGGCCACCTTCCTCATCGGTGGCGACCAGTGCACCCGGCGCTGCGACTTCTGCCTGATCGACACCGGCAAGCCCGGCGAACTGGACCGGGACGAGCCGCGTCGGGTGGCCGAATCGATCGCCACGATGGACCTGCGCTACGCGACGATCACCGGCGTCACCCGCGACGACCTGCCGGACGAGGGCGCCTGGCTCTACGCGGAGACGATCCGCAAGGTGCACGAGCTGGCCCCGCAGACGGGCGTGGAGATCCTGACGCCGGACTTCTCCGGCAAGGCCGACCTGCTGCAGCAGGTGTTCGACGCGAAGCCCGAGGTGTTCGCGCACAACCTGGAGACGGTGCCGCGGATCTTCAAGCGGATCCGGCCGGCGTTCACCTACGAGCGCTCGCTGGACGTCATCTCGCAGGCCCGGGCGGCCGGCATGGTCACCAAGTCGAACCTGATCCTCGGTATGGGCGAGACCCGCGAGGAGATCTCCCAGGCGCTGCTCGACATGCGCGAGGCGGGCTGCGACCTGGTCACCATCACCCAGTACCTGCGGCCCACCCCGCGGCACCACCCCATCGAGCGCTGGGTGAAGCCGGACGAGTTCGTCGAACTGCGGGAGGAGGCCGAGCGGATCGGCTTCCTCGGAGTGATGTCCGGGCCGCTGGTCCGCTCGTCCTACCGCGCCGGCACCCTCTACCGGCAGGCGGAGGCCGCCCGCTCCCAGGTGTGAGGACTTCCCTACCACGGGTGTGAACCGCTCGGTCCTGGATGTGAGGACCGCTCGGTCCTTGATGTGGGCCCGGCGGACGTATCCTGTGCGCTATGGCCAAGAGCAAGTCAGGTGGTGCTGCCGTCTCCAAGGAGGAGAAGAAGGCAGCGAAGGTCGCTTCGAAGGCGGCGCGCAAGGAACGCTGGAGTCAGATCTGGCAGGCGTTCCAGATGCAGCGCAAGGAGGACAAGAAGCTCCTCCCGATCCTGATCGGCACCTTCCTGATCGTCGCGGCGATCGGTACCGGGATCGGCCTGCTCACCTTCACCTGGTGGATCGGTCTGATCTTCGGCGTGATCATGGGCGTCCTCGTCGCCATGATCGTGTTCGCGCGGCGGGTGCAGTCCAACGTCTACAAGCAGGCCGACGGCACCCCCGGCGCCGCGGCCTGGTCGCTGCAGAACAACCTGCGCGGGCGCTGGCGGATCACCCCGGCCGTTGCCGGCACCACCCAGCTCGACGCGGTGCACCGGGTCATCGGCCGCCCCGGCGTGATCCTGATCGGCGAGGGCGCCCCGCACCGGGTCAAGCCGCTGCTCGCGCAGGAGAAGAAGCGCATCGCCCGCGTCGTCGGCGAGAAGACCCCGATCTACGACATCATCGTCGGCCACGACGAGGGCCAGACCCCGCTGAAAAAGCTCAACCCCTCGCTGATGCGGTTGCCGCGCAACATCTCCCCCTCCGAGGTCTCCGAGCTCGACACCCGCCTGGCATCCCTGGCCAAGACCTCCCTCGCCGCCGGCATGCCCAAGGGCCCGATGCCCGCCGGGGCGAAGATGCGCAACATGCAGCGCGCCACCCGCAAGGCCCGCTGACACCCCGCCCCCACCCGGCGCGAGGATCAACTTCCTCGACGCGCACGAAGTTGTTGACGACTGTCCCATCAGTCCCAACGGCGACAACTTCCTGCGCGCAGCCGGTGTCGGAGCACCTCGGCCTGGCAGTGACAGCAGGTCGTCACTGTGGGAGGGCTCTCATGCGGCGCTTCAGGCTTGGGCGCAGCGTCGAGCCCGGCCGCGCGTACGAAAGTGTTGACGCCTGTCACATCCGCCCCAAAGACGGCACCTTCACACGCGTCGAGGACTTTGATCCTCGCGCCCAGGGAGGTGCGGTCAGCGCATGCGAACGACGACCGTGCGGCAGAGCCGGTCGTGCCATCCGCGGCCGTCGGGGTCGGTGACCAGCGGCGGCACGACGAGGAAGATCAGCGCGGTGCGCGGGATCGCCCAGAGGCCGACGTAGGTCCGGCCGAGCGGCGCCACCCGGATGCCCAGCAGGCCCTGACCGGGCGTGTACCCGAGCACCGCGACGGTGATCACCGTCATCACCGCCCAGGTGATCAGACTCCAGTTGCGGGGCAGTTCGGGGCGGGTGAACAGCAGCGCGATGCCGCCGGCCAGCACGATGTCGATCAGGAACGCGCCGACCTTCGAACCCATGCCCGCGACGGACGTCACACCGGTCTCCGGAAGGCCGAGACGCCGTCCGGGCCAACTGGGTTCGGCCTCAGCACTCATGCACCGAGCGTAGGCGACGGCAGACGGACGATTGCCCGCCGTTAACCCGCGGGAAACAATCGAGAGACCCGAAGGCAACACCCCGTCCCTAGCGTGGCGACGAATGTCCGGATCCTCGTGACCCGGCATCAGGCCGCCCCGTGCGGCCGAGTTGTACGCCCTGTCACCGACGCGAAGGAGTGCGTGCGTGTTCTCCACCCCCGAAGAACTGGTCGCCTACATCAAGGACAACGACGTCGAGGTCTTCGACATCCGGTTCTGCGACCTGCCGGGCATCATGAACCACCTCACGGTGCCCGCCGGCACGGTCTCGGTCGAGTCCCTCGCCGCCGGTATGGCCTTCGACGGGTCGTCGATCCGCGGCTTCCAGTCGATCCACGAGTCGGACATGACGCTGCTGCCCGATGTCACCACCGCCCGGGTCGACCCCTTCCGCCGCCGGAAGACGCTGACCTGCAACTTCTTCGTGCACGATCCGCTGACCCTGCAGCCGTACTCGCGCGACCCGCGCAACATCGCCCGCAAGGCCGAGGAGTACCTGGCCAGCACCGGCATCGCGGACACCGCGTACTTCGGCCCGGAGGCCGAGTTCTACGTGTTCGACAACGTGCAGTTCGGCGAGTCGGCGGCCGGCAGCTTCTACAAGGTCGACTCCGAGGAGGGCTGGTGGAACACCGGCCGCGAGGAGGAGGGCGGCAACCTCGGCTACAAGACCCGGTTCAAGGGCGGCTACTTCCCCGTCCCGCCGTACGACCACCACGCGGACCTCCGCGAGGACATGACCGCGAACCTGATCTCGATGGGCTTCGACGTCGAGCGCGGCCACCACGAGGTGGGCACCGGCGGCCAGGCCGAGATCAACTACAAGTTCAACACCCTGCTCGCCGCGGCGGACGAGCTGATGCTGTTCAAGTACATCATCAAGAACACCGCGTGGGACGCCGGCAAGACCGCCACGTTCATGCCGAAGCCGCTGTTCGGTGACAACGGTTCGGGCATGCACGCCCACCAGTCGCTGTGGTCCGGCGGCAAGCCGCTGTTCTACGACGAGGCCGGCTACGGCGGCCTGTCGGACACGGCCCGCTGGTACATCGGCGGCCTGCTGCACCACGCCCCGTCGCTGCTGGCCTTCACCAACCCGACGGTGAACTCCTACCACCGTCTGGTCCCGGGCTACGAGGCCCCGGTCAACCTGGTCTACTCGGCCCGGAACCGCTCCGCCTGCATCCGTATCCCGCTGACCGGCACCAACGCCAAGGCGAAGCGCATCGAGTTCCGCTGCCCCGACCCGTCGTCGAACCCGTACCTGGCGTTCGCCGCGATGCTCATGGCCGGGCTCGACGGGGTCAAGAACAAGATCGAGCCGCCGGCTCCGGTCGACAAGGACCTCTACGAGCTGCCGCCGGACGAGGCCGCCAACATCCCGCAGGTGCCGGCCTCCCTCGGCGCGGTCATCGACCGCCTCGAGGTGGACCACGACTACCTGCTCGAAGGTGGCGTCTTCACCCCGGATCTCATCGAGACCTGGATCCGGATCAAGCGCGAGGAGATCGACGCCGTCCGTCTCCGCCCGCACCCGCACGAGTTCGCGATGTACTTCGACATCTGATCGGTTCGCACGCTCACCGCAGCGAATCTGATCGATCCTGATCGACGCGAAGGCCCCCGCTCCGGCGGGGGCCTTCGTGCTGTCCGGACCCAGGACCGCCGACCTGCTCAGGCGACGCAGAACTCGTTGCCCTCGGGATCGAGCATCACCACGTGGCCGAGGACCGACCCGCGCTCGTCGGTGTAGTGCTCCTCGCGCACCTCGGTCCCACCGAGAGCGACGAGCGCGTCGACCCTCCCGCGGATCAGCAGCGCCCGGGCCGCCCAGTCCCACGGCGGCTCCCCCGCCATCCGGATGTCGATGTGGAAACGGTTCTTCGCCGACTTCGACTCCGGGACCCGCAGGAAACCGATCGCCGGCCTGATGTCCTCCGGGTCGAGCACCGTCGCGCTCTCCGCCGAGCAGTCGTCCGGATCGATCACGTAGTCGAGTGCCTCGGCCCAGAAGGCCGCCAGACGTTGCGGGTCGTTCGCGTCGGCGCCGATGCTCCAGTGCTGGCTCATGTCAGGCACGGTACGACCGAAACCGGACGGGTTGCGTCCGGATGTGGCCGGGCGCTTCGGCGGACATGGATGGCCGTCACGGCTGCCACCGAGGTATCGGTTTCAGACGGGTAGGCCGAGGACGATGACGGCGGTCATCACCTTCGACCGTGACTGCGACATCGGTGCTCACACCATTCTTCTCGTGGTGCTGCGGATCTCCGACGCGATCCTGTACAGATCAAGCTCTCTCGGCGGGCGGCCGGTCAGCCGGCGGTCGGGTCGATGACCTGGCCGACGAAGAGCGGTGTGGCCGTGGCGGTGTCGTGGATGACGTAGTAGAAGGCGTGGTCGACGACGAGGTCCACCTTGCGCGGTTCGGCGGGCGGCGGTGCGGAGCCGGCCTCGACGAGCACCGCCGTCGCGGCCGCCGCTTCGGTGCCCTTCTCGTCAACGATGATCCGCGCCTCGTGGATCACGTCGCCGATGACCAGATCGCCCGGCTTGCCGGCGATCCCGGACAGGTCGATGTCGTCGGCGAACAGGTCGCCGGCGCCGAGCGCACCGAGCGCATCCTGCAGCGACACCGCGGTGCGCGATTCGAAGGACGGGAAGGTGAGGGTGATCTCGGCATCCGGGGCGTCCGCCACCTCCAGCAGCAGGCCCTTGCCGAGAGCGGCGCCGACCTCGTCGAAGCGAGCCTCCTCCGGCAGCACGACGGTCATTGCGAGGTCGCGTCCGGCGTAGGGCAGCACCGCCGCCTGCCAGCCGTCGCCCTCGGCGTAGCCGGAGGTCAGCACCCGGTGCATCAGGTCGGTCTGCACAGCGGCACCGGCAGCGGAGATGAAAGTGCCGGGGGCGGTGGAGTCCTCGTCGAACGGCAGGTGCCAGGAGGCCTTCAGGTACAGCGCGTTGACCAGCACCATCCGGGTGATGTCGGTGATGGAGCCGTCCGGCAGCAGGGTCGGGATCAACTCGTGCGTGCGTTCCGACACCCAGGCGTTGATCGCCCGCCGGGCTCCTTCCGGTGCGGCCACGAAGTCGGTGACCCGCATCCCGGCGGCATAGCCTTCGGCGAGCGCCTGCAGGAACTCCGGCCGGACGTCGTAGCCGGACTGTGCCCAGATCATGTTCGCCGCGTCGACCGCGGTCTGCACCTTCTTGCCCATCCCGTCGCGCGTTCCGGCGGCGACGGCCGCGGCCAGCGCGGCGTCGGCGGTGGTCAGCGCCGCCGCCACCTCGGTCGGGTCACCGCCGAGCAGGTCACGGAACAGGTCGAGGGTGGCGGCGCGGGCACCCAGCGCCGTCATCCCCAGCGCCGACACCACCGAGTACGGACTGACCAGGGTGTTGCCCGGGGTCGCCCCCGCGGCCACCACCGCACGGAACAGGTCGGCCCCAAAGTCGGCGAACCGGCCGCGGGCCTGCTCGTCGGTGAGGGTGGAGCGCCGGGCGGCGTCGATCTTGAGCAGCGATCCCTCTCCGGAGGACAGATCCTCCGCAGGCCGGCTCGGCAGTCCCGCGGTGCTGCCGCAGCCGGTGGCGAGGGCGGCCAGCAGAAGGCCCGCCCCGCCGAGGAAGTCGCGTCGTCTCATGGCGCTTCGACGCAGCGGACGGTGCTGTCGGTTGCATCGGCGGCCAGGACCACCCGATCCGACCAGTGCGGCCTCCCCGCTAGAGTGACCGGGCCAGTTGCCACCTGAGGACGTCGACGCAGCAGCGGTCGACCCAGCATCGAGAGGTCGTCACCATGCCGGTGTTCGCCGTGATCTACCGCTACACCGACAACACCGAGGCACTCACCGAGCACCGGCCCGCGCACCGGGTCTTCCTCAACGAGACCGATCACGGCGACGTCGAATTCCTGGTCACCGGACCGTTCGCCGACGGGGCGCCCGGTGCCCTCATCGTGGTGTCCGGGCCCGATCTGGCCGCCGTCACCGCGACCATGGACGAGGACCCCTTCGCCGTGCAGGGCGGCATCATCGCCGAGCGCGAGATCCGCGAGTGGACCCAGGTCAAGTCCCCCTGGATCTGAGTTCTCCCGGCTCGGTCAGGCCGTCGGATCGGTGATCTGACCGAGGAACAGTGGCGCGCCGGTGGTGGTGTCGTGGACGACGAAGAAGAACGGCCGGTCGATCACGAGCGTTTCCGGCGGTGGGGGCGCTGAGGAAGCCATCATCAGCATTGCGGTGGCCGCAGCGGCCTCGGTGCCATCCTTGTCGACGGTGATCACCGCCTGGTGCACCAACTCGTAGGCCTCGAGCGGCGGCGTGATGTCGGCGATCCCGGTCCAGTCGGCCGTATCCGGCGTGAAGATGTGGTCGTAGCCGAGTGATCGGACGTGCTCGACCAACGACAGCTTGCTGGCCGCGTCGAAGGCCGGGAAGGTCAGGTCGACGGGGATCCCACCGCCCCCGGCGCGGGTCGCGACCGGCAGCACCTCCGGCAACTGCTCCCGGAATCCGGCGATGCCGTCGTCCGGGACGATGAGCGTCATGCCGAGGCCGGCTCCGAGGTAGGGCACCGTCGCCGACCGCCAGCCCTTCCCCGCCGCTCCCGAGACCGTGAGCGGGGTCCGCATGCCCTCCACGGTGACCGCGCCGGTGGGAGTGGTGAAGGACAGGTCGCCGGTCTCCTCCAACGGCTCCATCCACGGCGCTGACAGGTACACGGCGTTGACGAGGGCCATCAGCGTGTCCACCGTGATCGCGCCCTCGGGAATCAGTTCCGGGATCAGGTCGCGGGTGCGGTCGGCCACCCAGTCGTTGATCGTCAGCCGTGAGGCCTCCGGGTCGCCCTCGAAGTCCAGTTCGTACACCGCGCTGTCGAAGCCTTGGCGGACCCCGTCGAGAAAGTCCTGCTCCACCGGTAGCCCAGGTTGGACCCAGATCGAGTTGCCGTTGCCGAACTCCAACGGCCGGTTCGGCGGGGCGTCCGGTGAGGTGGGGATCATGGCGCCCGCGGCGATGGCCGCCTTCACCGCCGCGTCGACCGCGGTCACAACAGCTCCCTGCACGTCGGGGTCCGCGCCCAACAACTGATCCAGCTGCGCGGCCGTCTCCCCCTTCGCACCCACCCGGGCCATCGCCAGCACGGCGTACACCGAGTACGGGCTGATCACGGCATTCTCGTCGGGCTCAAGCGCACCCAACAGATCCAGGCCGAACCCGGTCAGGGCTTCCGACGCCACCGCGGCTGACGCCGGCGCGACCCGCTTGCCGTCGCCCTTGAGCTCGACCGGCGCGGCGAGGGGCACCTCGCCGCCCTGCATGACCGACCCAGAGCTCCCGACCGTCGAGGGACTGTTCGGCCCACCGGTGCCGGCGCACCCCGCGAGCGCCACCACCGCCAGAACCGCCGTTGACGTCGACAGGAGCGCACGCCGCGACCTCGAGAATCCACCCATGAGGGCAGGACGGAACACCGACCTCACACGGTTGCACGGGGACGGCGAGGAGTTTCAGCCGCCGGCGGCGGGCTCCGGCACCGGCTCGACCTTCTCCACCACACCGCGGATCCGCTGGCTGATCACCTGCGTGATGCCGTCGCCGCGCATGGAGACGCCGTAGAGCGCGTCGGCCGACTCCATCGTGAACTTCTGGTGGGTGATGATGATCAGCTGGGAGGAGTCGCGGAGCTCGGTGAGCAGGCCGACCAGCCGGGTCAGGTTGACCTCGTCCAGCGCCGCCTCGACCTCGTCCATGATGTAGAACGGGCTGGGCCGGGCGCGGAAGATGGCCACCAGCATGGCGACCGCGGTCAGCGACCGCTCGCCACCGGACAGCAGCGACAGCCGCTTCACCTTCTTGCCCGGCGGGCGGGCGTTGACCTCGATGCCGGTGGTCAGCATGTCGTCGGGGTTGGTCAGCACCAGTTCGCCGTCGCCGCCGGGGAACAGCGTCGCGAACACCGTCACGAACTCGCGCGCGACGTCGTGGTAGGCCGAGGTGAAGATCTCCAGGATCTTCTCGTCGACCTCCGTGACCACGGTGAGCAGATCCTTGCGGGTCGACTTCAGGTCCTCGAGCTGGGTGGCCAGGAAGCTGTGCCGCTCCTCCAGCGCCGCGAACTCCTCCAGTGCCAGCGGGTTGACCTTGCCCAGCAGGGTCAGGTCCTTCTCCGCCCGCTTGAGCCGCCGCTCCTGGGTGCCGCGGTCGAACGGTGCCGGCTGCGGCCGGCTGACCTCCTCGCCGCGTTCCTTCGCCGCCTCGTACTCGGCCATCTCGGCCGGTGACGGCGGCACCGGGACGTCCGGGCCGTACTCGGCGACCAGCTCAGCGACGCCGAGACCAACGTCGGACACGGCCTTCTCAGCCAGCTGCTGGACGCGCAGGGTCTGCTGGGTGCGCTGCACCTCGTCGCGGTGCACGGCGTCGGTGAGTGCGTCCCACTCCTTCTGCAGCTCGGCGGCCCGCCGACGGGCATCGGCCAGGGCCGCGTCCGCGGCGGACCGGGCAGCGGTGGCCTGCTCCCGCGCGGTACCGGCGTCGACCAGTGCCCGCTCCAGCGCCGCGGTCGCCCGGTGACCCAGTTCGACCACCCGGCCGGCCAGCTCCGCCCCGGCCGCCCGGCGCCGGGCGGCAGCCTCGGCCCGCTCCCGGGCCTGCCGCTCCTGGGCGGCGGCCCGGCGCAGGTTCTCGGCGGTGCCCGCGGTCGAGCGGGCGCGTTCCTCCGCTGATCGCAGCGTCAGCCGGGCGTCGACCTCGACCTGCCGGGTGGCGGCGGTCCGCTCCTGCAGATCGTCCCGGACCGACGAGTCGATCTCCTCCGGCGACTCCTCGTCCTCGGCGGCGTGCAGCCGGGATTCCAGGTCGTCCAACGACTGTCGGTGCTGTTCGCGGCCGTCCTCGGCCGCCTGCCGCTGCTTGTCCAGCCGGTCGGCCTCCGCCGTCGCCGACCGGACCGCACCGCCGAGCCGACCGAGCTGCTCCCCCACCGCCGACAGCGACGCGTCCGACTCGTGCAGAGCGCTCAGCGTGGTCTCCGCGTGCGCCGCCCGGGACTGTGCCTCCTGCTTCGCGCCGGCCAGCGCAGCTTCGAGACCGCCGATGGTGCCGGTGATCTCGGCAAGCTCCTGCTCGGCACGATCCAGCGTCGCCTGGATCTCCAGCACCGACTGCTTGCCGGTGCTGCCGCCGTCCGCCCAGGCGCCGCCCAGCACATCACCGGTGGTGGTGACGGCCCGCAGATCGGGACGTTCGGCGATCAGCCGCCGGGCCGACTCCAGGTCGTCGGTGACGACGACGCCGGCGAGCAACCGACCGACGGCGTTCCGCAGTTCGGTCGGAGCCGTCACGAGATCGACGGCCCAGCGCGCAGTGTCGGGCAGGGTGCCACCGGACGCGAGGTCAGGGGCGCCGCCGATCACCAGCGGTGCACGACCGCCGTCGTGCTCCTGCAGCCAGCGCACCGCCCCGACCGCATCGTCCAAACCGGCGACGGCGATCGCGTCGGCGAACCGGCCGAGCGCACCGGCCACCGCGGCCTCCGCGCCCGGGGTGATGTCCAACAGGGAGGACAGCGACCCCAGCACACCGTGCACGCCGTCGCCGGCCGCGAGCAGCGCACCGGCCGCGTCCTTCCGGTCGAGTCCGAGGGACAACGCCTCGGCGCGGGCGCGTAGGCCGGTCTGCGTGGTGCGGGCGGCCCGCAGCGACTCGGTGAGTTCGGTGACCCGGGCGACTGCGGTGTCCACCGCCGCCTCGGCGGCCTCGTGCGCTTCGTCGAGGTCGACCTCGCCCGCATCCAGTTCGCCGACGGATCCCTGCAGGGTGTCGAACTCGGTCTGCGCCTCGCCGGCCCGCCGCCGGGCGTCCGCCACCGCGGCCGCCAGCCGGGCGACCTCGTCACCGGACGCGGCGAGCCGCGACCGCACCGCGTTGACCTGACCGGACAGTCGGGCCAACCCCTCGCGGCGGTCGGCGATCGCCCGGGTGGCGGTCATCAGTTCCTGCTCGGCGGCGCGCAGCTCCTGCTCGGACTCGGTGCGCTCGGCCACGGCGGATGCGAGCTGCTCGCGCGCTTCCTCGACCAGCTCCTGCTTCTCGATCTGGTCCTGCTCGGCCTCCTCGGCCGCCGCCTCCAGTTCCTCCGGATCCCGGCCGGTCCCGACCGGACCGGTCGGCGCCGAGAGGTTGCGGGCGCGCTCCTCGGCCAGGGAGATCGTGCCGCGGTACCGCTCGGCCAGCGAGGACAGCCCGAACCAGGTCTCCTGCGCCTCGTCCAGCGCCGGCGTCGCCGCAGCGACGGCCTCGGCGGACACCTCCGTCTCCGCGGTCACCTCCGCCAGCAGCCGCTGCACCCGCGTCCGGTTCTCCTGCGCGGCCTGCTCGTCGCGCGCCTCCTGCTCCAGGGTCCGGATCAGGTTGGCGAGGTCGTCCGCGAGCAGCCGGGCCCGGGCGTCCCGTAGGTCGGCCTGCACCCCGGCCGCGCGCCGCGCCACCTCGGCCTGCCGGCCGAGCGGCTTGAGCTGGCGACGCAGTTCCCCGGTCAGGTCGGACAGCCGGGTCAGGTTCGCCTGCATCGCATCGAGCTTGCGGAGCGCCTTCTCCTTGCGCTTGCGGTGCTTGAGGACGCCGGCGGCCTCCTCGATGAACGCCCGCCGGTCCTCTGGCCGCGCGGACAGCACCGCGTCCAGCTGCCCCTGGCCGACGATGACGTGCATCTCGCGGCCGATACCGGAATCGGACAGCAGTTCCTGGATGTCGAGCAGGCGGCAGGTCGACCCGTTGATCTCGTACTCGCCGCCGCCGTCCCGGAACATCCGGCGGGTGATCGAGACCTCGGCGTACTCGATGGGCAGGGCGCCGTCGGCGTTGTCGATGGTCAGGGTGACCTCGGCGCGGCCGAGCGGAGGCCGGTCCGCCGTGCCGGCGAAGATGACGTCCTCCATCTTGCCGCCGCGCAGCGCCTTCGCGCCCTGCTCGCCCAGCACCCAGGCGATGGCGTCGACGACGTTGGACTTACCTGACCCGTTGGGTCCGACGACGGCGGTGATGCCCTTCTCGAACCGCAGCGTGGTGGACGAGGCAAAGGACTTGAAGCCCTTGAGAGTGAGGGACTTCAGGTACACAGCTGCCCGTCCCTCCCGTTCGCCGGCATGGTTCACCGACCGGTCACGTGCCGGTCGCCCGTGGAGCCTACCCGCCGACGGTGGGCGTCCGATTCGTCACACGATGCGGTCGGCGGGACCGGAATACCTCCGACGTTGCTTGCGCTTTCAAGTACCGAACGGCCCGCATCCCGCGGGTGCGCGTCGTGAAGGAGTTGCCACCATGACCATCACCATCGCCGGCGCCGCCGGCCAGTTGGGTGCCGCTGTGATCGACGGGCTGCTGGACACCGTCCCTGCGGCCGACGTCATCGCCCTGGTCCGTACCGACGAGCGCGGCGCCGAGCTGGCGGCCCGCGGTGTCACCGTCCGGGTCGCGGACTACGACGATGCGCCCGCGGTCACCGCCGCGTTGGCCGATGCCGATCGCTTCCTGCTGATCTCCGGCAGCGCCGTGGGCCGCAGGTTCGAGCAGCACCGCCGGCTGATCGACGCAGCGGTTGCGGGTGGCGCCTCGCTGATCGCTTACACCAGCGTGCTGTCCGCCACCGGGTCGATCAACCCGGTCGCGCCGGAGCACCAGCAGACCGAGGCGTACCTGGCCGAGGTCGGCGTGCCGCACGTGCTGCTGCGCAACGGCTGGTACTCGGAGAACTACGCGCCGACCGTCGAGCAGGCCTCGGCCACCGGCGTGCTGCTGACCAGCGCCGGTGACGGCCGCGTGGCCAGTGCCTCCCGCGCCGACTACGCCGGTGCCGCGGTGGCCGTACTGACCACCGACGGACACGCCGGGCGCACCTACGAGCTCTCCGGTGACCTCGCCTGGACCCAGGACGAGCTCGCCGCCACCATTGCCGAGGTCACCGGCAAGCCTGTTGCGGTACAGCAGGTCTCGGGCGCCGAGCAGCAGGCCGCACTGGTCGCCGCCGGACTGCCGGACGGTGTGGCCGGGTTCGTCGTCGGGGTCGACGCCGCGATCGCCAAGGGCGAGCTCGGGCTCGTCACCGGTGATCTCTCCGCCCTCCTCGGTCACCCCACCACCCCCCTCGCCGACACCCTCAAGGCGGTCGTGGCCTCCTGACCCACTGCGGTTGTTTCCGTTCGGTACGGGAACGACCGACCGCGCCTTGACCGGCGCCGGCTGAGTGGGTGCCCGGATCCGGGACCGAAACCGTTGCGTGGCAATGGAAACGATCCCGGATTCGGTCATTCTGGGGTCGAACCGCCAACTGCACCCGGAAGGGGCGGGCCGGGAGGGGAGACCTGTTGCCGAGCGCTCAGATCCGGGACCGAAACCATTGCGTGGCAATGGAAACAGTCCCGGATTCGGTCGCCCTGGGGCCGAACAGCCACGCCGCCTGAAAGGCCAGCCGACCCGGTAGGCGGGCTGGTCGCCGAGGGCCGGATCCGGGACCGAAAC
This sequence comes from Nakamurella alba, assembly GCF_009707545.1. Taxonomy (NCBI): domain Bacteria; kingdom Bacillati; phylum Actinomycetota; class Actinomycetes; order Nakamurellales; family Nakamurellaceae; genus Nakamurella; species Nakamurella alba. The sequence goes on along the minus strand of NZ_WLYK01000001.1, from coordinate 1,371,518 downwards.
CATTGCGTGGCAATGGAAACGGTCCCGGATTCGGTTGTTCGCGCCGGGGACGGAGATCAGCGCTCGAGGAAGCCGATCTCACCGCGGGCATTGCCCCACTGCTCGGCGACGTGGTCGACCGTGCCGGGGGTGGCGCCGCCGCGGAGAAGATCGAGCAGCGCCTCGCAGGCCTCACGTGACCCCTCGGCGACCACCTGCACCCGGCGATCGGCGAGATTCGTTGCGCTGCCGGTCAAACCGAGCTCCAGAGCCCGCGCCCTGGTCCACCAGCGGAAGCCGACGCCCTGCACACGACCGGCGACGAAGGCGGTGAGCCGGACGACCGCGGCGGGCTCTCCGCCGCCGTCGTCGGCCGGTTCCTGCTGGGCAGTCCCGCCGACCGATTCCTCGCTCACGGCCGGTAGACCGTCAGCAGCTCCGGATCGACCTCGAAGGTGATGGTGGTGGAGGCCTCGCCGACCTCGCCGTCGTGGGCCGGGATCTCCGGACCGCCGTGCGCGATGATCGTCACCTTCTCCGCGTCGACCGCGTGGAAGACCGTGCTGCGCTCGACCATGCCGATCAGCGAGTAGATGACGCCGCGGGTGCGGGCGAGCTTCTTGTCTGCGCGCAGGTACTGGACGTCGAGCAGGCCGTCGACCAGGTCCTCCCGCCACGCCGGGGCCAGCCCGCGCGGCCGGTAGACGCCGTTGCCGACGAACACCACCCACACCGGTGCCCGGTGGCCGTTGATCTCCAGGTCCATCGGCGTGTGCCGGCGCAGGGTGCGGATCAGCGCCAGCGCGGTGGCCGGCCACTTCCCCATTCGCTTCGTGTACCGGTCGCGGCGGATGACCATGTCCGGGTAGCCCCCGATGCTCGCGGTGTTGAGGAACAGGTCGCCGTTGATCCGGGCGATGTCCACCCCGCCCGCGGTGCCGGCCTCGACCGCGTCGATCGCCTGGGCGTGGGTGTTGAGCCCGAGCGCACCGGCGAAGTGGTTGAGGGTGCCGAACGGGAAGACCGCCAACGGCAGCCCGCGCTCCTGGGCGATCGTCGCCACCGATGCCACGGTGCCGTCGCCGCCGGCCACGCCGAGCGCCTTCATCCCGGTGCCAATGGCGTCCTCGAGCGACTGGTTCTCCGGATCCCACTGCACGATCCGCGCCTTCGGCAGCGCCGCTGACAGCTCGTCCTCGGCACCGTCGCTGCTGCCGGACTTCTCGTTGAGCACGATGGTCAGGCCTTCGCCCTCCGACAGCGCCGGCGCGTCAGCGGGAGCGGTGTTCGCCGGGCCCCACGGCTTCACCGGCCACAGCCAGCGACCGGCCAGCGCCACGGCGACGCCGATGGCCGCGCCGGTGATCACGTCCGAGCGGTAGTGCACGCCGACGTGCACCCGCGAGTACGCCACCGCTGCGGCGAGCGGGGCGAGCACCGGCAGCGCCGCCGGCATCTCCAGCGCCGCGCCGGTGGCGAAGGCGGCGGCGGAGGCCGAGTGCCCGCTCGGGAACGACGAGGTCCACGGGGTCTTGCCGATCCGGCGGGCGGTGACGGTGCGTTCGATGTCCGGCCGGCGGCGGCCGACCAGCGGCTTGATCACGGTGTTGGACAGGAAGCTGGACACGGCCAACGATCCGACGCCACGCAGCGCCGCCCGCCGCCCGCGCTTGCCGGTCAGCGCCCCGATCGCCGCCACTCCGAACCACAGCACGCCATGGTTCGCGCTGGTGGTGAGCAGTCGCAGGGCCTGGTCGACGGGCCGGGCCACCGGATGGGCGGCCGGCACGGTCATCGGGTCGGGGGTCTCGTCCGTGGTGCGCACGCCCCTGAGCCTACGGATGCAGAGGATCGGGTCCGTGCCCACCACGAGGGAGGAGGCGATGACCGGCGGAGAAGGCTGCCGTATCGGCGTTTTTCCGCGCGGAAGTCACCTCCGGGGAGACGATGCCTGCATGACGTTGACGTTCGGTTCGATGCTGCAGAGCGCCGACATCGATCCCGCGGCCGCGCTCGTGCTCAGGCATGCCCACGTCCAGAGCCATGACGACGGTGGACTTCCCGGTCTGCACGCCGACTCCACACCTGCGGAGATCCTGGCGTACACCGCCGAGCAGGCCAGCGATCCGCGGCTCTTCCCTGCCCAGCCACCCCCACTCTGGATCGTGTTCGTCCGGGAGGGCGGTGACCGTGCGCGACTGTGGTCCGTGCTCGAGAACCGCGGTGAGATCACGAACGACGGGAAGCTACGGACCTTCGACCTGGTTGAGTCGGACCGACTCTCCGACCTCAGGGACCGGTTGGTGATCGGTTGGCCGTCTCCCCGGAACTGGCGGATCAATGCGGGGACCGCGGCCACCTATCCGGTGCTGGAAATCGCAGATGCCGCACCACCGCGGTTTCCCGGCTTCGACAGCCTCGTCCTGGATCACGCGCGTCTCCGGGCCGTGATGCGTGAGCATCGCTACGCCGCATGGCGAACCGCTCTCGAATCGGTCATCGGCATCTACCTGATCACCGACACCAGCGACGGACGGCAGTACGTCGGGAAGGCCGACGGGCTGGATAGCATCCGGCAACGGTGGTCCGAGTACGCGACCAACGGCCACGGCGGGAACGTCGAACTCCGCGGCCTGGACCCGTCGCATTTCCGGTTCTCATTGCTGCGGGTGTTCGATCCGAGCAGTCCCCGCCGTGTCATCGACGAGGCCGAAAGCCACTTCAAGAACGCCTTGGACACCCGTCGACACGGCCTCAACCGGAACTGAGGACGGGAGCGCACGTCGTTCAGCGGCCGCGGGGCGGGCGCTGGCAGACCGGGCAGAAGAAGGAGGAGCGGTTCATGAAGGGGTCGCGGCGGATCGGGGTGCCGCAGCGATCGCAGGGTTCGTTCTCGCGGCCGTAGGCGTGCAGGGAACGGTCGAAGTAGCCGGACTCGCCGTTGACGTTGACGTAGAGCGAGTCGAAGGACGTGCCGCCGGCGGCGAGCGCGTCCTGCATGACCTCGGTCGCCGCGTTCAGCAGACCACCGGCCACCGCCTTGGTGAGGCCGCCGGTCGGCCGCGCGTAGTGCAGCTTGACCCGCCACAGGGACTCGTCGGCGTAGATGTTGCCGACCCCGGACACCACGGTCTGGTCCAGCAGCGCGCGTTTGACCTCCGTGCGCTTGGCGCGCAGCCGGGCGATGGTCAGGTCGCGGTCGAAGTCGGGGTCGAGCGGGTCGAGGGCGATGTGTGCGATCGGGTCGGGCAGCTCGGCGCCCCCGGGCACGAACTGCATCCCGCCGAAGGTGCGCTGGTCCAGGAAGTCGAGGTCCGGGCCGCCGTCGTCGAAGGTGAACCGCACCCGCAGGTGCGGGTGAACGGCCCCACCCGGCGTCCCCACCCGGAACTGGCCGCTCATCCCGAGGTGCGCCAGCACGGCGTCGCCGTCGTCGAGGGCGAACCAGAGGTACTTGCCCCGGCGGCGCAGTTCGTCGATTCGGTGACCGGTCAGCACGGCCTGGAAATCAGCGGGGCCCTCGATGTGCCGCCGCACGGCGCGGTCGTGGAAGACCTGCACGCCGGAGATGCGCCGGCCGGCCGCGTGGGCGGTCAGCCCGCGGCGCACCACCTCGACCTCGGGCAGCTCGGGCACGTCGGCTCAGGAGGCCTGTTCGTCGGAGTCGGGAACCGCGCCGTCGGCAGCATCGGCCTCGTCGCCGGGACCGGCCTGCGCGCCGCTGATCTGCTCGTAGGCGGCGGAGGCGGCCTGCTGCTCCGCCTCCTTCTTGGTGCGCCCGGCACCCTCGCCACGCTCGATGCCGCCGAGCAGCACGGTGGCGGCGAAGGTCTTGGCGTGGTCCGGGCCGTCCTCGGTGATCCGGTACTCGGGTACGCCGAGGCCCTGGGACGCGGCCAGCTCCTGCAGCGAGGTCTTCCAGTCCAGGCCCGCCCCCATCCGGGGGGCCTGGACCAGCAGCTCGCCGAACAGGCGGTGGATCACGCCGCGGGCAGGCTCCAGCCCGTGCTGGAGGTACACCGCGCCGAGGACCGCCTCGACCGCGTCGGACACGATCGACGGCTTGTCGCGACCGCCGGTCAGCTCCTCGCCACGTCCGAGCTGGAGCATCCCGCCCAGCCCGATGGCGCGGCCGACCCCGGCCAGCGCGTACATGTTCACGATCGACGCGCGCAGCTTCGCCAGCCTGCCCTCGGGCAGGTCGGGGTGGGTCCGGTACAGCGCATCGGTGATCACCACGCCGAGCACGGAGTCCCCGAGGAACTCCAGCCGCTCGTTGGTGGGCAGACCGCCGTGCTCGTACGCGTACGACCGGTGGGTCAGCGCCAGCACGACGAGCTCGGCATCGAGTTCGATGCCGAGCCGGTCGGAGAGCACAGCCGGGTCAGGACCACCCGTGCCGCCGGAGCGGCGCGAGGTCGCGTCGGACACGTCGGTCAGACGCCGACGACCTGGCGACCCTTGTACTGCCCGCAGTTCGGGCACACCGCGTGCGGCGGCTTGAGCTGACCGCAGGCGCGGTTCGGGCAGGCAGCCAGGGTGGGGACGGTCGTCTTCCACTGCGAGCGCCGGGCGCGGGTGTTGCTGCGCGACATCTTCCGCTTCGGGACAGCCACGGGTTACTTCTCCTCGGTGTTGGGGGTGGTGCGGACCGCACCGGGGACACCGCGTCGAGCGGGACCCGGAACGGGAGCGGGAACGGTGCCACCGGCCGGCCCGGAGGCCTGCTCGGTGTCTGCGCCCTCTGCGAACCGCCCGGCGAGGGCGGCCCAGCGAGGATCGATTGTCTCATGCCCGTGACCCGGTTCGAGATCATCGAACCGTTCGCCGCAGGTCGGGCAGAGGCCGGCGCAGTCGGGGGTGCACAGCGGGACCAGCGGCAGCGCCAGCACGATCTCGTCGGTGACCAGCGGGAGGATGTCGATCAGGTCGTCGACCAGCCGCGGGACCTCGTCCTCGTCGGTGGTCTCGGCGGTGGTCGAGTCCGGGTAGGCGTACAGCTCGCGCAGCGGCGCGTCGACCTCCTCGCGGACCTCGGTCAGGCAGCGGGAGCACTCCCCGACTGCCACCGCCCGGGCCGACCCGGACACCAGGACGCCCTCGGCGACGGACTCCAGCCGCAGGTCCAGCAGCACCTCGCCGCCGGCCGGGACCGCGATGACGTCCTCGATGCCGATCGGCAGGTCCACCGGGACCGTCGCCGACCAGGTCTTCATCGAGCCCGGCCGACGCCCCAACGCCCGGGTGTCGATCACCCAGGGAGAGGCGGGATTCGGGCGCGTGGAGGTCATGGCTGCTTTCCGTGTACATGCCGCGCGGGCACGAAGAAGAGGTCACCCGGTTCGGGCAACCGTTCCAGAGTAGTCGAGTTCCGCCGCTGATCCCAACCGACGGGACAACGGCGGTCAGTCCCGGTAGTCCGCCATCGCGCCGGAGCGCAGCGCGTTCCGGCCGCGGGCGACGGTGCGCAGCGTCTTGGTCAGCGTCTCCTCCATGCCGGCAAGCTTGGAGTCGATGTAGGAGTCGCAGTCCGCGCGCATCCGGTCGGCCTCGCCGTGCGCCTCGTCGACGATCCGCGCCGACTCCAGGTGCGCGGCCTGCACGACCTCGGACTGGGAGACCAGCCGCGCCTGCTCGGCCCGGCCGTCGGCGACGGACCGCTCGTAGGTGGCCCGGCCGGCGGCGACCAGCCGCTCGGCCTCGCCGTGACCGCGGGAGACCAGGGCGTCGTGCTGGTCCTGGCCGTTCTGGATGGTGCGGTCGGCGTCGGCCTGCGCCCGCGCCAGGATCGCCTCGGCGCGGGCGGTGGCCTCGTCGACCAGCCGGTCGGCCTCGGTCTGTGCGCCGGCGACGGTGGCGTCGGCCTCGGCGCGGGCGGCGGCGACCAGCCGGTGGGCCTCGTTCTGCGCGTCGGTGACGGTCCGGTCCGCGCTGTCCTTCGCCTCGGCGAGCATGCCGTCGCGGTTGTCCAGGACGTCCTGTGCGTCGTCCATCTCGCCGGGCAACGCGTCCCGGACGTCGTCGAGCAGTTCGAGGACGTCACCGCGGGGCACCACGCAGGACGCCGTCATCGGCAGACCGCGTGCTTCCTCGACGATCGTCACCAGTTCGTCGAGTGCCTCGAAAACCCGGTACACCTGAACAACTCCTCTGCGCTTCCGAACCCGGAGCCCGCCGATCCTGGTGCCGGCCCGCTCCCCCGGCCAGTCTGCCAACGGGCGGCGGCCAACCGGGTCAGGCTCGCCCGAGCTTGGCCAGCAGCGCGGTCAGCACGGGGGCCGGGACGTGCTCGCTCACGTCGCCGCCGAACTCGGCCACCTGCTTGACGAGCGAGGAGGACAGGAACGAGTACTGCGGGTTCGTCGGCAGGAACAGGGTGTCGACACCGGTCAGCCCGTGGTTCATCTGGGCCATCTGCAGTTCGTAGTCGAAGTCCGAGACGGCCCGGATGCCCTTCACGATGGCGCTGATGTCGCGCTCCCGGCAGTAGTCGACGAGCAGCCCGCTGAACGAGTCCACCCGGACGTTCGGCCACTCGGCGGTCACCCCCGCCAGCAGCTCCAGCCGCTCCGCGACCGGGAACATCCCGCTCTTGTTGGGGTTGACCAGCACGGCCACCGTCACCGTGTCGAACAGTCCGGCCACCCGGCCGATCACGTCCAGATGCCCCAGCGTGGGCGGGTCGAAGGAGCCCGGGCACACCGCGTGTGTCATGGTTCCGGACGGTAACAGGCAGGTCAGACCCCGGGTCCCCCGCCCCGGCACGGCTCCCGGCGGATCAGGCAGGCCCGACGCCCGGCGCCTCGCCCCAGTGCAGCACCGTGTCGCCGTAGCGCTTCTCGCGCCTCGCGGTCAGCGGTGGCGGCCAGTCGAGGTCCCCGGACCGCACCGACCGCTCGATGACGACATCCGCCCCCGGCGCACAGCCACCGGCGGCGACCAGAGCGGCCAGTACGGCGGTGAGGTCCGGGCCGGCCAGGTCGTAGGGCGGATCGGCCAGCACGATGTCGTACGGCTGCGGATGCGGTCCGCCGGCGAAGGCCAGCGCGGAGGCCGGGACCACCCGCACTGCATCGGCCAGGTCCAGCCGGCGCACGTTCTCCCGGGCCGCGGTCAACGCGGCCCGGTCGCTGTCCACCAGGTCGACGGACGCGGCGCCGCGGGACACCAGCTCCAGCCCGAGTGCGCCGGACCCGGCGTAGAGGTCCAGCACCCGCGCCCCGGCGAGCCCACCGGTGGACTCCAGTGCATTGCCCAGAGCCGCCCGCACCCGCTCGCTGGTAGGGCGGGTGGTGGTCCCGTTCGGGGTGCTCAGCACCCGGCCGCCGAACCGTCCGGCCACGATCCGGGTCATCTCAGCCCATCTCCAGGAAATCCTGCTGGTCGTCGCCGATCAGCGACCGGACCATGTCGGCGAGTCCCGGGTACAGCGCCAGGGACGGGTCGGCGTCGACCAGCCGGGTCGCGTCGACGCGGGCCAGCTCGATGGTCTCCCGGTGGTCCTTCAGCACCAGCTGACGTAGGCCGGAACGGTTGCCGGACTGGCTCGTCCCGATCACGTTCCCCTCCCTGCGCAGCTCGAGATCCCTCTCCGCCAGTTCGAATCCGTCCAGCGTCGAGGCCACCGCCTCCAACCGCTGCATCGCCGGCGAGCGCTGACCGTACTCGGTGATCAGCAGGCAGATGCCCGGTGCGCTCCCGCGTCCCACCCGGCCACGGAGCTGGTGCAGCTGGGACATGCCGAACCGTTCGGCGTCCAGCACCACCATCATCGTGGCGTTCGGCACGTCGACACCGACCTCGATGACGGTCGTCGACACCAGCACCTCGGTCTCGCCGTTGGTGAAAGCGCGCATGGCGGCGTCCTTCTCGGTCGGCGGCATGCGGCCGTGCAGGATCCCGATGCGCAACCCGTGCAGCGGGCCCTCGGCGAGCTCCCGCGCCACGGCGAGCACGGCCAGCGGCGGGCGCTTCTCCTCCTCACCGTTCTCGTCCGGTGGCTCGTGGGTCTCCCCGTCGTCCTCGCCCTCGTCGTCGTCACCGATTCGCGGGCACACGATGTACACCTGGTGGCCCTTGCCGACCTCTTCGTGCACCCGCTCCCAGGCCCGGTCGACCCAGCCCGGCCGGGCTTTCGCCGGCACCGCCGTGGTGGCGATCGGCGACCGCCCGCGCGGCAGCCCGATCAGGTTGGACACCTCCAGGTCCCCGTACACCGTCATCGCCACCGTGCGCGGGATCGGGGTGGCGGTCATCACCAGCACGTGCGGCGGGTTGCCCTCCGGATGCCGCTGCCGGAGCACGTTGCGCTGCTCCACACCGAACCGGTGCTGCTCGTCGATCACGATCAGCCCGAGACCGGCGAAGTAGACGCCCTCCGACAGCAGCGCATGGGTGCCGACCGCGATGCCGGCCTGCCCGGACACGATGTCCAGCAACGCCTGTCGCTTCGCCTTCGCCGTCATCGACCCGGTCAGCAGGGTGATGGCGATCGCCTCCGGCGGCGCACCGAGCTCGCCGCCGCGGGCGTACGGACCCAACACGTGCCGCAGCGACCGCGCGTGCTGCGCAGCCAGTACCTCGGTCGGCGCGAGCAGCACGGCCTGCCGGCCGTTGTCGATCACCTGGAGCATCGCGCGCAGCGCCACCACGGTCTTGCCGGACCCGACCTCCCCCTGCAGCAGCCGGTTCATCGGGTGGATGGTCGACAGGTCCTTCGTGATCTCCTCGCCCACCCCCTGTTGACCGGCGGTCAGGGTGAACGGCAGGTTCTTGTCGAACGCGGCGAGCAGGCCGTCCGGCCGCGGCGGGCACGGCTCGGCCGGGTACTGCCGGGCCAGCTCCCGGCGCCGGGCCAGCACCAGCTGGACCGACAGCGCCTCGTCGTAGCGCAGTCGCTTCTTCGCCTTCTCCAGGTCCTCGTCCGACTGCGGCCGGTGGATGTTGCGCAGCGCGGAGTCCAGACCAACCAGGTCGTGCAGCTCCCGGAACGAGGACGGCAGCGGGTCGTGGATCTCGTCGAGCTGGTCCAGGACCATACGCACCGCCGACTGCACGACCGAGATGCTGATCCCCTCGGACACCGGGTAGACCGGGATCGACCCGCCAGGAAACTCCTCGATGGTCGCCAGCTGGTCCTTGGCCTTCGAGCGACCCACCGATCGGAGATCGGGGTCGCCGAGCGTGGTGTCGTTCTCGTGCCCGACGATCATCACCTGCGGCGAGGACAGCTGGGACTCGCCGTTGAACTTCCCGACCGTCCCGGCGAACATGGCGTTCGTCCCCGGGCTGAGCTGCTTGGACATCCAGGGCTGGTTGAAGAAGGTGCAGGTGATGTCCGTCTTGCCGTCCGACACGGTCACCTTCGTGATCGACCGGACCTTGGACCCGGGTCCCGGGTATCGGGTGTCGGCCCGGCGGACCGTGCCCCAGACAGTGACCTTCTCACCCTCTTTCAGCTTGCTGATATCGGTGAGGTCACCGCGCTTGTCGTACTTGCGGGGGTAGTGGCGTAGCAGGCCCCCGACGGTGACGATCTTGAGCTTGTCCTCGAACTGGTTGGCCAGACGCGCGCCCACCACGTGCCGCAGCGGGGTGGCCATGTCGGTCGCGGAGCCCATGCGGGTCATTCTGCCGACCCCGGGCGACAGTCGGCGGCAGGCAGCGGTGCGTGTGGACGACGGAGTGGAAGGTCGGGACCGACGGGCGGTGCGATGCCCTAGGTTCGGCGGATGAACAGCACCGGGTCCGTGCTGCTCGGTCCCGCGCTGGCGGTCGTGCTCGTGGTGCTGGCCGGACTCGCCGCCCTGGTCGTGCGTTTCTCCGGGGTCGGCCGATGGCGGGACGTGCTGACCGCGGCGGTCCGCGCCGTCCTGCAGCTGGCCGCGGTCAGCGCGGTGATCGGGCTGGTGCTGCGGTCGATCTGGGCCACCGCGGGTTTCCTGCTGCTGATGACGGCCGTCGCGGCGGGCACCTCCGCGCGGCGGATCACCGGGTCGGTACGTGGTCGCGGCTGGTGGACGGCGCTACCGATCGCGGTCGCAGTGCTGCCCACACTCTCGCTGATCCTGGCCAGCGGCGCGCTCCCGCTCTCCCCCGTCGCCCTGCTGCCGTCCGCCGGGATCCTCATCGGTGGCGCGATGACAGCCACCTCGCTGGCCGGCCGCCGGCTCACCGAGGAGCTGCACGACCGGCGCGGCGAGTACGAGGCCGCGCTGTCGATCGGGTTGGTCCGGCGGGATGCGGTGCGGCTGGTCGGGCGGCCGGCCGCCGCGCTGGCGCTGGTCCCCGGCCTGGACCAGACCAGGACCGTCGGACTGGTCACCCTGCCCGGCGCGTTCGTCGGCGTGCTGCTGGCCGGCGCGTCGGCCTGGCAGGCCGGCGCGACCCAGCTGCTGGTGCTGTTCGGGCTGCTGCTGGTGCAGAGCACCGCGGTGTTGGTCACCGTGGAGCTGGTGGCCGCCGGGCTGTTGCCACCCGGCGGCACCGTCCTGCCTTCCTGAGAGCGCCTCTACTGCAACAGGTTCCCGCCGAGGCTGCGCCAGCCGACACCCGGGACTCCGGTACGGGCGTCGACCATGTACAGCGCGCCGTTGGTGCCGCGCCCGAAGGCCGCGAACCCGTAGGCGCTGGTGCCGGTGGTCAGCGCCACCGCCCCGGTGATGCCGCCGCGCAGGCCGTAGTTCATCCCGTTCTTGCCGACGTCGACGGTCCGGTCGCTGCGCACGTAGCTGCGGGCCAGGTACGCCCCGGAACCGGAGTAGCCGGGTGCCGTGCAGATGCCGAACCCGCGATCGACGAAGCCGCTGGAGGGCAGACCGTTGGCGCCGAACGTCATCTCGTACAGCTTGCCGTTCGGGTGCCGGAAACCGACGCGGGCGTTCGTGCCGGACAGCGCCCCGGGTGAGCCGGACAGGCCGCCGCCGAGTTTCGTCCACGCCGACCACGCGCTGCCGTCGAACCGCTTCATCCAGAGCGCACCGTCGGCGCCACGGGCGAAGACGTTGAGCCGGCGGTCACCGGTCGACATCGCCGCGGGGGCGCTGTACGCCTTGAACCCCAGGTTCTCCCAGGCCGACCAGGTGCTGCCGATCCGCCACCTGTGCAGCACGCTCCGGTCGCCGGCGATCGCGAACAGGTCGATGCGCTGGTTGTCCCAGCTGGTCGCGGACGGCCCGTAGATGACCTGTGCGCCCAGGTTCACGAAGGCGCCGGCGAGGTCGACGTTCTTGTAGCGCACAGTCCGGTCGGTGGCGACCACGAACGCGTAGTAGCCGGTGGCCGTACGCACCGCCCCGACCGGCGCGGTGGGCGAGGTCCGGCTGCCCAGGCAACTGCTGTCGCCGGTGGTGCGCTGCGGGACGACGCGCAGGATCTGGTCCTGCCCGTCACCGTCGGAGGTGGTCACGTACAGCGCGCCGTCCGGGCCGAGCTGCGGTGAGCGGAGGCGCCCGTAGGAATTGTCCAGCTGCGGGATCGACTGCTGCGACACGAGTGTGCCGGCGGCGGTGATGGTGAGCGCGCGCAGCGAGGTGTCCTTCAGCGCAGCGGCGACGAACGCGCCGTCCAGCGATCCCCACTGCGCACCGGTCAGCCAGGTGCCGCCGGACAGGGCCAGTGTCGGATCCCCGGTCGTGTACACCGCGGCGGTGGCGTTCGGCAGCGACAGGTCCGTCATCGGGACGCTCTCGTTGTAGCCGGGCACCGGGTTGTAGCCGTAGTTCCGGCCGGCGCCGAGCTTGTTGACCTCGTCGTCGCGCCCGGTGCCCTGCTCCACCGACCACATCTCGTTGGTGCCGGGCCGCAGGGCCAGGCCCTGCACGTTGCGGTGGCCGTAGGTGAAGATCCGCCGGGTCACCGCGTTGCTGCTGTTGTAGTACGGGTTGCCGGGGGCAGCGGCGCCGGTGGTGGTGATCCGCAGGACCTTGCCGTTCAGGACCTCGCGGTCCTGCGGCCACGTGCCGACCGCGGCGTCACCCGTGCCGATGTACAGCAGGCCGTTGCGGTCGAACCGCAGCCGGCACCCGCCGTGCCGACCACTGGTGGCGCCGATGCCGGTGAGGATCGGGTTGCCGACCCGGGAGGCGCCGGTGTAGCCGGCGTTCATCTGCCACTTGATCACCCGGACGTCGTGGTTGTCCCCGGACTCCCAGCCCTGGCAGGTGTAGAAGTACCGGTTCGTCCGGAAGCCCGGGTCGACCACCATCCCCATCAGGCCGGTCTCGCCGGACACCCACAGGTCGTCCTGGTTCATCGACACCGGGCGGGTGGTGCCGTTGGTCAGCCTCGCGCGGACCGGGCCCGACTTCTGGTTGTAGATCATCGTGCCGTCGGGGGTGAAGGTCAGGTCCCACGGCTGGTTGAGGCCGGTGATCAGCTCGGTGACCTGCAAGGCCGGCAGTGCGGCGGCGGCGGCGGGTGCGGGCTGCGGGGTGGACTCCGGGGCCGGCGGTGCCGCGAGCACCTCCGGCGAGCTGCCGAGCACCAGGGCCATCACCGCCCCGGCCGTGACTGCCGCCCGGCGCGCGCGCCGACGTCCGGGATGGATGGGGACGGATCCGGCCATGGTGAGCTCCCTGGGTCGACGGCCACACTGCCTGCCCGATCCTTACCCGGCGCGCAGCCGGGGCGAACTCACCCGGCGGCGTGTCCCCTTTCCAACTTTGCGGCCGCTGCGACAGGTGTTCAGTCGCGCAGCGTGATCCGCAGGTCGAACGGTGTCGCCATCAGATAGGCCTGCTCGACCACCGGACCCGGGTCCTCGGTGTGCAGGTGGAACAGCTGGCGGGATCCCTCCACCCACAGCTGGACCTCGGCGACCCCGGACAGCTCGACCCGCAGCGCCTCCGCCGCGGCCGGGTCGCCGTGCAGGGTGAAGGTCACCTCGGCCGGGAACGGCACGCCGCAGTTGTCGCCCGGGAAGCCGCCGCAACTGGTGGAGTCCGGACCGGTGCGGTGGCCGGCGGTCCCGGCCGCGCCGACCGCGAGCGCGCCGAGCAGCTGGGCGAGCAGCAGGTGCAGTCGCAGTTCGGGCAGGTCCTCGGTGGGCAGCCAGCCCTGCCGTGACGCCTGCTCGGCCACCCGGGCCATCTCGGTGAGATCGGCCCCGGTGATCACCGCCTCGGCGGCCGCGACGCCGGCGCGGTGCGCGGACTCGGACACCGTCGGCACGGCGCTGGCCACGGACTCACCGGTCCGCACGGCCGCGTCGGTTGACGTCGGGCCGGCACCGAGCGCGGCGGCGCCGGCGATCATCCCGGCGACCAGGTGCAGGGGCGCCGCCGTGCCGTCCTGGTACGCGTCGGTGAGGCGGGCCTGCGCGACACCGGCGACCAGACCGGTGAGGTACCGCAGCAGTCCGGATCCGCCGGCCGGATCGGCCACGATGACCTCCTGCCCGTCCAACGCGGCGAGCAGCCCGTAGCGTGCCGATTCCAGGGCCGCCCGCTCGTCGGCCGTCGGCCGGATCCGCAGGTGCGGGGCCTGGTCGGTACCGTCGAGGGCGACCTCGAACCAGCGCTGTACGGTTCCCGGGTCGAGCACGTCCACCCGACCATCGTGCCCCGCGACACCCCCGGTCGGTGGGATTTGGCCGGTCGGCGCACTGTCGGTAGTCTGGAACGGTTGCCCGGTCCCCGGCCGGGCTGCATCCATGTCTTGTACAAGTAGATGACGGACGTTCCGCCCGATGGGTCGGTGGCTCCGTCCGATGAGGAAGTGAGCCGATCGTGGCTGCCGTGTGTGACGTCTGTGGCAAGGGCCCGGGCTTCGGGATGAGCGTGTCCCACTCCCACCGTCGGACCAACCGTCGTTGGAACCCGAACATCCAGCCGGTGCGGGCGCAGGTCGCCCCCGGCACCGTGAAGAAGATCAACGCCTGCACCTCGTGCCTGAAGGCCGGCAAGGTCGTCCGGGGCTGATCCCCTTGCGGCCGCCCGTGAGGCGGCCGATCGAACGAAGAAGAGCGGCAGGTCACCGACCTGCCGCTCTTTCGTCGTCCCCGGGGTGCTGCGATTCCTCGCCCTGCCCCAGGTCGACCGACCTCCGGTGCCGTTCCGTGGCCTCGGGACGACGCTCGTTGTCGTCCGTGGAACTGCAACGGCAGATCCCCGGAGGACCTCCTCGACGGCAGCGGGAACAGCACCTCGCCGGCGGGCCGGACATGCGACCGCCCCCTGACCGATGGCCAGGGGGCGGTCGCGGTCGACTTCGCGGACCTCAGTCCAGGTGGACCATCCAGCCGTGCGGGTCGGGGCGGGTGCCGCGCTGCAGGGCGACGAGCTCCTCGCGCAGCTTGAGCGTGATCGGGCCGGTCGCGCCGCCGTTGATGTCGAAGGCACCGCCCTGGTGCTTCACCGAGCCGACCGGCGTGATCACCGCGGCCGTCCCGCAGGCGAAGACCTCGGTGAGCTCGCCGTTGGCGGCGCGCTCCGCCCACTCATCGGTGGAGATCCTGCGCTCGGTGGCCTTGTGGCCGAGGTCCTCGGCCAGCCGCAGCAGCGAGCTCCGGGTGATGCCGGGCAGCAACGACCCGGACAGCTCCGGCGTCACCACCTCGGCGTCGTCGCCCTCGCCGAAGACGAAGAACAGGTTCATCCCGCCCATCTCCTCGACGTAGCGGCGCTCGATCGCGTCGAGCCACACCACCTGGTCGCAGCCCTTCTCGGCGGCCTCGGCCTGGGCGGCGAGCGAAGCGGCGTAGTTGCCGCCGGTCTTCGCGGCGCCCATCCCACCCGGCGCGGCCCGCACGTAGTCGTGCGACCACCAGACGCTGACCGGGTTGATGCCGCCGGAGAAGTACGGACCGGCCGGCGAGGCGATCACCGAGTACAGGTATCGGTTCGACGGGCGCACCCCGAGGCCGACCTCGTTCGCGAACATGAAGGGCCGCAGGTAGAGCGAGGCCTCCTCGCCGGTGGGCACCCAGGCCCGGTCCGCCGAGACGATCTCGCGCAGCGAGGCCATGAACAGCTCCTCCGGCAGCCGCGGCATGCCGAGGCGGTCGGCCGAGGCGGCCAGCCGGGCGGCGTTGGCCTGCGGGCGGAACGAGGCGATCCGGCCGTCGGGCTGCGTGTAGGCCTTCAACCCCTCGAAGATCTCCTGCGCGTAGTGCAGCACCATCGACGCCGGGTCCAGGGTGAACGGCCCGTACGGTACGACCCGCGGATCCTGCCAGCGCCCGTCCACGTGGTCGATGAGCACCATGTGGTCGGTGAAGTACTTGCCGAAGGAGGGCGCCGCGATGATCTCGGCGCGCCGCTCGTCGGACACCGGATTGGGATGCGGGAGCCGCGCGAAGTTGGTCGATGTAGCCGTCACCCGCACAGGATAAACCCGATTCTCGGACGTCCTACTGTGTTCTTGGGCCGTGGCCGGCCGTGCCATCGGGCCGGGGCGGCCGTGCCATCGGTCGTTGCCGGCCGAACGGCTCCTCAGGATCGCGGCGAGCTGCGTCCGCCAGCCAACCTGCGGCACCCGCAGGGTCAGCCGACCGGCGTCAGCGGCTCCCCGCCGGCCAGCACCGCCAGCGCATTGTCGACGGCCTTGTCCACCATCGCGGCCCGCGTCGCCTCGGTCGCGGACCCGATGTGCGGCAGCAGCACCAGACCCGGGATCTCCTCCAGCAGCGGCGATCCCGGCACCGGCAGCGGCTCGGTGTCGAAGACGTCGAGGCCGGCCGAGTGCAGCCGCCCCGCGCGCAGCGCCTCAAGCACGGCCGCCTCGTCGACGATCCCGCCGCGGGCGGTGTTGACCAGGGTCGCCGTCGGCTTCATCCGGGCCAGTTCGGCGGCCCCGATCAGGTTCCGGGTGTCCGGCGTGCGCGGCACGGTCAGGCACAGCACGTCCGACTCGGCGAGCAGGGTGTCCATGTCGACCGCGGTCGACATGGAGTCACTCGGCGCGGACGCCCGCTGCAGGTGCAGGATCCGCATCCCGAACCCGGTGCCGCGGCGGGCCACGGCCTTGCCGATCTGCCCGTACCCGATGATCCCGAGCGTCGCGCCGTGCACGTCCTGCCCGAGGAAACCGTCCATCCGGAACCCGGTCCACTCCCCCGCGCGCAGCGCCCGCTCGGCGTCGGTCAGCCGGCGCCGGGCCGACAGCACCAGCCCGAAGGTGAGGTCGGCGGTGGTCTCGGCGAGCACGTCCGGGGTGTTCGTCAGCGCGATCCCGCGGTCCCGCAACGCCTTCCGGTCGACCAGGTCGTAGCCGGCGCCGATCACCGCGACCAGTCTCAATCCCGGGCCGGCGGCGTCGAGCAGCGCCTCGTCGACCGGGTCGGTGGGTGGCGCGAGGATCACGGTCGCGCCGGGCGCGAGTGCCTGCAGGTCGGTCGGCGACGGCGGCTCGACGATGGGCTGCACCACCTCGGCGGCGGCCAGCAGCCGGTCGAGTCCGGTGCCGGGCAGCGCACGGCGGGTGACGAGCACCCGGGGCAGGCCGGTCATCGGACGTGCGACGGGACGAAGGGCGGCTTGACCACGCGCACCGGCAGAGAGCGGCCACGTACGTCGACGGCGATCTCGTCACCCTCAGTGAGCCCGGCGACGGTATCAAGCAGCGCCAGCCCGATCCCCTGCTGCAGCGTCGGCGAGAAGGTGCCGGAGGTGGTCTCGCCGATGGCCGTGCCGGCGGCGTCGACGACCGACATGTGCGGCCGGATCACCCCGCGCCCCAGCGCCAGCAGACCCCACAGGGTGCGTACCGGGCCGTTCTCCCGCTCGGCGAGAAGCGCTGTGCGGCCGAAGAACTCGTCCTTCTTCCAACCCACCGCCCAGGAGGCGCGGGCCTGTACCGGGCTGATGTCCGGGCCGAGGTCCTGCCCGTGCAGCGGGTAGCCCATCTCGGTGCGCAGGGTGTCCCGGGCGCCCAGCCCGGCGGCCCGTCCACCGAGGTCCGCCGCCTTCTCCAGCAGCGCGTTCCACAGCGGCAGCGACACGTCCCAGGCCGGCAGCAGCTCGTAGCCGTGCTCGCCGGTGTACCCGGTGCGGCAGACCCGGACGGGCAGCCCGTCGTAGGTGCCGTCGGCCCAGCCCATGTAGTCCAGGTCGGTCGGCAGTCCGACGGCGGCGACCAGTTCCGCGGACCGCGGGCCCTGCACCGCGATCACCCCGAACTCGCGGTGCCGTCCGACCACCTCGATGCCGTCGGGCGCAGCGGCCTGCAGCACCGCGACGACCGCGGCGGTGTTCGCCGCGTTGGGCACCAGGAAGACCTCGTCGTCGGACACCACGTAGGCGATCAGGTCGTCGATCACCCCGCCCGACTCGTCACAGCAGAGCGTGTACTGCGCCTTGCCCGGGCCGATCTTGCGCAGGTCGGCGGTCAGGCAGCGGTTGACGAAGCCGGCCGCACCCGGTCCGGTGACCGTGGCCTTGCCCAGGTGGGAGACGTCGAAGACGCCGACGGCCTCGCGCACCGCGGTGTGCTCGGCGACGACGCCGCCGCCCGCGTACGAGATCGGCATCTCCCAGCCCCCGAAGGGCGCCATGGTCGCGCCGAGTGCCACGTGCGCCTCGTGCAGGGGTGAGGTGAGCAGTGCGTCCGGGGACCCTGGGGTATGCATGATGAGCACGTTATCGGCCCGGCGGCACTGTCCCCGCGTCGCGCCGACCACCCGCACCGACCCTGAAGGAGTCCTCCCCGTCATGACCGAGCTGACCCTGTCCTCCGCCGACCCGACCGCAGCGCGCGCGGATGCGCTGGTCGTCGGGCTGTACAAGGGCGAGGACGGCCCGGTCGCGACCGACGAGCGGTTCGCCGCTGCCGCGGCAGCGCTGGCCGTGGTGGGCGCGACCGGCAAGGCCGGTGAGGTGACCGTCACGGGCGGGGCGGGTGTCGTCGGCGCCGGGCGACTGGTCGGGATCGGGCTCGGCGACGCCGACGCGGCCGGGACGCCCGCCGGTGCGGAGACGGTCCGGAAGTCCGCGGGGATCGTCACCCGTTCGCTGGCCGGCCTGAAGCGGGCGGTGTCGACGCTGGGGTCCGTCGACCTCGCCGCAGCCGCGCAGGGTCACCTGCTCGGCGGGTACGTCTTCGATCGTTACAAGGAGCCGGCCAAGGCACCGGTCGGGACCGTGGTGCTGGCCGTCCCGCGCAACGACAAGGCGGCGAAGGCGGAGCTGCGGACCGCGCTGATCACCGCCGAGGCCGTGCTGCTGGCACGCGACCTGGTCAACACCGCGCCCAACGACCTGCCGCCCGAGGTGTTCGCCGCGCGCGCGTCGACCGCGGCCGGCGAGGCCGGTCTCGAGGTCACGATCTGGGACGAGAAGCAGCTGGCGGACGAAGGTTTCGGTGGGATCCTGGCCGTCGGCTCCGGATCCTCCCGGCCGCCGCGACTGGTCCGCATCGCCTACACCCCGGCCGACGCGGTCACCTCCGTGGCGCTGGTCGGCAAGGGCATCTGCTTCGACTCCGGCGGGTTGTCGATCAAGCCGGCCCAGGGCATGGAGAACATGACCAGCGACATGTCCGGCGCCGCAGCGGTGGTCGCGACGGTGATCGGCGCGGCGGCGCTGGAGCTGCCGGTCGCGGTGACCGCCTGGGCGGCGCTGGCCGAGAACCTGGTGTCCGGCACCTCCTACCGGCCCGGCGACGTGCTGCGCCACTACGGCGGGAAGACCGTGCACGTGCTGAACACCGACGCCGAGGGCCGCCTGGTGCTGGCCGACGCCATCGTCCGAGCGTCCGAGGAGGAGCCCGACTATCTCATCGAGACCTCGACGCTGACCGGCGCGCAGGTGGTGGCACTGGGCAACCGGACGATGGGGATCATGGGCGAGGAGGGGCTGCGTGACCGGGTGGCACAGATCGCCCGGGAGGTCGGGGAGGGCGGCTGGGCCATGCCGCTGCCGCCGGAGCTGCGCGAGGGACTCGACTCCCCCATCGCCGACCTGCAGAACGTCAACTGGAACCGGGTCGGCGGCATGCTGACCGCCGGCCACTACCTCGCCGCCTTCGTCCCCGACGGCCTGCCCTGGGCCCACCTCGACGTCGCCGGACCGGCCTACAACACCGGCAGCACCTACGGCTACCAGCCCCAAGGCGCCACCGGCGTCCCCGTCCGCACCCTCCTCGCGGTGCTCGAGGACCTTAGTTCCTGAGGTTCGGGTGGTCGGGGTGGGTGTGCTTCCCACTCCGACCAGCCGGGCCCGCCGGGTTCTCGAGCCGGCCTGGGGTCAGCGGGGTGGTCGGGTCAACGATCGCCCTGACCAGCGGGAATGTGCTGCGGTAGCTGGGTTCGCGAGCCGGCCTGGCGGTCAGTGAGTGGTCGGGTTCACCGATTGCCCTGACCAGCGGGAATGGCGGGCGGAGGCCAAGTTGTCGGGCCGACCTGCGGTCAGTGGGTGGTCGGGTTCAACGATCGCCCTGACCACCGGGGACCAGGTCGTCGAGCTGGCCTGCGGTCAGTGGGTGGTTGGGTTCACCGATTGCCATGACCAGCGGGAATGGCCTGCGGTGGCCGGGTTGTCGAGCCGGGATTGCGGTCGCGGCGGTCGGCTTTACCGATTGCCCTGAACCGCGGGAACGTGCTGCGGTGGCCGGGTTCTCGAGCCCGGAGGTCGGTCGGGTAAGCAGGTCGAGCTCTGTGCGATCTCCTTCCCGGTCCTTGTGGCTACACCACGTGTAGCCAGAAGGACCGCCAACGGAAGGACCTGTGGTCATCGTCCTTCCTTGGCCGTGCACGACAGGGAATCCGGCCCTGATCATCTCCGCTGCCGCTCGTTGGCCCAAATTCCGTCCGTCGCACGGATTTTCGGCCAACGAAGGCCGGGAGTGCCCGGACCCGACCCGTGGGCGGTGACATTTCGATGCCCTGGAGGAGCGCAGCGTGGAGATGGCGAGTTCCCGGTCCGCCTGGCCACACAGACGGTAGGCAGACGGCCCCGGAACCGAAACACCTGCGGAGCTGAACCCCCTCGACCGCCGGCCGGCGGACCAACCCCACCCGTTCCTACCCGCCGCTGTCCGGGCGCAGTTCAGAACACCCACGAACCGCCACCCGGCAACACGACGGCACCACCCGCCCACCGACCCTTGTCCCGGCCGCAGTTCAACACCGTCGCGAACCGTCACCCGGCCGCCCGCCGGATCGCCCGCCTACCGGCCCTGGTCTGGCCGCAATTCAACTCTGCGGCGAACCGTCACCCGGCCGCCCGTCTACCAGCTCTGGTCCGGGCGCGGTTCAGCACCAACCGGGAACCGCCGGCCGGCTGACCGACCCCGCCTGTTCGTACCGGCAGCCGTCCCGGCGCAGTTCAACTCAACACCCCTCCCGGGCAGCCACCCGGCCGCTCCACCGGACAACTGCTCCTGTCCCGGGCGCAGTTCAACTGCGTGGCGAACCGTCACCCTGCTGCCCGTCGGGCCGAAGGGACACCGTCCGGCATCTCCAACCCGGCGACGAACCCCGGATGACCGCCGACGACCTACCGCCCGTCCAACCGCTCCTGCTCGGCCCTTCGGGCGAGGAGGGTGGTGCGGCGGGAATAGTCGCGCATGCGCTGGGGATAGCCGACGACGGTCGCGTCGTAGATGGGCAGGCCGTGGTCACGGGCGAAGTCACGGGCCTTGGCGGGGGTGTCGACGAGGCGGCGGGTGAACTCCCCGTCGTGCGCGACGAGCACCATGCTGACCCCGGTCACCGCGGTCTTCGGCTCCACGAACACCTCGACGCCGCGGCGCTCCTGCACCCAGGAGTCGAGCCGCTCCCTGGTCTCCTTGCGCTCGGATCGCTTCTTGCCGAGCCCGAACATCCCCATGATTCCTCCGCCTGCCTCCGCCGCCACCGGGCGACCGCCCCTGGGATACCCGCCGTGTCCGTTGCGTCCATCTTCCCCCGGAACCACGCGGACGTGTGGCAGCCCGACCGGCAGGCGCAACGCCACCACACTTCCGGCGTACCGGAGGCCGGTTTCGCCACGAGCGCAGCGTCCGGGGTCCACCCGCTCCGCGCGTGTCGGAGCGTAGTGCCAAGATGGAGCCCGCACCCGCGTGCCCGCGATCCGGGCATCCGGGGTGGACAAGCTGCTAACGATGCGCGAGGAGTTCGGTCACCGATGTCAGACACCACGGTCGATCTTGTTGTTCTGGGCGGAGGGTCGGCCGGGTACGCGGCGGCCCTGCGCGCCTCCGAGCTGGGGTCCTCGGTGGTGCTCGTCGAGAAGGACAAGCTCGGCGGCACCTGCCTTCACCGCGGCTGCGTGCCGACGAAGTCGCTGCTGCACGCCGCCGAGGTCGCCGACGAGGCGAAGGACGGCGCGGCCCTCGGCCTGAAGACCTCCTTCGACGGCGTCGACGTCCCGGGCCTGCTGAAGTACAAGGACGGCGTCGTCACCCGCGCGTTCAAGGGCCTGACCGGCCTGGTCAAGTCTCGCGGCATCACCATCGTCGAGGGCACCGGCACCTTCGTCGGCCCGAACACCGTGGTGGTCGGCGAGGACCGCTACATCGGTACCAACGTCGTGCTGGCCACCGGTTCCTACTCGCGCAGCCTGCCCGGGCTGGCCATCGAGGGCCGGGTCATCACCAGCGAGCAGGCGCTCGGCCTCGAGTGGATCCCGGAGAAGGCGATCGTGCTGGGCGGCGGCGTCATCGGCGTCGAGTTCGCCTCCGTATGGGCCTCCTTCGGCACCGAGGTGACCATCGTCGAGGCGCTGCCGAGCCTGGTCCCGGCCGAGGACCCGTGGGCGCAGAAGCACCTGGAGCGCGCCTTCCGCAAGCGCAAGATCGGCTTCAAGACCGGCGTGAAGTTCTCCTCGGTCACCCAGGACGACTCCGGCGTCACGGTCACCCTGGAGACCGGCGAGACCCTGTCCGCCGACCTCCTGCTGGTCGCCGTCGGCCGTGGCCCATCGACCGCCGGCTGCGGCTTCGAGGAGGCCGGCGTCACCATGGACCGCGGCTTCGTCATCACCGACGAGCGGCTGCGCACCAACCTGCCCAACGTCTACGCGATCGGCGACATCGTCCCCGGCCTGCAACTGGCGCACCGCGGCTTCCAGCACGGCATCTTCGTCGCCGAGGACATCGCCGGGCTGAACCCGAAGGTCATCCCGGACGCGGACATCCCGAAGATCACCTACTGCGACCCGCAGATCGCCTCCGTCGGGCTCACCGAGGCCAAGGCGCAGGAGGTGCACGGCGAGATCGACACCTTCGTCTACGACCTGGCCGGCAACCCGAAGTCGAACATCCTCAAGACCGCGGGCGGCGTGAAGGTCGTCCGGGTGAAGAACGGGCCGATCGTGGGTATCCACGTGGTGGGTGCGCGGATGGGCGAGGTCATCGGCGAGGCGCAGCTGATCGTCGGCTGGGAGGCCTACCCGGAGGACGTCGCCCCGCTGATCCACGCCCACCCGACCCAGTACGAGGCGCTGGGCGAGGCCATGCTGGCCCTGGCCGGCAAGCCGCTGCACGTGCACAACTGACCGGCCGCCCGGAATTCTGGAAGAGGTAGCAGAGGAATGTCCCACTCCGTACAGATGCCGGCGCTCGGCGAGAGCGTCACCGAGGGCACCGTCACCCGCTGGCTGAAGGCCGTCGGTGACGAGGTCGCGGTCGACGAGCCGTTGCTCGAGGTCTCCACCGACAAGGTCGACACCGAGATCCCGTCCCCGGTGGCCGGTGTGCTCGAGAAGATCGTCGTCCAGGAGGACGAGACGGCCGAGATCGGCGCCGAGCTGGCCGTCATCGGTGACGGGTCCGGCGCAGCGGCCGAGGCGCCCGCCGCCGAGGCCCCCGCGGCCGAGCCCGAGCCGGAGCCGGAGGCCGTCCCCGAGGCGCAGGAGAGCACCCCGGCCGAGGCGCCGTCCACCGAGACCGAGGCACCGGCCGAGAAGCCCGCCGCCGGCACCGCCCCGGCCGCGTCCGGCACCGAGGTCACGCTGCCCGCGATGGGCGAGTCCGTCACCGAGGGCACAGTCACCCGCTGGCTCAAGGCCGTCGGTGACGAGGTCGCCGTGGACGAGCCGCTGGTCGAAATCTCCACCGACAAGGTCGACACCGAGGTGCCGTCGCCGGTCGCCGGCACCCTGCTGGAGATCAGCGTCGGCGAGGACGAGACCGTCGAGGTGGGCGGCAAGCTCGCTGTCATCGGCGATGCCGGTGCCGCCTCCGCGGCCGCCCCGGAGCCGAAGGCGGCAGAGCCCGCGCCGGAGCCGAAGCCCGAGCCGAAGCCGGAACCCACGCCGGCACCGAAGCCGGAGCCGAAGGCCGAGGCACCTGCTCCCGCTCCCGCTCCCGCTCCCCCGGCGCCCACCACCCAGCCCGACGCCGCCGCACCGGCAGCCGCAGCCGCCACTCCCGCAGCCGCCGCACCTGCGGCGTCCTGGCAGCCGAAGGCCGCGGAGCCGGCCGGCGTCTACGTCACCCCGGTGATCCGCAAGCTGGCGGCCGACAACGGCGTGGACCTGGGGTCGGTGAAGGGCACCGGGGTCGGTGGCCGGATCCGGCGCGAGGACGTCCTCGCCGCCGCCGAGGCGGCGAAGGCCGCGAAGGTCGCCGCCGAGACCCCGGCACCGGCCGCAGCGGCAGCCCCTGCCGCCGCACCCAAGAGCGGCGGTGCGCCGAAGCCGGACGCCGCGGCGACCGCGCTGCTCGGCACCACCCAGAAGCTGCCGCGCATCCGCCAGTCGATCGCCAAGAACATGCTGTACGGCCTGCAGACGGCCGCCCAGCTGACCACGGTGATCGAGGTCGACGTGACCCGGGTCGCGGCGCTCCGTGCCAAGGCCAAGGCCGGTTTCGAGGCCCGCGAGGGCGTCAAGCTGTCCTTCCTGCCGTTCTTCGTGAAGGCCGCGGTCGAGGCGCTCCGGGTGTACCCGGTGATCAACTCCTCGCTGTCGGACGACCTGAAGGAGATCACCTACCACGGCAACGTCAACCTGGGCATCGCGGTGGACACCCCGCGCGGCCTGGTGGTGCCGGTGGTCAAGCAGGCCGAGGACCTCAACCTCGGCGGGATCGCCCGCAAGATCGCCGATCTCGCGTCCCGCACCCGCGACAACAAGATCACCCCGGACGACCTGTCCGGCGGCACCTTCACGATCACCAACACCGGATCGGTCGGGGCACTCTTCGACACCCCGATCTTCGTGCCGCCGCAGTCGGCGATCCTCGGCACCGGCGCGATCGTCAAGCGCCCGACGGTGATCAGCGACGCCGACGGCAACGACGTCATCGCGATCCGGTCCATGGCCTACCTGGCGATGTCGTACGACCACCGGAACATCGACGGGGCGGACGCCTCCCGGTTCCTGCAGGTGGTCAAGAAGCGCATCGAGGCCGGCGAGTTCGAGGGCGACCTGGGGCTCTGAGACCGTGTCTCGCATCGTGGCGGCGGGGGTCAGCGGGTTCCTGGGGAGCCGGCTGACCTCCGCGCTGCGCGCCGCGGGGCACGACGTCGTCGAACTGGTCCGCCGCCCACCCGTTGAGGGCCAGGTGCAGTGGGACCCCGACAGCGGGTCCTTCGACGACTCGGTCCTGGACGGCGCCGCGGCGGTGGTCAACCTCTGCGGGGCCGGCGTCGGCGACAAGCGCTGGACCGACGACTACCGGCGGCTGATCCGCACCTCCCGCGTCCGGCCGACCGAACTGCTGGCCCGCGGCTGCGCCGCGCGCCGGGTCCCGGTGCTGCTCAACGCCTCGGCGGTCGGCTTCTACGGCGACCGCGGAGACGAGGTGCTGGAGGAGACGGCCGGCCCGGGATCGACGTTCCTGGCCGGGATCTGCCGCGACTGGGAGGCCGCCACCGCCCCGGCGTCCGAAGGCGGCACCCGCGTGGTGCATCTGCGCACCGGCTTGGTCATCGGCCACGAAGGCGGTGTGCTGAAACAGCTGTCGCTGGTCAGCAAGCTGTTCCTCGGCGGGAAGCTGGGCAGTGGCCGCCAGTGGTGCCCGTGGATCTCCGCCACCGACCACATCGATGCCATGCGTCACCTGCTGGTCGCGGACGTCACCGGTCCGGTGAACCTGACCGGACCGGTCCCGGTGCGGAACAAGGAGTTCGTCGCGGCCATCGGACGTGCCGTGCACCGGCCGACCCCCTGGTGGGTGCCCGGCCCGGCGCTCGAGCTGGTGCTCGGCGGCTTCGCCCAGGAACTGCTCGGCGGTCAGCGCGCGGTGCCGGTGGTGCTGGCCGACTCCGGGTTCGCCTTCACCCACCAGACCCTGCACGACGCCCTGGTGTCCGAGGTGCCCGGCGCCCGCTGACCCGGTGCGCCGCCGGTCGGCTCAGTGCTCGTTCAGATCCGACGCCTGGTCGACCGGATGTCCGAGGTGCCCGGCGCCCGCTGAGGGGAAGCCGCCGTCGGCTCAGTGCTCGTACGGATCCGACGCCTGGTCGACCGGATGTCCGAGGTGCCCGGCGCCCGCTGAGGGGAAGCCGCCGTCGGCTCAGTGCTCGTACGGATCCGAGGGCTGGTCGACCGGGGTGATCGAGGTGACCGTCACCGTCGGCACGTAGCCGTTGTCCTGCCCCGCGGTGTCCGGCACGGCGGTGACGACGGCGGTCACCCAGGTGTCGGTGGGCAGCGGGGCATCACCGTCGACGTGGATCTGCATCGGGTTGGCGTCCGCCGCGCAGCAGCTGATCACCAGCCGGGCGATCGAGTAGCCGCTGGTGAACCCGGTGCCCGCGGGGGCGATGAAACCGGTGACGGTGACCGGGGTGTCGACCACCGAGTCCTCCCCGTCGTACAGCGCGCGCAGCACGAACTCGCGCAGCGGGATCGCCGGGTCCTCACCGGTCGGCAGCGGGTCGAACTGCATGGTGGGCCGCTGCCGGGCGAACGCCTCGGTACCGACCCCGCGTCCGGATCCGTCGTTGAAGGCGTAGCCGCCACCGCCGCCGGCCGCGTCCTTGCCGCCGGTGTCGGTGTTCGCCGACGTCGAGCCGGAACCGGAGTCGGTCGCTGCCAGCTCCTCGAGTCCGGCCACCGCCTGGGACCCGGCGGACCGGGCCACCGCGTCGGCACCCAGCGCGGGCGGCGCGGCGACCAGCAGCACCAGCACCGGCGCCAGGATCAACCAGGGCGCCTTGGACCGGCTGTGGTCGTGGCCGTGATGGTGGTCCTCAGGGTCCGCCTCGACCACCGCGGCGCTGACCGGCAGCGGCTCCGGCCGCAACTCGCCCTCGTCGACCTGCCGGTGCCGGCCACCGCTGTCACCGCCGGCCCCGCCACCGTCCACTCCGGCGCTGTCGGCGGGGGTCCGCAGCACGCCGGTGAACTCGGCCATCGCGAACGGCCGGCCCTCGCGGAGCGCGGTCTCGTCGGCCGGGACCGCGGCGAGCAGCGCCTTGCGGGCCTTCTCCTTCGCGACGTCCCGGCGTACCGCGGTGACCAGCGAGACGATGCCGACGCCGATCAGGATCGCGCCGGAGATGATCAGCAGCACGCCGAACTCGGGCCGCACGTACGAGGTGTACCGGCCGCTGATGGTGATCGAGAGCAGCAGGCCGCCCATCAGGACGACGATCACCGACTGCGCTTCCTTGTTCATCCGCTCACCCGCTCCCGTTCCGTCACCATCATCCGCCCGACCAGCTGCTCACGACCAGGATCCGGGTTCACGACCAGCCGCCCCAGAACAGCAGCCCCACACCCACCGCGATCACCATCGCCACCAGGAAGGTCAGCGGCGCGAACCGCACCGCGAACCGGCGGCCGAAGGTGCCGGACTGCATCGCGAACAGCTTGATGTCCACGGCCGGGCCGACGGTCAGGAAGACAAGCTTCCCGACGACCGGGATGGTCGAGAAGGAGGCCGCGACGAACGCGTCGGACTCGGAGCACAGCGCCAGCACGACCGCGAGCAGCCCCATCACCAGCAGACTGAGCAGGATCGACGACCCGACATGCTCCATGATGCTGCGCGGCACCACGGTGTTCAGCGTGGCGGCCGCGGCCGCACCGATGACCAGGAAGCCGGCGGCCTGGGTGAAGTCGGACCGCATCGACGGCACGAGCACCTTCCAGCCGCTGCCCTGCTGCTCCTCGTCGCGGTCCCGCAGCCGCGGCTTCATCCACTCCGGTCGGCCGATCTTCTCCCAGATCAGCCCGACGACGACGGCGGTCAGCAGGCCGGCGACCAGCCGGGCCCACACCATCCGCGGCTCGGCCTGGAACGCCACCGCGGTCGCCACCAGGACGATCGGGTTGATCGCCGGCGCGGACAGCAGGAACGCCAGCGCCGCCGACGGCCGGACGCCGCGGTCCATCAGCCGGTCGGCGATCGGCACCGACCCGCACTCGCACCCGGGCAGCGCGACCCCGCAGACGCCGGCGACCGCGACCGCGGGCGCCGCCTTCTTCGGCATCACCCGCCGGAAGAACGAGGCCGGCACGAAAGCGGCGATCACCCCGGACACCAGCACGCCGAGCACCAGGAACGGGGTGGCCTGCACGCAGATCGCCACGAAGATGGTCGCCCAACTGCTGGGCAGCACCCGGTCCACGAAGTCGGCCAGCGGTCCGCGGAAGACGATGGCCAGCACCAGGACCAGCCCCAGCACCTCCAGCGATCCGGGCCGGTACGGCTTCTTCTCCGTGTCCGGCACCGCGGGGGCGCCGGTGTGCACGCCGGTCATACGGCCGTTCCTCCACTCGCGGTGTCGCCGGTCGGACCCGGCAGCACCCCGCCGAAGCGGCGTGTCCGCCCGGCGTAGATCTCGCACGCCCGCCACAGGTCACGGCGGTCGAAGTCGGGGAAGAGGGTGTCCAGGAAGACCATCTCGGCGTAGGCGGACTGCCACAGCAGGAAGTTGCTGGTCCGCTGCTCCCCCGACGACCGCAGGAACAGGTCGACATCGGGCATGTCCGGCTCGTCGAGGTGGCGGGCCAGCATCTTCTCGTCCACCTTGCGCGGGTCGATCCGGCCCTGTGCCGCCAGCTCGGCGATCGCCCTTGCGGCATCGGCGATCTCGGCCCGGCCGCCGTAGTTCACACACATGGTCAGGGTCAGCACGTCGTTGCCGGCGGTCAGCTCCTCGGCGACCTCCAGCTCGTTGATCACGCTGCGCCAGAGCCGCGGCCGGCGGCCGGCCCAGCGCACCCGGACGCCGAGCTCGTGCATGCCGTCCCGGCGCCGCCGGATCACGTCGCGGTTGAAGCCCATCAGGAAGCGGACCTCCTCGGGCGACCGCTTCCAGTTCTCGGTGGAGAAGGCGTAGGCGGACAGGTGCCGGACACCCAGCTCGATCGCGCCCTCGACCACGTCGAACAGCGCGGCCTCCCCGCGCTTGTGCCCCTCGGTGCGGGGCAGTCCGCGCTGCTTGGCCCAGCGTCCGTTGCCGTCCATCACCAGTGCGACGTGCTGCGGCACCGCATCCCGCGGGATCGCCGGCGGCACCGCGCCGGACGGGTGCGGGGTCGGCGGGCGGACGGCCCGGTTCACGGGGCCACCGGCAGGTCGAAGGCGACCTGCACGGCCGCGGCCGGCTCGACGCGGTCGATCAGCGGCAGCGACCGCAGACCGCGCTCCATGTGCCACTGCAGCAGGGCGGCCACCAGCCCGGACGCCTCCCGCCGGCACTGCCCGGTCGCCGCCTCGGCCACGGTCCAGTCCCCACCGACCAGCGCGGCCATCAGGCCGATGGTCGCCGGCGCCGGCCGCGCCACACCCGGGCCACGGCAGCCGGCGCAGAGTGCGCCGCCGGACGGGACGTGGAAGGCGGCGTGCGGGCCCGGGGTGCCGCAGCGGGCGCACTCGGTAAGCGCGGGCGCCCAACCGGCCAGCGCCATCGCGCGGAGCAGGAAGGCGTCGAGCACCAGCGACGGATCCCGGCCGGTCTCGTCCATCGCCCGCAGCGCCGACACCAGCAGCAGGTACAGCCGCAGCGCCGGCTCCTTCTCCTCCGCCGCCAGCCGCTCCGCGGTCTCCACCATCGCGGTGGCCGTGGTGTAGCGGGAGTAGTCGGCCGCGAGCCGGGCGTGGAACGGGTCGACCGTCTCCGCCTGGGTGACGATGTCGAGGTTGCGGCCGGCGTAGATCTGCAGGTCGACGTGGCTGCACGGCTCCAGCCGCGAGCCGAAACGACTCTTCGTGCGGCGCACGCCCTTCGCGACGGCCCGCACCTTTCCGGTACGACGGGTCAGCAGGGTCACGATGCGATCGGCCTCGCCGAGCTTCGTGACCCGCAGCACCACACCCGTGTCGCGGTACACCGTCACGCCCTCCATGCTCCCACCCCGCACCGTCAGGAACCGGTAACGGCCGGATGGGCGGACTGTCGGGAGGCCGGGTGCGACCGGCGCGAGCGGCGCGGGTGCAGGATGGGGGGATGTACCGCCGCGCCCCCGCCGCCGATGTCGACGAGTCGGACCTGCAGGTCACCGCCCCCGAGCACCACGCCGCCGGGATCAAGGCGGTGACCGTCGCCCTGGAACGCACCATCGGCCAGGCCGGTGTGGTGCGCACCGCACGCGCCCTGGGCCGGCTCAACCACAAGCACGGCTTCGACTGCCCGGGCTGCGCGTGGCCGGAGCCGGACGGGCTGCGGCGGCCCGCCGAGTTCTGCGAGAACGGCGCGAAGGCGGTGGCCGAGGAGACGACGCTGCGCACCGTCGGCCCGGAGTTCTTCGCCGCGCACCCGCTCGCGGAGCTGGCGACGAAGACCGACTACTGGCTCGGCAACCAGGGGCGGCTGACCCACCCGATGGTGCTGCGCGAGGGCGGCACCCACTACGAGCCGATCACCTGGGACGGCGCGTTCGGCCTGATCGCCGACCGGCTGCGGGCCACCACGCCCGACCGGGCCGTGTTCTACACCTCCGGCCGCACCTCCAACGAGGCCGCGTTCGTCTACCAGCTGCTGGCCCGCAGCCACGGCACCAACAACCTGCCCGACTGCTCCAACATGTGCCACGAGTCCAGCGGCTCCGCCCTCACCGAGACCATCGGGATCGGCAAGGGATCGGTCAGCCTGCAGGACGTGCAGGACGCCGACCTGGTGCTGGTCGTCGGCCAGAACCCGGGCACCAACCACCCGCGGATGCTGACCGCCCTCACCCACACCAAGCAGCACGGCGGGCACATCGTCGCCATCAACCCGCTGCCCGAGGCCGGCCTGTTCAACTTCCGCGACCCGCAGACCGTTCGCGGCATCCTCGGCACCGGCACCGACCTGGCCGACGACTTCCTGCAGATCCGGGTCGGCGGCGACCTGGCGCTGTTCCAGGCGCTGGGGCACCTGCTGGTGCTGGCCGAGACCGCGGCACCCGGCACCGTGGTGGATCACGACTTCGTCCGCCGGCACACCCGTGGGTACGAGCAGTACGCGCTCGCCCGGCAGGAGATCGACTGGGCCGTCACCGAGGCCGCCACCGGCCTCGGTCGGGCCGAGATCGAGGAACTGGCAGCGCGTTTCGCAAGTGCGCAGCGGATCGTCATCTGCTGGGCGATGGGGCTGACGCAGCACCAGCACTCGGTGCCGACGCTGCGTGAGGTGGTCAACGTGCTGCTGGTCCGCGGCATGATCGGCAAGCCCGGCGCCGGCGTCTGCCCGGTGCGCGGGCACTCCAACGTGCAGGGCGACCGCACCATGGGCATCTTCGAGAAGATGCCGGAGAGCTTCCTGGCCGCGCTGGACGCCGAGTTCGGCATCAGCTCGCCGCGGGAGCACGGGCACGACACCGTCGCGACCCTGCGGGCGCTCCGCGAGGACGCCGTCGACGTGTTCGTCGCGATGGGCGGCAACTTCGTCTCCGCCACCCCGGACACCCCGACCACCGAGGCGAACATGCGCCGGGTCGGGCTGACCGTGCAGGTCTCGACGAAGCTCAACCGCTCGCACGTGATGGCCGGCCGGGAGGCGCTGATCCTGCCGACCCTGGGCCGGTCCGATGCCGACACCGGTCATCCGGGCGGCGCCCAGTTCGTCAGCGTCGAGGACTCGATGTCCGCGGTGCACGCCTCCCGCGGACGGCTCACCCCGGTCTCCGACCAGCTGCTCGCGGAGCCGGTCATCGTCTGCCGGCTGGCCCGCGCCGTGCTGGGTCCGCAGCACCCGGTGGCCTGGGAGGCGATGGCCGCCGACTACGACGTCATCCGTGACCACATCGCCTCTGTGGTACCGGGTTTCGACGACTTCAACCGCCGCGTGCGGGACAAGGCCGGGTTCGTCCTGCCACATCCACCGCGCGACTCGCGCACCTTCCGGACCGCCAGCGGCAAGGCCGAGATCACCGTCAACGAACTCACCTACCCGGAGGTCCCCGCGGGCCGGCTGCTGTTGCAGACCTTGCGGTCGCACGACCAGTACAACACCACGATCTACGGCCTGGACGACCGCTATCGCGGCATCAAGGATGCCCGCCGGGTCGTACTGGTGCACCCCGACGACCTGATCGACCTGGGCCTGTCCGACCGGCAGCTGGTCGACATCGTGTCGGAGTGGCCGGACGACCCCACCGGGGTCACCGAGCGGCGCGGCGAGGAGTTCCGGGTCGTCGCCTACCCGACGGCCCGCGGCTGCGCGGCCGCGTACTACCCCGAGGCCAACGTGCTCATCCCGACCGACAAGGTGGCCGACGTATCCGGCACCCCCACGTCCAAGTCGGTGATCGTCCGGCTCGAGCCGAGCTGACCGCGGCGACACCGAACCGGACAATCCGCCAACCGGGGGACGTGCGGGGGTGCGGGATGGCACCCTCACCCCCATGACGACGCCGTACGGACAAGGACCCGGCCAGCCACAGGGCCACCCGCAGGGACAGCCCCAGGGGTCACGGGAGTCCCAGCCGTACCCGCCGGGTGGCTACGGACAGGCGGGCCAGGGCTACGGGCAGGGGGGTTCGGGCTACGCCCAACAGGGCTACCCGCAGCAGGGATACGGGCAGCAGGGCGCCGGTACGTCGGCCCCGGCCGGACAACCCGCGGCCGCCACGGCCTCCCGTCGGAGCGGTCCGCTGCTGGCCGGGATCGCCATCGGCGTGGTGGTCGCGGTGATCGCCGGGGCGGTGCTGGTGCTCACCAACGTGCTGTCGTTCGGTAGCGGCACCGACGATCCCGACACCACACCGATCGCCATGCCGGCCACCGTCGGCGGCTACGACGACCTGCTCACCGTTCAGGAGAAGAAGGGCGCCAAGGCGGAGCAGCTCGATCGGCAGCGCACCACCCAGCAGCACACCCGCGACCTGACCGTCGCGGCGTACTCGGCCGCCTTCGGCGGGGCGGGGGCGGGTTTCCAGGCCTACGGGTCCGACGACCTGATGTTCCTGCCCAGCGTGATCGCCGTCCGCGCGCACGCGCCGGGCATGGTGATCGGCCCGGTCACCGATCCGGCGGACCTCGGGCTGGCCTCCAACCGGCAGGAGGTCCAGTCCTTCGGCGAGGTGCAGTGCGTCGCGGTCAACCTCCGGACGGCGGCCGAGGGCACCGAGATGACCGACGACGACCTGGTGTGGCCGACCTGCATGCGCACCGGGGAGGAGCTGACCGTGTTCGTCAACGGCGGCAACTCCGAGGGCACCGAGGGCCGGGAGAGAATGATCGCTCTCACCAACGCGGCGTACGACGCCATCGCCGGCACCGCCTGACCTGCGACGACCGCCACCCACCCGGCAGCGGGCACCGCTCCCGCCCGGTCGCAGCGGGAGGGCTGGGACAACGCCGACTTCACTGTGCACTAGCCTGGGCAGGCATCACGGGCGGGTGGTGCCGCCGGACACCGGCGGCCCGGATCCCCTCCTGGTGCAGCGCATCACGAGTGCGCAGTGCGGCGCACACACATCAGTGTGCGATGCACCCGGGACGGAGCCGAGGAGGCCGGATTGAGCACGTACACCGTGCGGGAGGCTCGGCCGGAGGACGCCCTGGCCTTCACCGAGTGCCACGTCGCCTGCTGGCGCGAGGCCTATGCGGGCATGTGGGACGACGAGCGGCTGGCCGGGCTGGACGTGGCCAAGCTGGCCGAGCGGCGGCGGGTCGAGATCGAGTCCGGGATCGCGGTGCACATGCTCGGCGTGACCGAGAGTGGTGAGGTGATCGGGATCGCGATCGCCGGCCCGAGCCGCGACGAGAACCCGCCCGCGGAGACCGAGCTGTACGCCATCTACGTGCGGCAGAGTCAGCAGGGCAGCGGCGTCTCCGACGACCTGCTCGACGCCGTGCTCGGCGACCGGCCGGCCTCGCTCTGGGTCTACCGGGACAACCCGCGGGCCGCCGCCTTCTACGTCCACCACGACTTCATCCCGGACGGCGAGGAGCAGCTCGACGCCTCGGGCATCCTGGAGATCCGGATGGTCCGCCGCTGACGCGGTGACGCCATTGCCGGTCGCCGGCGCGTCCGGGTTGTTTCCACCCTTACACAGCCTTTACGGTGTGGGCTCACGTGGTGCTGTGGGCACCGCGGCATCAAGGGGTGGGAAATGCGTCGTGTCGCAGCGTTGATGGCTGTCGTGATCATGGGCCTGCTGGTCGCCGGGCCGGTGCAGGGGGCCGCCGCCGACCCCGGTCCGACGATGAGCACCGACAAGGAGCTCTACGATCCCTTCACCGACATCACGGTGTCCGGGACCGGGTGCCTGCCGATCGGTGACGAGCCGGTGCAGGTGATCCTGGCCGTGATCTGGGACCAGGAGCAGGGAACCGGGGACAGGGGCACATTGTTCGTGCAGCCCGCGGCGGACGGCAGCTGGAGCAAGTCCTTCGACATCAACTATGCGCACGAGGTGCACGTCCACGGGATCTGCGACCAGTACGTCGATTCCTTCCGGTATCCCATGGTGACCGTGTACGCGGAATCCTCGTCCGACGATTTCCCACCGGCAGCGACCATCGGCGACCCGGTGCTCTCCGGGTGCTCCGTGTCCGTTCCGGTGACCTGGCAATCCACGCACTACTACCAGGTCGCGCCGGTGATCACGGACGTGGCGGCGGGAACGACCGGCACCGAGAGGGTCATCGGACCGTTCGACCACCCCACCACCTTCACCTGGCCGATCAGTGCCGACGCCCTGGCGGCATCGCCGGCCGGGTTCGAGGTCCTATCGGTCGACGGAGCCGTGCTGGACAGCGTGCCGTGGAGCGCCCTGCCCGCCGCGGCCGTCGATTCCTGTCTGGCGGCGCCGACGGGCACGGCGGGTACCGGTGCCGGTGGGCCGTCGCTCGCCGCGACCGGATCACCCGTCGGCTCCATGCTCGGGTTCGCCGGTGTCGCAGCACTTCTCGGCGGCTCCCTCCTGGTGCTCGCGCGTCGGCGGCAGGTTCACTGACCCCTGAGGCCGGTCCGGCGTCCTCAGAGGCCGGCGAGGTGCTCGACGAACCGCTGCGTCTGCGCTCGCGAGCTCAATCTGACGACCGGAGTACCGGTCCGGTCGGACAGCCACGCCCGCTCCGCCTCCCGGGCCCGGCGTCGCTGGGCGCCGAAGTGCACGTGCGCCCACAGCAGGATGTTCTGTTCCGGGTCGGTGCACAGCAGGTTCCGCCACCGCTCCGTGTTGCCGTTCCACAGCTCTTCCCGGGTGGCCATCCGGCGCAGCGTGCGGGCGAGCAACTGGACCAGCACCACCGGCCGCGGCAGATCCAACGCGACCAGCAGGTCCACCCGGTCGTCGATGATCCCGGCCAGGTGGGTGCGGTAGTTGCCGTCGACGACCCAGCCGGGACCGTCGGTGAGCACCAGCACCTCGGCGCGGAAGTCGTCCGGATCCGCCGGTGTCCAGTCGGGTCCGTGGTGCAGTGCATCGAGTTCGATCCACGGCACACCGAGTGTCACCGACAGCTGGCGGGCGAGGGTGGTCTTGCCGGATCCGGAGATACCGGTGATCTTGATCCGTCGCGCGGGCACGCGGCCGATGCTACGGGCGTGCGCACCCGCCCGGCCCGCGGTTCTGGGATGCTGCAGGGGTGAGCCGAGTGATCGCGCGGGCGAAGGTCCGGCACTGGAACGGCACCGGCTTCGTCAGCCGCCCGGACAGCGTCGCGGGCGAGGAGCCGCTGGAGATCAGGGTGGCCGGCGCGCCGTTCACCGTCACCATGCGCACGCCGGGTCATGACATCGAGCTGGCCCACGGCCTGCTGCACGCCGAGGGCATCGTCGCCGGCCGTGCCGATGTGACGGTCATGCGCTACTGCGACGGGGTCGACGAGCAAGGGCGCAACACCTACAACGTGCTCGACGTCGCGCTCTCCCCCACCGCCGCCGACCCGGCCGCGGTCGCCGCTGCTGCCCGGTCGCTCACCACGACCTCGGCCTGCGGTGTCTGCGGCAGCGCCTCCATCGACGCCCTCGCGAAGCGGCAGCGGTACCCGCTGCCCGTCGACGGTCCGGTGTTCGACCCGGCCGTGCTGGCCCGGCTGCCCGAGCTGCTGCGGCCACGGCAGCAGGGGTTCCGCACTACCGGCGGTCTGCACGCCGCTGCGCTGGCCACCACCGACGGCCGCCTGGAGTTCGTGCGCGAGGACGTCGGCCGGCACAACGCGGTCGACAAGGTGATCGGCGCCGCGATGCTGGAGGGCCGGTTGCCGCTGGGCGACCGGGCGCTGCTGACCTCCTCCCGGGCGTCCTTCGAGCTGGTGCAGAAGGCGGTGCTGGCCGGGATCCCGGTGCTGGTCGCGGTGTCCGCGCCCTCCTCGCTGGCGGTGGAGCTGGCCGAGTCGACGGGCCTGACTCTCGTCGGCTTCACCCGCCACGACGGCTTCAACCTCTACACCGGCCACCACCGCGTCCGCGGCGCCTGACCGGCCCCCTTCCCTGCGTGGATCATGTCGCTCCGCAGGGACGAACCCGGCGACTCCTGTCACTTCCGTCCCGTTTCCTGCCTCCGATGACCTGCGGACGCTCTTGATCCATGCAGGGGGCGGGGCGGAAACCGGGGCGCCGGAACCGGAACACGCCCAGCAGCGACCGTGTTGCACCTGAAGGACAGTCGTACGCAGCGCCCGGAGGAGAACCCATGAGCAACCCGCAGATCGCCGGCAGCACACTCGGCTCCTCCCCGGTCCCGCTCTCGGTGCTGGACCTGGCCGGCGTCGGAACCGGGCAGACCGTGCGGGAAGCGCTGGAGAGCACCACCGCCCTCGCCGCGGCCGCGGAACGTTGGGGCTACACCCGGTTCTGGGTCGCCGAGCACCACGGGATCCCCGCGGTCGCCAGCGCCGCTCCCCCGGTGCTGCTGGCCCATCTCGGCGCCGCCACCCACTCCATCCGGCTCGGCTCCGGCGGCGTCATGCTGCCGAACCACGCGCCGCTGGCGGTCGCCGAGCAGTTCGGCACCCTGGCCGCGCTGCACCCCGGCCGGATCGATCTCGGGCTCGGCCGCGCGCCGGGCAGCGACCAGCTGACCTCCTACGCGCTGCGCCGCCGGATGCAGAACCCCGACGAGGACATGGCCGACCGGCTCACCGAGCTCCGGCATTTCCTGCGCGGCGACTTCCCCGACAACCATCCCTTCGCGGCGATCCAGGCCACCCCGGTGTCGCCGGTCCCGGTCTGGCTGCTCGGTTCCTCCGACTGGTCCGCGCGGCTCGCCGGGAAGCTGGGCCTGCCGTTCGCCTTCGCCCACCACTTCGCCGGCGCCGGCGGGAACACCCTTGCGGCGCTGGACATCTACCGGCAGTCGTTCCGGCCCTCCGACGAGCTGGACGAGCCCTACTCGATGATCGGCGTCAGCGTGGTCGCGGCCGACACCGAGGAGGAGGCGCAGTACCAGGCGCGGCCGGGTGCGCTGTCGATGCTGTTGCTGCGCCGGGGTCAGTTGCAGCGCACGCCCTCTCCGGAGGAGGCGGCCGAGTACCCCTGGACCCAGCAGGAACTCGACCTGACCGCCGCGATGCAGAGCACCGAGGTGATCGGCGATCCGCAGCAGGTGGCCGCCGGGCTCCGCGAGCTCGTCGAGGACTTCGGGGTGCAGGAGCTCATGGTGAGCACCCGGGTGCACGGCCACCAGGCCAAACTGCGCTCCTACGAGCTGGTTGCCGAGGCCTTCCGCACCGCGCCGGTCGGCGTCTGAGCGACCCGTCACGCGATGGCGTGACCGGCGGGAACTGCGCGCCCGGTGACGTGCCCGGCATCCGGCGTCCCCGGACCTGCCGTGACTGTCGCATGGTGGCCGCCGACGTGCGGACGCAGCTGAGCAGCCCTGCCGTGGTGTCGTTCCCTGGCCACCCGACAGCGCTCCCGAACGTGCCCAGCTTCCGCACTGCCCGGAACCAATGTGACCGTCGCCGGAGTGCGTCGGGAACTCCGGGCCCGACCGATCACCCCGGGCGTGACCCGGCTCACCCGTTGCATCCGTCCGGTATCACCGCCCGAGCCATCCGCTCCTGCTGCCCGGCGACACACCAGGTGTCGCAACCGCGTTCGCGACATGCACTCCTCTGTGCCGCGATTCGGCGCGGGTCCGACAGCAGATCCGGTCAGGTGTTCCAGATGCGTTTCCGTGCAGGTGTTCTCGTCCCGCTGCTGACTGCAGCACTGGTGCTCGCCGGGTGTACCGGCGGCAGTGATGCCGGCGACCCGCCACCCGGCATCGGGATCGGAGCCGGACCGATCGGCCAAGGACCCGCAACGATCGAGGACAGCACCGAACCCACCGAGGGCCCGACCGGCCCGACCGAGGAGCCGACGCAGGACACCGGCGGCGGGATCATCGGCGACCAGGGCACGTGCATGACGGTCGCCTCCGCGTACGGATCCGTCTCGGGCCTGCTGATGCAGGCCCTCTACGCCGGCGACCTGACCGGCGACTTCGACGCGGCACCGGTGCTGGTGGCCGTCGACCAGGCGATCGAGGTGCTGCCCGCCGAGCTGGCCCCGACCTTCCAGGCGCTCGGGGAGGCCGTCCGCTCCGTCGACGGGCAGCCGGTGGTCGATGCGCAGAAGGTGGTCGACGACCCGGTGATGAGCACTGCCATGCGTCAGGTCGAGGATTGGGTGGCGACCCACTGCAACGGCGGCTGACCTCGCGCGTCAGAGTGATGCCGGATGGATCGCCCGGGGTATCACCGGGTGACGGCTAACCTCTTCACCGACACGGCGCGAGCACTGCGCCGCCGACGCATCAAGGAGCCTGTCATGGCGATCCGCACCCGCCTCGTCGTCCTCGCCGCCGCGGCCGCGCTGGCGCTTACCGGTTGTTCGTCCTCGCAGAGCGGGGCGCCGACCATCGGCCTGCCGAACCTGGCCGGCAACGGCGCGGCAGCCACCGCCGGCGCCGGAGCGGCAGGATCCACCGACGCCCCCGCGCCGACCGGCGACGGCGGCGGTGCCGAGGCTCCCGGATCGACAGAGGTCACCGAGGGCGGGAGCACCGACGGCGGAGAGACCACGGACGGCGGTGAGGGTGGCGAGAGCACCGACAGCGGCGGAGCCACCGACTACACCGGGGTGCCCACGGACATGGGGATCCCCACCGATCTCGGCATCCCGACGGATCTGGGCTTCGGCGGCGACTGCCTGACCGTGGCCGGCGCGTACGCCACCATCAGCCTCTCCCTGCTCAGCCTGCTCGGCGGGACCGAGGGCACCTACGACGCCTCCGAGCTGACCGCCGCGATCGACAGCGCGATGGCCTCGGTGCCGGACGAGCTGAAGCCGGACTTCGAGGTCCTGGCGACCGCCGCGAAGAACGCCCAGGGCAAGTCGCTGGCCGAGGCCGGCGCGATCCTCGACGACCCGACGGTCACCGCGGCCACGGACAAGATCTCCGCCTGGCTCGACGCCAACTGCGCCGGCTGACGCCCGGTCGGCCCGCCCCTGCTGCCACCGGTCATCGCGACCGGCGGCACAGCGGCAGCGGCACCCGAGAAACGAGAAGAAGCCCGGCCCCGAAAGGGGCCGGGCTTCTTCGTCTGCGCTTCGTCTGGTGTTGGTCGTCCGCCGGACCTGCAAGCGGCGACCTCCCGAGGGAAGGCACTGGCTCAGGCCGACTTCTCCCGCGGCAGCTTCTTCGGCTGCTTGGGCACGATGGTCGGGTACACGTTGGACCGCACGGTCTCCGCGGTCACCACGACCCGCTCGACGTCGTCCCGGCCGGGCACCTCGTACATGGCGGGCAGCAGCACCTCTTCCATGATGGCGCGCAGACCGCGGGCACCGGTGCCGCGGAGGATCGCCTCGTCGGCGATCGCCTCCAGCGCGTCCGGCTCGAACTCCAGGGTCACGCCGTCCATGTCGAACAGCCGGACGTACTGCTTGGACAGCGCGTCCCGCGGCTCGGTCAGGATTTTGACCAGCGACTCCTTGTCCAGGTGCGTCACCGAGGCGACCACCGGGAGCCGGCCGATGAACTCCGGGATCAGCCCGAACTTGATCAGGTCCTCCGGCATGACGTCGGAGAAGATGTCCGAGGCGTCGATGTCGAACTTGCTGCGGATCTCCGCGCCGAAGCCCAGGCCGCGCTTGCCGACCCGCTCGCCGACGATCTTCTCCAGTCCGGCGAAGGCACCGGCCACGATGAACAGCACGTTCGTCGTGTCGATCTGGATGAACTCCTGGTGCGGGTGCTTGCGGCCGCCCTGCGGCGGCACCGACGCCTGCGTGCCCTCGAGGATCTTCAGCAGCGCCTGCTGCACACCCTCACCGGACACGTCGCGGGTGATCGACGGGTTCTCCGACTTGCGGGCGATCTTGTCGACCTCGTCGATGTAGACGATGCCGGTCTCGGCGCGCTTGACGTCGTAGTCGGCGGCCTGGATCAGCTTCAGCAGGATGTTCTCGACGTCCTCGCCGACGTAGCCGGCCTCCGTCAGCGCGGTGGCGTCGGCGATGGCGAACGGTACGTTCAGCATCTTCGCCAGCGTCTGTGCGAGGTAGGTCTTGCCGCAGCCGGTCGGGCCGAGCATCAGGATGTTGGACTTGGCCAGCTCCACCGGCTCGGGCCCGCGGTCCGGGCCGGCCTGGATGCGCTTGTAGTGGTTGTAGACGGCGACGGAGAGCGCGCGCTTCGCGCTGTCCTGCCCGATCACGTACTGGTCCAGGTACTCCCGGATCGCGGTGGGCTTGGGGAGCTCGTCGAGCTTGACCTCACCGGTCTCCGACAGCTCCTCCTCGATGATCTCGTTGCAGAGGTCGATGCACTCGTCGCAGATGTAGACACCGGGACCGGCGATGAGCTTCCGGACCTGCTTCTGGCTCTTCCCGCAGAAAGAACATTTCAGCAGGTCGCCCCCGTCACCGATGCGCGCCATGTGCCTCTCGATCTCACTCGTCGGAACCGAACCCGTGGCGGGTGCGTTGTCCTGTTGGGGCAGGCCGCGAACTCGTCGCGTCCGGTGCCCGGTACTGCCCGACCGTACCTGCTGTCCGCATCGGCGGCGCGGGATTGCGCGCCGCGACACGGGCCGGAAACCGGGTACCGCCCGGTCCTGCCGGTCGTCCACCAGGGTAGCGGCCGACCGCGGCGGCGGCAGGGGATATGTCCGTTGCGCCGGGTGAATCGCCACCCCGGGCGGGTGACCCGGCAGGCGTCGTCCCGCCGGTCGCACCGATCGGTACCGATGCCGTCACCCAGGGTGCCCGGCCGGCCCACCGATCGGCGGAGGCCGCACGACGCCGCCGGGAGCCCCGGCGACGTTGTGCGGCCCGCGATCCGGAACCGGATCAGACGTCGATCTTGCGGTAGGACAGCACGTCGTCCACCAGGCCGTACTCCTTGGCCTCGGCGGCCGTCAGGATCTTGTCGCGGTCGATGTCCTGGCGGACCTCCTCCGGCGACTTGTTGGAGTGGCGGGCCAGCATCTCCTCGAGGGTGGCCTTCATCCGGCCGATCTCGCGGGCCTGGATCTCCAGGTCGGACACCTGGCCGTAGACGCCCTCGGTGGCCGGCTGGTGGATCAGGATGCGCGAGTTCGGCAGCGCCAGGCGGCGTCCGGCGGAACCGGCTGCCAGCAGCACGGCGGCCGCCGAGGCCGCCTGGCCCAGGCAGACCGTCTGGATGTGCGGGCGGACGAACTGCATCGTGTCGTAGATGGCCGTCATCGAGGTGAACGAGCCACCGGGCGAGTTGATGTACATGGTGATCTCGCGATCGGGATCGCTCGACTCCAGCGTCAGCAGCTGTGCCATCACGTCGTTCGCCGAGGCGTCGTCGATCTGCACGCCGAGGAAGATGATGCGCTCCTCGAACAGCTTGTTGTACGGGTTCGACTCCTTGACGCCGTAGCTGGTGCGCTCGACGAAGGACGGCAGGATGTACCGCGACTGCGGCAGGTGCAGCGCGTGCCCGTGGGCCGCGCCGCTCGGGTAACCGGCGGGGTTGCTCATGTTCTCGGTCTCCAGCTCTCTGGTGGTCTGCGGGTCAGTTGCCGGAGTCGGGCTCGGTGGCGGCCTTCTCGGCCGCGTCCGTGCCGCCGCTCACGCTGTTCTGCGAGGCGCGGGAGACGACCTTGTCGATGAAGCCGTACTCCAGCGCCTCCTGCGCGGTGAACCAGCGGTCGCGGTCCTGGTCGACCTCGATCCGCTCGATCGGCTGGCCGGTGTGCTGCGCCTGCAGCAGGGTCAGCTCACGCTTGGACTTGGTGAGCATGTCCGCCTGGATGGCGATGTCGGCGGCGGTACCGCCGACGCCCGCGCTCGGCTGGTGCATCAGGATCCGGGTGTGCGGCAGAGCCGCACGCTTGCCGGGGGCACCGGCGGTGAGCAGGAACTGGCCCATCGAGGCGGCCAGGCCCATCGCGGTGGTGGCCACGTCCGGCTCGATCAGCATCATCGTGTCGTAGATCGCCATGCCGGCGGTCACGCTGCCACCGGGCGAGTTGATGTACAGGGTGATGTCCCGCTCCGGGTCCTCCGCCGCGAGCAGCAGCAGCTGGGCGGTGATCTCGTTCGCGTTGGTGTCCC
This sequence comes from Nakamurella alba, assembly GCF_009707545.1. NCBI lineage: Bacteria > Bacillati > Actinomycetota > Actinomycetes > Nakamurellales > Nakamurellaceae > Nakamurella > Nakamurella alba. Next base: position 1,329,751 of record NZ_WLYK01000001.1, on the reverse strand, counting down.
GGACCTCGGACCCCAGGATGATGATCCGCTCGCGGAGCAGGCGCTCGGACACCGAGTCGGAGAGCGAGAGCCCGGGGGTCCCGCGCATCACGGCCCGGCCGAGCCCAGGGGCGACGGACTCGAGCGGCTCCACGGCCTGCAGGCCGTTGGGGATCTGACGATGGCTCACTGACGTCTCCTGGCTGACTCGTCGTTGCGTACTTCCGGTCCCGGCGGACCACCCTGTGGGCGAACCGGCGGGGTGCCGTGCTCACGACAGTAACGACGGGCGTCCGGCGGTGATGCCCGAACCCCTGACTGTTCGCTGACGGCGGACCCTTCCGGGCTGGTCCCGGAGCTGCGGACGGCCACGACCCCTGTGGGAATCGTGGCCGTCCGGTGCTGTGTTGCTCGGTGCTGCTCGTTGCCGATCAGGGCCGGTCAGGCCTTGGCGGCCTCGTTCTCGGTGCTCTCGGCATCCTCGGAACTGCCGGCAGCATCCTCAGCGGTCTCGACAGAGCCCTCGACCGACTCCACGGTCTCGACAGAGCCCTCGACGGTGCCGTCCTCGAGCTCCGGGGCGTCCTCGATGCCGAACAGCGCGGCCACGTCGAGGGTCGCGCCGGAGGCATCGGTGACGGTCGCCTGCTGCACGGCGGTGGCCAGGGCCTTGCCGCGCCGCACGTCGGCGATGACCGAGCCGAGCTGGTTGGCCTCCTGCAACCGGCGGAAGTAGTCGTCCGGGGCCAGGCCGAAGCGCTGCGCGTTGTAGATGATCCGCTCGGTGAACTCCTCCTGGGAGACCTGCACGGCCTGCTGGTCGGCCAGCGCGTCCAGCAGCAGCTGGGTGCGGACGGCCTGCTCCGAGGCCTCACGGGCCTCCGCGTCGAACTCCTCGCGGGTCTGCCCCTCCCCCTCGAGGTAGGCGTTGAACGCGTCCTCGTCGTGGTCGAAGGAGTGCACCGCGTCGTGCTGGCGGGCGTCGTACTCCGCCTTCACGATGCCCTCCGGGGCGGGGATGTCGGTGGCCTCGAGCAGCGCCTCCAGCACCTTGTCCCGGGCCTGGCTGCCCTGCTCGACGTTCTTCACCCGGCGGATCCGCTCGGTGAGGTCGGCGCGCATCTCCTCGACGGTGTCGAACTCGCTGGCCAGCTGGGCGAAGTCGTCGTCCACCTCGGGCAGGTTGCGCTCGGAGACACCGGTGACGGTGACGGTGACCTGGGCGTCCTCACCGGCGTGCTCCCCCGCGACCAGCTTGGTGCCGAAGGTGGTGGACTCGCCCGCGGTCAGCCCGCCGATGGCGGCGTCCAGCCCGTCGACCAGGTCGCCGGTGCCGACGGTGTAGGTCAGCCCCTCGGTCTTCGCGTCCTCGATCTCCTCCTCGCCGACGGTGGCGGAGAGGTCGATCGTGACGGTGTCGCCCTCGGCGGCGGGCCGCTCGACGGCGGTCACCGTGGCGAACCGCTCCTGCAGCGCCTCCACCTGCTCGTCGATGTCGGCGTCGGTCACCTCGATGTCGTCGACCTGCACGGTGATCGCCGAGGCGTCCGGCAGGGTGATCTCGGGGCGGACGTCGACCTCGGCGGTGAAGGCGAGCGAGTCGCCGTCCTCGATCTTGGTGACCTCGATCTCGGGCTGGCCGAGGACGGTCAGGTTGGCCTCGCTGACGGCCTCGCCGTACTTGATCGGGACGGCCTCGTTCACGACCTCGGACAGGATGGCGCCGCGGCCGAGCCGGGCGTCGAGGATCCGTGCGGGCACCTTCCCCGGCCGGAAGCCGGGGATGCGCACCTGACCGGCCAGACCCTTGTAGGCCTTGTCGAAGTGCGGGCGGAGCTCGTCGAACGGCACCTCGACGGTCAGCTTGACCCTGGTCGGGTTCAGGTGCTCGACAGTGCTCTTCACGTGCTGTGACTCCTTGATGTGGGATCGCCGGGGCGGCGGTCGGGGGTGGCCGCCGCCCTGCAGTTCCGACCCGTGCACGGCCCCGGGGCAGCACGGATCATCGGCGCAGACCACAGCGATTCTAGGCGAGAGAAAGGATGCCCCGAGCCGTCACCGGTGGTGACCGGGCAATTGCACCCGGTTGCGAAGGAACATCTGCACCTGGTTGCGACACGCCGCGGGCGGGAACCGGAGGGTGGTCCGGCCGCGCACCTACCATCGCCGGACCGATCGCCCGACGATGAAGTGAGCCTGCGCGTGAACCGAACGACCGCCCTGCCGCGATCCGGACGGCGCGGGCGCCGCGCGGTCCTGTTGCTGGTCCTCTCCCTCGTCCTGCCGCTGCTCCCGCTGCCGGCCGCCGGTACCCCGGTCCGGCCGGCCCCGGTCGTCGGCGGCCCCGGGCTCGCACCGTTGCCGCAGGTCGCGGCGGTCCAGTCGCCGGCCACCGCGGTCTCGTCCGGCGTCGCCCAGGCGCAGGCCCGCGGGGTGCGGCAGTACGTCAGTGTGATCGACCGCAGCACCGGCGCCGTGCTGTCCGAGACGGCGAACGCCCGGTCCCAGGTCGCGTCCGAGTCGATCATGAAACTGCTGCTGGCGGCCTACTACCTGGTGCTCTACGGCGGCTACAACAAGACACCGGCCGATGTCCGGGACCGGCTGGCGTACATGCTCGAGTACTCCGACGACGGCACCGCGAACTCCCTGTTCACCAGCAGCGCCATCCCGTCGATGGCCGCCCGCTACGGGATGACCGGCACCACCAACGCCACCGACCGGGTGGGCCACTGGGGCGCGGCGCGGATCACCGCCCGGGACATGACGACCTTCCTCTACCGCGCCTCGAAGGACCCGCTGGTCGGGCCGTGGCTGATCCCGGTGATGGCCCGCACCACCGCGCTCGGGTCCGACGGGTTCAACCAGGACTTCGGGCTCAACGCGTTGACCGGCGTGCACGGGTCCAAGCAGGGGTGGGGCAACGACAGCTTCTGGACCACACCGTCGAACGCCATGCACTCGGTCGGCTACACCGACCGCTACTTCGTCGCGGTGCTCACGCTCGCCGCCAGCTACGCCGATCCGGCCCGGGCCACCGCGACCACCACGGCCCGGCTGGTCCAGGCCTCCCGCGGCGGCGCCGTCCGGGACGGCGAGTTCATCCGGGTCGGCGGGTTCCGCACCATCTACCGGGTGGCCGGCGGCGCGCCGATCCCGGTGTCGGCCTGGGCGACAGTCGGTGGGGTGCAACCGGTCCGGGTCATCAGCACCACCGACTTCGCCGCGCTGAACGCCGTGCCCGCCGACGGCACGTTCCTCTCGGCCGGCCGCACCACCTACCGGGTGGCCGGCGGCGCACCGATAGTGGTGTCGTCGTGGACGCCGTTCGGCGCACCCCGGTCCACGATCCGGGTCGACCCGGCGGCGATCAGCCGGGCCGGCATCGGCGGGGACTGGAACCACCTGCGGCCGGTGCCCGCCGACGGCACCTTCGTCAACGCCGGCGGCACCGTCTACCGGATCGCCGGCGGCGCACCGATCGTCGTGTCGTCGTGGACGCCGTTCGGCGGGGTGCGGGCCGCCACCCAGATCGACCCGGCCGCGGTCCGCAACGCCGGGATCGGCGGCGACTGGAACCACCTGCGCCGGATGCCCGCGGACGGCACCTTCCTCAACGCCGGAGGCACGGTGTTCCGGGTCGCCGGCGGCGCACCGATCGTCGTGTCGTCGTGGACGACGTTCGGCGGGGTCCGCGCCGCGACCCAGATCGACCCGGCGGCGGTCCGGAACGCCGGTCGTGGCGGCGACTGGAACCACCTGCAGCAGCTGCCCGCCGACGGCACCTTTCTCAACGCCGCGGGCACGGTCTTCCGGGTGGCCGGCGGGGCGCCGCTGTACGTGTCGTCCTGGGCGGAGCTGGGTGGGGTGCGGCCGGCCACGCAGATCGACCCGGTGGCGGTCAGCCGCGCCGGCATCGGCGGCGACTGGAACCACCTGCGCTTCCACCCGGCCGACGGCACGTTCCTGCAGGCCCGGCCCAGCGGCACGATCGTCGTGGTGAACGGCGGGGCGGCCAGGTACGTGCCGTCCTGGGAGCCGTACGGCGGGGTGCAGCCGGTGGTGGCGATCAACCAGCGGACCATCGAACTGGCCGGCACCGGTGGTGCCTACGACCACCTGCGCAAGCCCTGAGCTGCCGGCCGGGGTCAGGACAGTTCGGGGATCCGCACCCAGCGGTCGGCCACGGCGTCCAGCGTGCCCTCCACCCGCAGCAGGTCGATCGCCGCGGACAGGCACGGGGTGAGCGGTGAGCCCGGTGCGAGCAGGAACCCGAACTGGCGCGACTGGGTGGTGCCGGTGTCGGGCAGGGCGCCGACCACGGTCAGGTCGGGGTCGTCGAGGGCGAGGGCGTCGTCGACGTCCATCACGACGGCGGGCACGTCCCCGGCGTCCAGGGCCGACAGCGCACCGGTCTCGTCGGTGAACCCGTCGACGGTCAGCCCGGTCTCCGCCGGCAGCCCGTTCGCGACCGCGCGCGGCGCACCCAGGGTGCCGAGCGCGGCGAGTCCGGCCAGCGAGTCGACCCCGGCCGCGGCGCTGCCGGCCCTGGCGACGACCACCACGTTCAGGGCGAAGTACCCCGAGCTGTAGTCAGCGGTGGCGGGACCGCCGGCCCCGTCCGGGATCACGAAACGGTCGATGGCGGCGTCGAACTCGCCGCTGCGGGCGGTCGCCTCGGCCGCCGGGACGACCACCCAGCGCACGGCGGATGCGGGGTAGCCCAGCGCGGCCGCCACCTCCAGCGCGATCTGCCCGTCCAGCCCCGTGCCGTCGGCCGGATCCGGCCCGAACCACGGGTCGCGGGTGGGCGACGAGGTGGCGAAGGTGAGCACACCCGCGGTGCGGGTCGGCAGCCGGTCGGACCGGCACTCCGGCAGCGGCACGGTCACGTTCCCGGCCGCGCTCGGCACAGTCGGGACGACAGAAGCGGTACCGGGGTCCACGCCCGCGCTCGGGGCCGGGACCGACGAGGACGCGGCGGACGGCGACTGCGCTGCGGAGGTGACCGCCGGCGCACCGGTGTCGGTGGCACCGACCGCGGCCCGCCCACACGCTCCGAGGACCAACAGGCCGGCCACGACGACAGCCGTGAGGCGGATCGGGGGACGACCAGGGCGGGTGGAGCGGGCAACGCTGCGCATACGGGGAACAGTGCCCTTCCCGGCGCACTTCGACGCGGCCGCCGTTCCGTCGGGACGACAGAAGTGAAAGCCGTCGGGACGACAGCAGTGAACGCTGTCGGGATGACAGGATTTGAACCTGCGACATCCTGCTCCCAAAGCAGGCGCGCTACCAAGCTGCGCTACATCCCGGTGCCGGGCCGCGCGGGCGGACCTGGCACGGATCAGGGTACCGGCTGCGTTAAGCTGTCCGCGCCGCCGGAGCAGGACCGGTCGGCCGTGCGGGCGTAGCTCAATGGTAGAGCATCAGTCTTCCAAACTGATGACGCGAGTTCGATTCTCGTCGCCCGCTCCATCAGATCGCCGCTCCCGCAACGTCTTCGGACCAGGTCCGGATGCCGACGGGTGACACCGTCCCGCACACCGGTGAGGACCACCTGTGACCTCTCCCCTGCCCGCCGCGCGGCCGTCGGTGACCGCCCCGGTGGTGGCCGGCGCGGTGACCGCGGTGGTCGGTTTCACCAGTTCGTTCGCCGTGGTGCTCACCGGGCTGGCCGCCGTCGGCGCCTCCGCCCAGCAGGCCGCCTCCGGACTGCTGGTGCTCTGCCTGACCATGGGCCTGGGCTCGCTGCTGTTCTCCTGGAAACTGCGGATGCCGGTCACCATGGCGTGGTCCACCCCGGGCGCGGCCCTGCTGGCCGCGGGATCGACGCCGGAGGGCGGGTTCTCCACCGCGGTGAGCGGGTTCCTGCTGGCCGGGATCCTGATCGCCCTCTGCGGTCTGGTCCGGCCGCTGGGCCGGCTGGTGGAGCTGATCCCCGGACCGCTGGCCCAGGCCATGCTCGCCGGTGTGCTGCTGCTGCTCTGCACCCAGCCGATCACCGCGGCCGCCCACAGCCCGGCCGCGATCCTGCCGGTACTCGCCACCTGGCTGCTGCTGATGCGGTTCGCCCGCCGGTGGGCGGTGCCGGGCGCCTTCGCCGTCGCGGTGGTGGTGATGGTCGTGTCCGGCACGTTCTCCCGGATCGACCCGACGCACCTCGCGCCGCAGCTCACGCTGATCTCCCCCGGCTGGGACCCGGCCGGCATCGTGGCGATCGGCGTCCCGCTGTTCCTGGTCACCATGACCAGCCAGAACATCCCGGGCATGGCGGTGCTGGCCACCTACGGCTACCGACCGAAGCTCGGGCCGGCCCTGCTGTACACCGGCGTCGCGACCGCCGCCGGCGCGCCGACCGGCGCACACGCCATCAACCTCGCCGCCATCTCCGCGGCACTGTCGGCCGGCCCGGGGGCCGGGCCCGATCGCGACCGGCGCTGGATCGCCGGTGTCACCTGCGGCCTGCTGTACCTGGTGGTGCTCGGTCCCGCCTCGGCCGCCGCCGTCGCGCTCACCCAGGCCGCACCGGATGGCATCATGGCGGCGATCGCGGGCCTGGCGCTGATCGCCACCTTCGCCTCCGCCGCGGCCGGCGCACTCGCCGATCCCGGCATGCGCGACGCCGCCGCCATCACCTTCCTGGTCGCCGCCTCCGGTCTCACCATCGGCGGCATCGGCGCCGCCTTCTGGGCTTTGGTCGCCGGCGGGCTCTACCTGCTCGTCACCCATCGCCGTGCGGCGCCACCCACCCCACCGGCCCCCGCGGCGCCGCCCGGGCCGGACAGCACCGACTAGATTCGTCCGCGGACCACACCCGCCCCGATCCGACCGGAAGAGGATCTGCCACATGACGGTTCGCAAGGTTGCCCTGCTCACGGCCGGCGGCTTCGCCCCCTGCCTCTCCTCCGCCGTCGGCGGGCTGATCGAGCGGTACACCGAGCTGGCCCCCGAGGTCGAGATCATCGCCTACAGGCACGGCTACCAGGGCCTGCTCTCCGGCGACTCGATCACCGTGACACCGGAGGTCCGGGCGAAGGCCGGTCTGCTGCACCGGTTCGGCGGCTCGCCGATCGGCAATTCGCGGGTGAAGCTCACCAACGTCAAGGACCTCGTCAAGCGCGGGCTGGTGGCCGAGGGCGAGGACCCGCTGAAGGCCGCCGCCGACCGGCTCACCGCCGACGGCGTCGACGTGCTGCACACCATCGGCGGCGACGACACCAACACCACCGCCGCCGATCTCGCGGCCTTCCTGGCGAAACACGACTACGCGCTGACCGTGGTCGGGCTGCCCAAGACCATCGACAACGACGTGATCCCGATCCGGCAGTCGCTGGGTGCCTGGACCGCCGCCGAGCAGGGCGCGCAGTTCGCCCGGAACATCGTGGGAGAGCACAACTCCGGCTCCCGGATGCTGATCGTGCACGAGGTGATGGGCCGGCACTGCGGCTGGCTCACCGCCGCCACCGCCCGCTCCTACCGCGAGTGGCTGGACACCCAGCAGTGGCTGCCGGAGATCGGCCTGAGCCGGGAGGCGTGGGACGTGCACGCCGTGTACGTGCCCGAGGCCGAGCTGGACATCGAGGGCGAGGCGGCCCGGCTGCGCGGGGTGATGGACACCGTCGGCAACGTGACCATCTTCCTGTCCGAGGGTGCCGGTGTGGAGACCATCGTCGCGCAGCTCGAGGCCTCCGGCGCCGAGGTGCCGCGGGACCCGTTCGGCCACGTCCGGCTGGACGACATCAATCCGGGCCAGTGGTTCGCCAAGCAGTTCGCCGCCCAGCTCGGCGCGGAGAAGGTGATGGTGCAGAAGTCCGGCTACTACTCGCGGGCCGCCGCGGCCAACGCCGAGGACCTGCGCCTGATCAAGTCGATGACGGACTACGCGGTGGACTGCGCAATGCGCGGTGAACCCGGGGTCATCGGGCACGACGAGGAGAACGGCGACCGGCTCACCGCGATCGCCTTCGACCGGATCAAGGGCGGCAAGGCCTTCGACCTCACCACGCCGTGGTTCACCGAGCTGCTCGACGGCATCGGCCAGGCCGCGCCGACGCCGGCCGCCGCGCACTGAGCTCACGACCGACACCGAAGCGGACGAGCCCGTGACCGGACCCGGGGTACCGCCGGCCGCACCGCGCCGCCGGCGGGCCGCTTCGCGCCCGGCCGGTCCGCCCGCCGCCGACGTCGCGCCGTCGGACGTGCCAGGCACCGGACCCGGGGGGCACACCGGGTCCACCGAGCAGACCGGATCCACCGGGATGTCGGCGGCGGTCCCGCCCGAGCCGGCAGACAGGAGCAGGTCGGCCGACGGAAGCGGGCCGGCCGACTCCCGACGCCGCCGGCGGCGGAGCCGGGACCGCACCCCCGACGCCGTCGCCGGCACTCCCGCAGCAGACCCGGCCACGCCGACGGTCGTCGCGGCGGGACGGGAACGGAGCCAGAACAAGCCGGGTCAGGACAAGCCCGGTCAGGACAAGCCGGGTCAGGACCGGCCGGGCGCCGACCGCCGTCAGACCGACCGCCAGACCACCGACCGGCCGTCCGGCGACCGGCGGTCCGGCGACCGGCGGCGGCGCACCGACCCGGACCGGGCACTGGCCGAGCTGGTGTCGACCCGGAGCACCCAGGTGCCGGTCGATCTCGCGCTCCGGGCGCGGGAGTACGCGCTGCCCACCGCCGAGGACATGGCCGAGGCGGAGGAGCAGGTGCAGCTGGTGCGCCGGCACTACGTGCCGCCGACCCCGTTCGCGGGTGCCCGCGGACAGTCGAAGCAGGGCCGTCGTCCGGACCGCAGGAACGGTCCGGACAAGAAGGACTGAGCCGGACGGGCCTGGCCGGAGGCAGGGCTCAGGTCGCCGGCAGCTGCTGCGGGCCGGGATCGGCCTCGTAGGCGGTGAGCATGTCGATGCGCCGCTGGTGTCGCGGATCCTCGGAGAACGGTGTGGCCAGGAAGATGTCGACGAACGAGATCGCCGTGGGCACGTCGTGCATCCGGGCGCCGACCGCCACGACGTTGGCGTTGTTGTGCTGCCGGCCGAGCGAGGCGGTCTCTTCGGACCAGGCGAGCGCGGCCCGCACCCCGTCGACCTTGTTGGCGGCGATCTGCTCGCCGTTGCCGGACCCGCCGATCACGATGCCCAGGCTGCCCGGGTCGGCCACCACCCGGCGGCCGGTCTCCAGGCAGAACGGCGGGTAGTCGTCCTGGGCGTCGTAGACGTGCGGCCCGATGTCCACCACGTCGTGACCGGACGTCGTCAGGTGCTCGACGAGGTGGGACTTGAGCTCGAAACCGGCGTGGTCGGAACCGATGTAGACGCGCATGCGGACAGTCTGACAGCAGCCCCGGATCAGGGAACGACCAGCACCGGGAACTTGTGCGCCGAGACCACCGCTCGGGACACCGAGCCCTCGGTGATCCGGTGGATCACCTCGGCGAAACCGCGGTGCCGTTTGCCGACGACGACGCATGCGGCGTCCCGCTCGTCGGCGATCCGGATCAGCTCCGTCGCGGCCTCGCCGCTGACCGACACCAGCTCCCAGTCCACGCCCACCAGGTCCGGCGAGGCCGCCAGGTCAGCCTGCAGCTGCTGCTCCACCGCCTTCTCGGCCCGCTCCCCCGACTCCAGCTCCTCGGGGATCGGCACGTAGCCCTCGACCATCGGCAGCGCCCGCTTGCGGACGTGCACCAGCACCACCTGCCGGCCGGCGGCGCGGGCCAGGAACACCGCCGCCCGCAGCGGGCGACCGCAGTTCGGCAGGTCGTCGACGCCGACGATCATCGGGCCGGACCTCATGTCCGGCGAGAGCGGCACCTTCGGTCCATCGGTCATCGTCGACTCCGTCCTGCAGCACCCGGTGTGGGCTTCCCGGTGATCATTCTGCTCCGGGGCGGGACCGCCTGTCGCGACGGGGTTTCAGCTGAAGTCCAGGCCCCCGGTGCGGGTGCGCTTGATCTCGAAGAAGTGCGGGTCGGAGGCCAGGGTGACGGTGGCGTCCCAGAGCTTGCCGGCCTCCTCGCCGCGCGGGATCTTGTTGATCACCGGGCCGAAGAAGGCGGTGTCGTTGACGTGGATGGTCGGGGTGCCGACGTCCGGGCCGACCGCGTCCATCCCGGCGTGGTGGCTCTTGCGCAGCGCCTCGTCGTAGGCGTCCGTGTCGGCGGCCTGCGCAAGCTCGGCCGGCAGGTCCAGCGCGGCCAGCGACTGCGCGATCACCTCGGGCAGGTTCTTGTTGTCCTCGTTGTGGATCCGGGTGCCCATCTCGGTGTAGAGCGGCGCCAGGATCTCGTCGCCCTTCTCCTGCGCGGCGGCGATCAGCACCCGCACCGGGCCCCACGCGGTCTTCATCATCTCCGCGTACTCGGCCGGCAGGTCCCGGCCCTCGTTCAGCACGGCCAGGCTCATCACGTGGAAGTCGACGTCGATGTCCCTCACCTTCTCCACCTCGAGGATCCACCGGGAGGTGATCCAGCAGAAGGGGCACAGCGGGTCGAACCAGAGCCCGGCCCGGTCGCGCTGCGGTGCGGTGGTCTCGGTCATCGGGAACTCCTCGGGGCTGCTGGGTGTGCTGTGTCGTCTGTGCCGTGCTCCGGCCCGCCGGCCGGACCGCCACGATTCTGCCGCCGTCGTCCCGGCCGCCCTCGTGCGGGGTCCCGCCCGGTCGGTCCGGCGCGCGTACCTGCGGCAACCGGCGCGGGACTAGGTTTGTTCCCGCGGCCGCCGACCCGGCGGGCCGCCAGTACCGGGTCCTCCCACGACCCGGGCAACGGAGCAGAAAGGCGACCCACGAATGTCGCTGCAGTACGCGCGGTCCGAGCCGCACTCCGCCGGTTCGCCGCCGAACCTGACGCGGGACCAGGCCGCCGAGCGCGCCCGGACCGTGACCGTGCAGTCCTACACGATCACCCTCGACCTCACCGACGGGGCCGGCGGCCCCGGTGAGAAGACATATGCCACCCGGAGTGTCATCGCCTTCACCGCCACCCCGGGCGCCACCACCTTCGTCGACTTCGTCGGTGACGGCATCGCCACGGCGGTGCTGAACGGCGAGCCGCTGGACGTCGGCGGCTGGACCAACCGCGGCGGGCTGGCGCTGCCCGCGCTGGCCGCGGAGAACGAGCTCGTCGTCGACGCGGTCGGGCTGTACACGAACACCGGCGAGGGCCTGCATCGCTTCGTCGACCCGGTCGACGGCGAGGTGTACCTGTACTCGCAGTTCGAGACCGCGGACGCGAAGCGGCTGTACGCCTGCTTCGACCAGCCGGACCTCAAGGCCACCTTCGACGTCACGGTCACCGCCCCGGCGTCCTGGCAGGTGGTGTCCAACGGCGCGACCACCGGTATCGACGAGGTGCCGGACGGCCCGCGGGTGCACCACTTCGCGACCACCGAGCCGATGAGCACCTATGTGACCGCGCTGGTGGCCGGGCCGTACCACGTGGTCCGGGACCGGCACGACGGCATCGATCTCGGCCTGTTCTGCCGCCGCTCGCTGGCCGAGCACCTGGACACCGAGCGCCTGTTCACCGAGACCCGGCAGGGCTTCGACTTCTTCCACTCGGTCTTCGGCATCCGCTACCCGTTCGGCAAGTACGACCAGCTCTTCGTGCCGGAGTTCAACGCCGGCGCGATGGAGAACGCCGGCGCCGTCACCTTCCGCGAGGAGTACGTCTTCCGGTCCAAGGTGACCCGCTACCTGTACGAGCGGCGCTGCGAGACGCTGCTGCACGAGATGGCGCACATGTGGTTCGGCGACCTGGTGACCATGCGCTGGTGGGACGACCTGTGGCTCAACGAGTCCTTCGCCACCTGGGCCTCCGTCGTCGCGCAGGTCGGCGCCACCGAGTACGACAACGCCTGGACGACCTTCGCCAACGTCGAGAAGTCCTGGGCCTACGTGCAGGACCAGCTGCCCTCGACGCACCCGATCGCGGCCGACATGGTCGACCTCGAGGCGGTCGAGGTGAACTTCGACGGCATCACCTACGCCAAGGGCGCCAGCGTGCTGAAGCAGCTGGCCGCCTACGTCGGGTACGAGGAGTTCCTCAAGGGCCTCAACGCGTACTTCACCGCGCACGCCTTCGGCAACGCCACCCTGGCCGACCTGCTGTCCGCGCTGGAGGACACCTCCGGCCGTGACCTGCGCTCCTGGAGCAGCGCCTGGCTGGAGACCACCGGACTGAACACCCTGCGGGTGGACTTCGAACTGGACGACGCCGGCGCGTTCACCGCGTTCCGGGTGCTGCAGGAGGGTGCCGCCCCGGGCGCCGGCGAGCTGCGGCCGCACCGGCTGGCGATCGGCCTGTACGACGACGTCGACGGCAAGCTGGTCCGGGTGCACCGGGTCGAGCTGGACGTCGACGGCCCGAGCACCGACGTGCCGGACCTGGTCGGCCGGCACCGCGGGGCCCTGGTGCTGCTCAACGACGACGACCTCACCTACTGCAAGCTGCTGCTGGATCCCGACTCGCTGACCACTGCGATCGCCCGGGTCGGTGACGTGGCCGACTCGCTGCCGAGAACGCTGCTGTGGTCGGCGGTCTGGGAGATGGTGCGGGACGCGCGGATGCGGGCGCGGGACTTCGTGGCGATGGCCGTCGGCGGCCTGGGCACGGAGGACCTGATCGGCGTGGTGCAGCGGGTGTTGTCGCAGATCCACCTCGCCGTCGGCTCCTACGCCGACCCGGAGTGGTCCGCCGCCGAGGGCTGGCCGGCCTACACCTCGACCTTGCTGGAGATGGCCCGGACCGCCGAGGAGGGCAGCGATCTGCAGCTGGCCGCGGTGAACGCACTGGCCTCGGCGAAGCTGGACCCGGCGACGGTGGCGATCGTGCAGGGCTGGTGGGACGGCTCGGCGCCGCTGCCCGGCCTGACCGTGGACACCGACCTGTCGTGGACGCTGCTCGGCGCCCTGGTCGCGCACGGCGCGGCCGGCACCGCGGAGATCGACGCCGCGGAGCAGGCGGACTCCACCGCCTCCGGGCAGCGGCGGGCGACCACAGCCCGGGCGCTGGTGCCGACCGCGGAGAACAAGGAGGCCCTCTGGGAGCGGCTGATGCGCGACGACGGGATGGCCAACGCCCTGCAGGACGCCTCGATCGCCGGCTTCTCGCACCCGGCCCAGGGTGAACTGCTGGCGCCGTTCACCGAGCGGTACTTCGCGATCGTCGATGAGGTCTGGTCCCGCCGGAGCGTCGAGGTGGCGCAGAAGGTGGTGGTCGGCCTGTACCCGCGCTGGTCGGTCACCGACGCGACCGCGGCCGCGGCACTGGCGTGGGAGCAGGGCGAGCACCCGTCGGCGCTCCGCCGGCTGGTCTCCGAGGGCCGGTCCGGCACCGAGCGGGCCCTGCGCGCCCGGGCCGCCGACCGGGCCTGACACCCCGACGTACCGACCGAGGACTTCCACCGACAACGGCAAGGAGCCCGGCACCCCAGGTGGGGCGCCGGGCTCCTGTCGTCGTGTCGGCCGGGGGCGCGGGCCGGGAAGGCCGGTACTACCAGCCGGACCGTTCCGGCAGGATGCCGGCCTGGTCGGCGAGGGTGCGGATGCCGTTGGTCAGGGCACCGAGCAGGTCGCCGTCCGCGGCCCGGGAGACCACGTTGAGCACGGCCAGCCGGGAGCCCCGGTCGGTGAGCCGGCGGGCGGCGGCGGCACCGGTGACGATCTCCACGGCGCGCTGCCCGGGCGAGATCGCGACCAGCACGGCATACGGCGCGTCGGCGCCGAGCCCGTCCAGCAGCGACTCCGCGGTGGCCCGGGTGTCGGTGCCGAGATCGCCGAGGTAGGCCGAGAACCGCAGCCCGGTCGCGGTTTCCGCGGCGGCGATGACCTCGTCCAGCAGGACCAGGCCGTGCGACTCGAGCGGGAGGTCGGTGTACCCGACCGGCCCGACGGTTGCCGGCTTCCAGGGGGTGACGGCCTGGGTGGCGGCCACTACCTCACCATGTGCCACGTGCGCCTCCCTTGGCGTCGTCGGATCCGGGGGCGTCGACGGCGAGCACCGGGGTGTCGCCGGCCCACCACTGCGGCGGGTAGTCCCACGCCTGGCCGGGGGTGTAGCGGGGGCGGGCCTTGGCCCGGTTCGGCAGCACGGTGAAAGCCGCGATGCCGGCGTAGATGACCAGCGGGCCTCCCACGAAGACCGCGACCGTCTCGAGAATCGTCACCCGTGCACGCTATCGGACGGCGGCAACGGCCGGAAGAAGGACCGGCCCGCACACGCCGCCGTGACCAGCATCGCCCCGCCGGCCACCAGGAACACCGCCTGGACACCCCAGAGGTGCCCGATCACGCCGCCGAGGACGTTGCCGACCGGCGCCGCCCCGAACGCCACCACCCGGAACGCCGAGGACACCCGGGCTGCCATCTCGACCGGGGTGCGACGCTGCCGCCGGGTCGCCGACAGCACGTTCCAGGTCACCCCGGAGGCGCCGATCAGCAGGTAGCAGGCCCACCCGGTCACCGGGTGCGGGAGCAGACCCATCAGCACGATCCCGGACCCGGTGGCGACGATCGCGGTGACCATCAGCGGGCCCTGCCCGAACCGGTCGGCCCACCGGCCGACGAACGGGGCGGTGACGAGGATCCCGACCGACATCGCCACCAGCAGCGTCGGGTAGAGCTCCGGGGACAGTCCGAGGTCCTCGGTCGCGTAGAGCACCAGTACGCCGTCCTGGGCCGCGACCGCGGCGGCCAGCACCGCGACGGTGATCACCAGGGTGCGCAGCACCGGGTCGGCGAAGAGCCGGCGGAGTCCCTCGCGGATCTCCCCCGTGAGCGGCCCGCGCACCGGTGCCGCCCGCCGGTGCCGGGGGCCGGTCGGCAACCCCACGGGCAGATCGGTCGGTAGGTTCGTCGGTGGATCTGTGGGCGGGGCCGTGGGCACGGCGGTCGGCAGCGCCGCGGCCCGCTGCAGTGAGGACAGCACGCGGTCCTCGGCAGTGGTCCGGCCGGCCCGGATCCGCCCGACCACCACCGCCGCGACCGCGAACGCCGCGGCGGACAGCGCGAACGGGATCCACCCGGCGACCACGAAGGTCACACCGGCGACGAGCGGGCCCACCAGGTCCAGGGCCACGGTCTCCACGACGGCGAACCGGGTGTTCGCCTTCTCCAGCTGGGCCTGCGGGACGATCCGCACGATCATCGTCTGCGCCGCGCCGTCGGCGAAGGTCTCCGCGGCCGTCAGCACGAACCCGAAGGCGCACAGCACCGGGATGCCGTACCAACCGGTCTCCACGGCGACGACCAGGCCGAGGGTGCAGAGGGCGCGGACCACGTGCGCGACCCGGATCGCGACCACCGCCGACATCCGGTCCACCAGCGCCCCGGCCGGCACCGCGACCAGCAGCCAGGGCAGCGAGGTGAAGGCGGCGACCGCGGCCACCGCCCCGGGCGTCGGCGACACCCAGGCCGCGAGCAGCGGCAGGGCCACCATCCGCAGCCCGTCGCCGGTGAGCGAGGAGAACCAGGCGAGCAGCAGCCGCAGGAAGTCACCAGGCAGCGCCGCCGGCGGGGCGGTGGCCCCACCGGGACCGGTGAGCCGCACCGTCAAGGCCAGACCTCCACCGGGAAAGGGACTCGCTCGCGCGAACAGGACACTCGGGACGAAACGCTACCGGTGGATCTCACCCGGCCGGAATGTGCGTCCGAATGATCCTGGAACCTCGGCGCAGTTCCCGCGACACGCTTACCGCAACCGCGTCCGCCGATCAAGAGTGGGGCGCTGACCCTGCGACCGATGGTCTGCCCGGGACCACCGGAACGCCACACGGCGCGCGCACGCAGCGTCCACAGCGAAGCTTTGGACAGCTGTCAAAAAATCGTTCGGGTGAACTTGGCCGAAGATCTGGCGCGGCGTCAGAGTGATTCAAAACGAAGGCCAGGAATGGCAAGGGCGGCGCCACCGATTCGGCCTCAGAAACAATTACGTTCCGTGACAAACACCAGGCAGCACAAACGGAACCCCTGTCCCGAGCCACCTATGATTATGCCCGGAGCCGGCGGAAATCGCGCCGAATCGTCCACCAGGACAAGCATTCTGGTCAAGCCGGGGGTTCACCAGGACCAACGGCCACCGGCTCCGGGCCATCGAAGTCCAGCCTTGTCCTACTGGTCACTCTCCGCAACAGCGCTCGACCGCTGGTGCACCCCCACGACAGGAGTCCTCTCATGAACGCCGCCCGTAACCTCGTTTCCGCCGCCGCTTTCGATCTCGCTTCCGGCGAGGGCGTTCACTCGAAGGTGGATCGCGGGATCCGCATGGGCCGTGGCATCCGCATGGGCCGCGGGATCCGCATGGGCCGTGGCATCCGCATGGGCTGATCTCCCACCGGAGATCCTTACCGCCGGCTGATCGCGTCGCCGGCGGCACGGCAGAAGTGCGCCGTGCCAAGGGAACTGATCACGACGGCCGTCGGACGACCGGCGCCGCAACGGATTCCGACCCCTGACGCAGCGAGCACCACCGTCCCACCTCTGCTCCACCCTGTCTGCGCGCATGCCTCCCCGATGTCCTTCCGATCCCGGTCGGGCAGCTGCGGACCATGCGCCGGCATCGTCACGTTCCGCAGCCCGAGGGGTCCGCGAAAGCCGACGGCAGCGGTCCCCCGGCCCCGTCAGGCCGGGTCGTACAGCCCTCAGGCAGCGGTCTGCAGCCAGGGCTGCCAGGCCGGATCGGCCTCCTCGCCCCACCCGATGCGCAATGCCCCCACCCGACGCGGTGGCGCGGGCGGCATCGGCAGGGACCATCCCAGTTCGGCGAGCAAACGGTCGGCCTTGCGCGCATTGCACCGCACGCAGCAGGCGACGCAGTTCTCCCAGGAATGTGCACCGCCGCGGCTGCGCGGAACGACGTGATCGATCGTGTCCCCCGGCGCCCGGCAGTAGGCGCATCTCCGACGGTCCCTGCGTAGCACCCCGGCCCGGGTGACCGGGAACGTCGCGACGTAGGGCACGCGCACGTAGCGGTGCAGTCGTAGCACCGCCGGCACCGCCAGCGCGACCGACGGCGCCCGCACCGGCTCGGCACCGTCCCGCTCGAGCACGCACTCGGCCTTGCCGGCCAGCACCAGCACCAGGGCCCGCCGCCCCGCCACCACGGCGAGCGGCTCGTGCGTGGCGTTCAGCAGCAGTGCCCGCAACTCCGTGGAACGGACGCCGGCGCCCGGGGTCTCCGCAGACTCCACCGGCTCCACCGTCTTCGCGGCCACGTGTCCAGCCACCCCGCACCTCCAGCCTCGTGCCGGAACCACCAACGGCACCAGTAGACATGTCCACAGCCTCCGGGGCCAGACAATTGTGCTGTTCGGGACACGTGTCCGGGATGAGCGCCGCGACCGGGACAGGGGCGGGCGGCGCCCTCGTCCGCACGGGGGAGAATGGACGGGTGAGTGCAGCGCAGTCGTTCTACGACGAGATCGGTGGCCGACCCGCCTTCCACACCCTGGTGGCGAGGTTCTACGACGGCGTCCGGGCCGACCCGGTGCTGCGCGACCTCTACCCGGAGGAGGACCTCGGCCCGGCCGAGGTCCGGTTGCGGATGTTCCTCGAGCAGTACTGGGGCGGGCCACGCACCTACTCCGAGCAACGCGGACATCCGCGGCTGCGGATGCGGCACGCACCCTTCCGGATCGGCCTCGCCGAGCGCGACGCCTGGCTGAAGGCGATGGCCGACGCCATGGACTCCATCACGCTCTCCCCGGAGCAGCGCGCCACACTGTGGCAGTACTTCGTGATGGCCGCCGACAGCATGGTGAACTCGCTGCACGACGTCTGAGCATCGCAGGCCACACAGTCGGCCGTATCGGTTCACCCGCAACCGTTCTCGGTCGGGTGGCCCCGTCACCGACCGACGTTCGGGTCCGTCCGGAGTGGAACGGGCGACCTCGCTGCGGTGGCAGGATCGGATCCTGTGAACAGCACCGCACCCGTGACGCCGCATGGCGGAGCCGGGAGCGGGAACATTGCGCCACCGGAGTCCGACGCCCTGCTGGGGTACGTGGTGGTGCTCCCCGCGTTCCACGACGGCGACGGCGACGGCATCGGGGACGTCACCGGGCTGATCTCCCACCTCGGCTACCTCGAACTGCTCGGTGTCGACGGGGTCGATGTGATCGGCGCCCCCGACGACAGCTGGACCGCTGCCCTGCAGCGACACGGGCTGGTCGCGCTCACCGCCCCGGACCGCCCCGCCGACCTCGGGGCGCAACCCTTCGACGCCGACCGGTTGCGTGTGGCCATCCGCGCGGAGCTGGCCGGCGGCCCGGCGCCCACCTGGACGCTGAGTACCGCCGGTGACGGCAGGCTCGCGAGCCGCTGGGACGACCGGGATCTCGGGGAGCGGCGGGCCCGTGCCGGTCTGCTGGTCGTGCTCGCCCTGCCCGGCCGGGTGCGCCTGCTGCAGGGCGACGAACTCGGCCTGCCGGTGTTCGCGGTGCCGGACGGTCCGTACGCCGAGTCGGTGCGCCCCTTCGGCCGCCCCGACGTCCTGGTCCCGATGCCGTGGGACGACACCGAACCGGGCACCGGCTTTTCCGTGGCCGGCGGGCCCGCGCCGGCGTTCGGGCACCGGCACGTGGTGGCCGCCCAGCTGGAATCGCCGACCTCGACGCTGACCCTGCTGCGCCATGCCGTCGAGGAACGATCGCATCGGCCGTCCCTGCCGCCGGAGCGGATCGAGTGGTACGGGGCTCCGGACCACTGCTTCGCCTTCCGCGGTGCGGACGGCGGGATCATCTGCGTCCTGAACACCGGTCCGCACCCGGTCCCGCTGCCGCCCGGCGACCCGATCCTCACCTCCGTGCCGCTGGACGATCTCGGCCGGCTTCCCGGCGACGCCGCCGCCTGGCTGGCGCCCGTCCCCTGAGTCGACCTGATCGGCTCCGATGCGCCGCCGGTAGGCCCACTCCCCGATCCGCCGCCGGCCCGCCCGCGCCCCGATCGGCCGCCGACTGGCCCGCTGCCCGATCCGCCGCCGACTGGCCCCCTCTCCGATCCGCCGCCGGTAGCCACTCCCCGAACCGACGTCGGCCGGTTCTGCCCGCCGGTCCGGCCGCACCGTTCAAGACTCACCCGATCCAGCCCGACCCGATCCGGATGATCACCGATCCGGTTGATCACCGATCCCCGGTGATCAACATCGGCGCGGCAGCCCTACGGTCCACCAGTCCCTCCGTAGCCTGTGACCAACGGGACTGATGTGACAGAAGTGATTCCAGCGAAGGGTGTGACAGGTGAGACGAACCTCGGTGGTGCTCGCCGTGCTGGCCGCCGTCACCGCCGTTGTGCTCGGCAGCACCGTCACCGTGCTCGCGGTCGGCCGCACCGCGGACGCGCCGATCGTGCTGCCGCAGGTACTGGACAGCACGCCCGGCAGCAGCACCGAGGCCGGGGCGGGTACCGATCAACCTTCCAGCAGTGACCCGGCGGCGCCCACCTCGTCCGTCGTGGTCACCGTGCCCGCCCTGACCATCGGCACCGTCCCCACCGAGACCGACACCGAGACGTCCACACCTGTCACACCGTCCACCTCTGCACCCACCGCCACCCCGCCGTCCACCTCTGCGCCGTCCACCTCTGCGCCCACCACCACCGCACCGACCACCACCGCACCGGGCATGACCGCTCCGAAGACCACGACGACCGCTGCGCCGACGACCACCGCGCCGACGACCGCGAAGGCTCCCACCACCACGACCACCACCCCCGCCGGGCCGCTCCCCCGGCAGTACCAGCACCTGATGGGCTGGGTGGACGGCGGCAAGGTGGTCAGCCTGACGTTCGACGACGGACCCGGCCCGCAGACCGGGAAGGTGCTGGACATCCTGGAGCGGTACGGGATCACCGCGACGTTCTGCCAGATCGGCGAGCAGATCGCCGACTACCCGGGCACCGAGCAGCGGATCGCCCAAGCCGGGCACACCCTGTGCAACCACACGTGGGACCACGACATGCAGCTGCCCGGCAAGCCGGTGGCGGTGATCGACCGGGAGATCCAGCGGACCCAGGACGCCATCAAGGCGGCGACCGGCCAGGAGCCGGCCTACTACCGGGCACCGGGCGGCGACTGGGGGCACACCGATCTGCTGCGCCAGCGGCTCGCGCACTTCCGCACCCTGCCGCTGGCCTGGGCGGTCGACTCCGAGGACTGGCAGAAGCCGGGCGTCGCGCAGATCGTCGACAACGTGCTGAGCACGGTCACACCGGGGTCGATCATCCTGATGCACGACGCCGGCGGCGACCGGTCCCAGACCCTGGCCGCCCTGCCGAAGATCATCGAGAAGCTGCAGGCGCAGGGCTACACCTTCGTCGCGCTGCCGCAGGACCCGCGCCGCTGAGAGGTCAGGCCCTCGACGGTTTCAGAGCGCGAACAGCAGCGGCAGCGCCGCGTGCCGCCGCCGCACCACCGCCCCGAAGCGGGCGTCCAGCCGGACCCAGGCGTCGGTGGCGCTGATCCGGATGACCTCGCCGCGGGTGGGCGGCGCGAACCCCATGCCGGACAGCGCGAACAGCGTCCGCATGGTGATCACCACCGACATCCCGTTGCCCTGCACGGTCATCACCTCGCTGTCCAGCAGCGCGGTGCCGGCGCCGCCGGCCGGACCCGGGTTGGCCCGGGCGCGCGCCACCCCGTCGTCGGACAGCCGGCCGATCACCTCGGCGGGGATGGTGTCCACGGCGACCCAGCCGGCGACCGGCGGCAGCTGTGCCCGCCAGGCGGCGTCGACCGCAGGTCCGGGATCGACGGTGCCGTCCCGGACGACCGCGAGCGCGGACAGCAGGTTGCCGGCGTGCACGGTGACGTCGCGCGGCTCCAGCGTGCCGGTGACCGCGCGGGTGGCCAGGGTGTCGAACGGCGTGGTCGCCCACAGCCGGACCAGGTCGCCGTCGGCGCGCAGTCGCACCGGGCCCTGGTTGTCCCAGCGCGCGGCGCGTCCGGCGAAAGCGGCGGCGTCGTCGCGGTCGGCGGTGGTGGCGGGGGTGAACGCAGCCATGTCTCAGGTCCCCAGGTAGCCGGCGAGGAAGCCGCGCTCGTTCTCGTCCCAGCGCCGGGGCCGCATGCCCTCCAGGTCCATCGGCACCAGCTGGGTGGACGCGGTGACGGCGAGGACGTCGTCGGCGTGCACCAGGTAGTCGATGGTGGTGGACACGGCGCGCAGCTCGGTCACGCCCATCGAGACCGTGACGGTCTCGCCGAAGGTGATCGGCCGCAGGTAACGGATCTCCAGCCGTGACACCACGATCCCGTCGGTCAGCCGGTTCGCCCCCTGCTTCGACGCCTCGGTGAACAGCCAGTCCACCCGCGCCTCCTCCAGGAGGGTGGCGGTGCGGGCGTTGTTGACGTGCCCGAACGCGTCGAGATCGGACCACCGCACGCGCACGGTGGTGGAGTAGCGCAGGCCGGTGCTCGTCACGGGCGTTCATCCTGCCAGGTGCAGGCCACGGTGCCGGACCGCGCCGCCGGCGGTCAACCGATCAGCGTGCGCACCTCGCTCGCCGCCACCGACAGTGCGGCCAGGTCGCCGGCCGAGCCGGCCGCGATCTGACCGAGGGTGCTGCGCGCTCGCGCGAGTGCACCGGCCTTGCGCACCTCCCATTCCCGGATCCGCTCCAGGGTGTCGGCATCGTCCGGGGTGGCGGTCAACACGTCCGCGGTGAGCAGCCGCATGGACCGGTAGAGGTCGTCCCGCAGCGCCTGCCGGGCCAGCGCGTGCCAGCGGTCGCCGCGCTGCAGCGCGGTCACTGCGGACAGCAGCTGGTCGAAGTCCATCCGGGCGGACAGCTCGTAGTAGAGCTCGGCCGTCCGCACCAGGTCCCGGCCGCTGTCCCGGGCGACGTCCGCGATGTCCAGCGCCGAGTAGGTGTACAGCGAGTAGGCGATCCGGTTGGCCAGGTCGGCGGGCGCGTCCAGGGCGACCAGCTTCGCCGCCTCGGCGCGCACGTTCTCGTGCTCGACGCCACGGACCAGCCGCGGCATTTTCGGCGCCAGTTCGGCGACGGCGTCGCGGTAGCGATCGATCTCGGCCGGCACGTCCAGCGGTCGGGGTCGGTTCGCCAACAGCCAGCGCGCCGCCCGGTCCAGCAGCCGGCGCACCTCCAGGAACAGCGTGTCCTGGGAGGATGCCGGGATCCGGTTGTCCTCGGCCGCGATGTCCCGCCACAGCTCGCGCAGCCCGAACACCTCGGTGACGACGCGGTAGGCGCGAACCGCGTCGGTCGGGTCGGCCGCGATTTCCTCGCCCAGCCGGAAGGCATAGGTGATCCCGGCACCGTTGACCACCTCGTTGACGGTCATCGTGGTGACGATCTCCCGGGCCAGCGGGTGCGCCTCGATCGCCGCGGCCTCGTCCCCGCCGCGCATCGCGGTCGGGAAGTAGTCGGAGATGTCGCCGGCGAAGGCCGGGTCGTCGGGCAGGTCGGAGGCCAGCACCGCCTCGGACAGCGCCGACTTGACGTAGGCCAGCAGCACCGAGAGCTCCGGGGAGGTCAGCGATTCGCCGGCCGCCGTTCGCGCCTCGATCTGCGCCCGGCTGGGCAGGTACTCCAGCGCCCGGTCCAGCCGGCCGGCCGCCACCAGCGAGTCGATCAGCCGGGCGTGCACCGAGAGCATCGGCACCGCATGGTGTCTCGACACCCCGAGCACCCGGTTCTGCGCGGTGTTGTCGGCCAGCACCAGGTGGGCGACCTCGTCGGTCATCGACGCCAACAGCTCGTCGCGCTCTTCCATCCCGAGCTGCCCGGACGCCAAAGCCGGCTGCAGGGCGATCTTGATGTTCACCTCGTGGTCGGAGGTGTCGACACCGGCGGAGTTGTCGATGGCGTCGGTGTTGATCCGGCCACCGGCCCGGGCGAACTCGATCCGGCCGAGCTGGGTGACACCGAGGTTGCCGCCCTCCCCCACCACCTGCACACGGAGTTCGCCGCCGTTGACCCGGACGGCGTCGTTGGACTTGTCGCCGGCCGCGGTCTGCGGCTCGGTGGACGCCTTCACGTACGTGCCGATGCCGCCGTTCCACAGCAGCTGCACGGGGGCCAGCAGCACCCGGCGGATCAGGTCCACCGGGGCGAGAGAGGTGACATCGTCCTCGATCCCGAGCGCGGCGCGCATCTCACCGGTGATCGGGATCGACTTCGCGGTGCGCGGGAACACCCCGCCGCCGGCCGAGATCAGCGACGTGTCGTAGTCGGCCCATGACGAGCGTGGCAGGTCGAACAGCCGGCGCCGCTCGGCGTAGGACGTGCCCGCGTCCGGGGTCGGGTCGACGAAGACGTGCCGGTGGTCGAAGGCGGCGACCAGCCGGATGTGCTCGGAGAGCAGCACGCCGTTGCCGAACACGTCGCCGGACATGTCGCCGACACCGACGACGGTGAAATCCTGCTCCTGGGTGTTGATCCCGAGCTCGCGGAAATGGTGCTTGACCGACTCCCAGGCGCCGCGGGCGGTGATGCCCATCGCCTTGTGGTCGTACCCGACGCTGCCGCCGGAGGCGAAGGCATCGCCCAGCCAGAAGCCGTAGTCGGCGGCCACCCCGTTGGCGATGTCGGAGAAGGTGGCGGTGCCCTTGTCGGCGGCGACCACCAGGTACGGGTCGTCGGCGTCGTGCCGGACGGTCCGCTCCGGCGGCACGATCGCGCCGCCGACCCGGTTGTCGGTGAGGTTGAGCAGGCCGGCGATGAACTGCCGGTAGCAGGCGACACCCTCGGCCTGCAGCGCCTCCCGGTCTGCTGCCGGGTCGCCGGTGGTGGCCGGTGCCTGCTTCAGCACGAAACCGCCCTTCGCGCCGACCGGCACGATCACCGCGTTCTTCACCTCCTGCGCCTTGACCAGACCCAGGATCTCGGTGCGGAAGTCCTCCGGCCGGTCGGACCAGCGGAGCCCGCCGCGGGCGACCGGGCCGAACCGCAGGTGCACGCCCTCGATCCGCGGCGAGTACACCCAGATCTCAAATGCCGGAACAGGTTTCGGTACGCCGGGGATCAGCTGCGGGAGCAGTTTGAAGGTCAGGCAGGTCCGGGGTCCGCCGTCCTCGCCGACCCGGAACGCGTTGGTGCGGGCGGTGGCCGTGATGAGGGCCAGGAACTGGCGCATGATCCGGTCGGCGTCCAGGCTGGTCACCGCGTCCAGGGCGGCGGTGATCCGGTCGGTGACCTCGGAGGCAGCGGCGAGCCGCTGCGGCCCGGCGGTGGCGTTGCCGTCGTCGTCGGCGAACCGGTCCGGGTCGAACCGGATCGCGAACAGCTCGGCCAGGTCGGTGGCGATCTCCGGGTAGCCGGCCAGCACCTGCTCGAGATAACCCTGGGTCCAAGGGGTCCCGATCTGCCGCAGGTAGCGGGCGTAGGCCCGGAACACCGCAACCTGGTGCCAGTCCAGCCCCGCGGCCAGCACCAGGTTGTTGAACCCGTCGACCTCCGCCCGGTTCTGCCACGCGGCGATGAAGGCATCGGACAACCGGGCCCGCACCACGCCGATCTGGTCGCCGACCGGCAGCTTCGCCGCGTCGAAGCGCAGGCCGAAGTCGTAGATGCGGGCCTTGGTGCCGTCGGAACGCCGGACCTCGTAGGGCTTCTCGTCGATGACCTCGGCGCCCAGGCTCTGCAGCACCGGCAGCGCCCGGGACAGGGTGACCCGGGCACCGGCGACGTACAGCTTGAGCCGCCGCTCGTCCGGGGCACGGTCGCCGCCCTCGCGGACGGAGAACTGCAGGGCCAGGTCGTCCGGCCCGGTCAGCGCGTCCAGGCGCTCCAGGTCGGTGACCGCCTCATCGACGGAGTAGTCCTCCTTGTAGGACTCGTCGAAGGCCTCGGCGTAGCGGTTGAGAGCGCCTGCGGTGTCGAGCTCCTCGTCGCCACCGGCCGGTCCGCCGCCGACCACCGCGGCGACCAGCCGGTCCTCCCAGGTGCGGATGGTGGAGCGGAGCTTGCGGTGCAGGTCGGCCAGGCCGGCCTCGTCCAGGTGCACCGCGCGGTCGGGCTCGACGGTGACGGTGAAGTGCACGAAGGCCAGCAGCGACTCGCCGATCCGGGCGGTGTAGCGGATCCCGGTGCCGTGCAACACGTCCAGCAGCACCTGCTGCATGGCGAGCCGGGCGGCGGTGGTCCACCGGTCACGGGGCAGGTAGACGAGCACGGACACGAAGCGGCCGTAGGGGTCCGGCTGCAGGAAGGCGCGCAGCCGGCGCCGACTGGACAGCTGCAGCACGCCGCTGACGGCGGTGAGCAGCAGATCCGGGTCGGCCCAGAACAACTCGGCCCGCGGGTACACCGACAGCAGGTCCATCGCACGCTGGCCGGTGTAGGTGTCCGGGGCGGCGTCGAGCGCAGCCAGCACACGTTCGGCGATCCGGCGCAGCACCGGGGTGGCGCTGATCTCGGCGGTGAGGGCGCGCGGGGTGAGCACGCCGTAGAAGTGGTGCTCGCGATGCACGGAGCCGTCGGCACCGAGGGTGCGCACGGTGATGGCGAACGGCGGGATCTCCCGGTTGATCGGGGCGCCCTGGGACAGCTGGGTCAGGACGAGATGCCCGGCCTCCGGGCCGGCCTTCACCTCGTCCCGGATGACCGCCTCGGCGTAGGGCGACTCCTCGCGCAGCATGCCGAGGCCGGACCCGGGGACCTCCTCCCCCGCCTCGACCAGGCGGTAACCGAGGAAGGTGAGGTTGCCGGCGGTGAGCCAGTAGAGCAGGTCACCGGCCTCGGACACCTCCTGCACCGGGCGTGGGGAGGGCGAGTTGCGCAGCTCGGCGGCGGCCATGGTGGCGGCGCCGATGATCGTGGGGGTGTCCTGCACCACGGCGCGGACGGCGGCGAGGACGTCGACCAGCTCGGCCTCGATCGCCTCCGCACGCTCGGCGTCGGACAGCCGGTCGATGAGGACGTGCACCCACGACTCGCGCAGCGGGACCGTCGGCACCGGCGCGCCGGGTCGCAGGCCGGAGGTCATCGCGGTGAAGCCGTTGGACGGGCGCCGGGCCTCGCCGGTGACCTCGAGCAGGGAGCCGTCGGTGTCCCGGCGCACGGACAGGATCGGGTGCAGGACGCGATGCACCCGGACACCGGCGGCGGTGAGCGCGCCGATCACCGAGTCCACCAGGTAGGGCATGTCGTCGTTGACGATGTCGATGACGGTGGAGGTGGCGGACCAGCCGGTGGGGTGGGCGGTCTCCTCCTCGGTACGGTCCGGGACGGCGGCCGGTGGGTTGTGGATCCGGATCCGGGCCTCGCCGGGCAGCCGGCGGGCGGCGAGCCGGCGGTGACCCTCGACGACGGCGAGCACGTCCTGCGGTTCACGCGGGCGGTCCTCGGCCGGGACGTGCCGGTAGTAGACCTCGATCAGCCGGGCGAGATCCGGCCGCCGCCGGGCCGCCTCCGCAGTGGAGGACTTCGGTGCCGCTGAGGCTGACTGGCCGGCGCCGTCGCCCTCGGTGCTGCCGTCCGTGCTGCTGCCCGCGTCGTTCCGGGTCTGCGTCATCTGCTCCCTGCTCCGCTTCCCTGCTCGTCAGGGCGCCGTTGCCCTGTCCGACCCACGAGCCTAGTCCTGAACCACGACGTCGGCGTGGATTCGGAAAGTGGTTGCAGTCACGGCACTGTCGAGCGCAGCGTGGCGGCGGTGCGCCGCCGTCGCCGGTCACCGGACGTTCGCCGGATGGTTGCCCGTGCTTCGTTGCGGCGGGGCGGACGGTCGTTGCGCGGAGCGGGTCACGGATGCCCCCGACGTTGCGCAGATGCTCGACCGCTGCCCGGGTGACCCGCCGGTGCCCCGGGTCCGCGGCGGCCCACAGCCACTGCTCGCCGGTGAACGGCACCGGCCCCCGACCACCTGTGGTGGTCGGGGGCCGGCGGTCGGAGTGTCGGGCGGGCTCAGCCGTCGCGAGTCAGCTTGCGGTAGGTGACGCGGTGCGGCCGGGCGGCGTCGGCACCGAGCCGGGAGATCTTGTTCTTCTCGTAGTCGGAGAAGTTGCCCTCGAAGAAGAACCAGTTGGCCGGGTCCTCCTCGGTGCCTTCCCAGGCGAGGATGTGAGTGCAGGTCCGGTCGAGGAACCAGCGATCGTGGGAGATGACCACGGCGCAGCCGGGGAAGTTCTCCAGCGCGTTCTCCAGCGAGCCGAGGGTCTCGACGTCGAGGTCGTTGGTGGGCTCGTCGAGCAGGATCAGGTTCCCGCCCTCCTTGAGCGTCAGGGCCAGGTTCAGCCGGTTCCGCTCACCACCGGACAGCACGCCGGACGGCTTCTGCTGGTCCGGACCCTTGAAGCCGAACGCCGAGACGTAGGCGCGGGACGGCATCTCGGTGTTGCCCACCTTGATGTGGTCCAGGCCGTCGGAGACGACCTCCCAGACATTCTTCTTCGGGTCGATGCCGGCCCGGCTCTGATCGACGTAGGACAGCCGGACCGTCTCGCCGACCTTCACGTTGCCGGCGTCCGGGTCCTCGAGCCCGACGATGGTCTTGAACAGCGTCGTCTTGCCGACGCCGTTCGGGCCGATCACGCCGACGATGCCGTTGCGCGGCAGGGTGAAGGACAGCCCGTCGATGAGCACGCGGTCGCCGAAGCCCTTCCGCAGGTCGCCGACCTCCACCACGATGCTGCCCAGGCGCGGGCCCGGCGGGATCTGGATCTCCTCGAAGTCGAGCTTGCGGTTGCGGTCCGCCTCGGCCGCCATCTCCTCGTACCGGGCGAGCCGGGACTTGGACTTGGCCTGCCGGGCCTTGGCACCGGACCGGACCCACTCCAGCTCCTGCTGCAGCCGCTTGGCGAGCTTGGCGTCCTTCTTGCCCTGGACCGCCATCCGGTCGGCCTTCTTCTCCAGGTAGGTGGAGTAGTTGCCTTCGTACGGGATCAACCGGCCGCGGTCGACCTCGGCGATCCACTGCGCGACGTTGTCCAGGAAGTACCGGTCGTGGGTGACGGCCAGGACGGCGCCGGCGTAGCCGGACAGGAACTGCTCCAGCCAGAGCACGGACTCGGCGTCCAGGTGGTTGGTGGGCTCGTCGAGCAGCAACAGGTCGGGCGCGGACAGCAGCAGCTGGCACAGCGCGACGCGGCGACGCTCACCACCGGAGAGCACCGACACGTCGGCATCGCCCGGCGGGCAGCGCAACGCGTCCATCGCCTGCTCCAGCTGGGAGTCGAGGTCCCAGGCGTTGGCGTTGTCGATCTCCTCCTGCAGCTTGCCCATCTCCTCGATGAGCTCGTCGCTGTAGTCGGTGGCCAGCAGCTCGCCGATCTCGTTGTAGCGGGCCAGCTTCGCGTAGGTCTCGCCGAACGCCTCCTGCACGTTCTCCAGGACGTTCTTGCTCTCGTCGAGCTCCGGCTCCTGCATGAGGATGCCGACGCTGAAGCCCGGGGTGAGGAACGCCTCGCCGTTGGACGGGGTGTCCTTGCCGGCCATGATCTTCAGGATCGTCGACTTGCCCGCGCCGTTCGGCCCGACGACGCCGATCTTGGCGCCCGGGTAGAACGACATCGTGACGTCGTCCAGGATGAGCTTGTCGCCCACGGCCTTGCGGGCCTTCTTCATGGTGTAGATGAACTCGGGCACGTCAGTGCTTCCCTCTCGCGCAGCGTCACGCCCCCCGCCCGACGGGCGGGGAGACGGATGGACCAGCGACCAGTGTGCCCTACCGCCGGGAGCGGTTTCCCTGCCGCTTCCTACCGCTTCCGGCCGTACGGCCGGACGACCGGGTGCAACCACCTCGCCGTCCGGCCGTTCCCGGCCTCGCATCGCGACTGCTGTCGGTCAACGGCCCGTTCCGGGTCGGTCAGCGACCCGGCACGAGCGGGCGGGCCCGCTCGGTGAGTTCGTCCATCACCGCCTCGTCGACATCGACCTGGTCCTCGGAATCCACTCCCGCGACGGCGCCTTCCGCGTCGGCGTCGGCGTCCTCGGCCACCGGCGCAACCGCGCCGGCCGGCCCCTCCGGCGCCGGTGTCCGCTTGAACTTGCCGTTGACCCGCGCCACGTCGAGCGCGACCACGTCCGCCTTGACGTCGGTGAACCAGTCGGTGGCGCCGTTCTCCCGCTCGTACCGCCGGGTGCTGATCCGGCCGATCACCACGATCGGGTCGCCCTTGCGCAGGTGCTCGATCACACCCGTCGCGGTGCGGCGCCAGCTGACGACGTTGACGCCGAACTCGTCGCCGTCCACCCACTCGCCGTTCGCCTCGTCGAAGCGCCGCTCCGTCGACACCACCCGCATCGTCGACCGGTCGTTGCCGTTGGCCGCCAGACCGATCGTCGGGTTGCTCGCGACCCGTCCCACAATGGTCACGGTGGCTCCGTCGTTCCTCATGCCCTCGTCCTCCCCTTCAGCTGCTCCGGGGCCCGCTGCCACCGATCGCTGCTGACAACCGTGCCGGGATCTCGGCGCCTGCGGTGAACGGATCCGCCCGGGTGTGGACGGATCCGGGGATGTGGACAACTCAGGACGGACGGTCTCCTGGATCGCCGGTCGACTCACTGGCATCGGGCTTCGGGCTCCCGGCAGCGCTGCCCCTCCGGCCGCGCTCGGCCAGGCCGGCCAGCATCTGGTTGTAGGCGTCGAGCTCGGCGTCACCGCGCTCGTCCTTCTGCCGGTCGACGGTGCGGTTCTGCCGTTCCTCGGTGCGCGCCCACTGCGCGAGCAGGGCCACCAGCACGATCAGCATCGGCAGCTCGGTGATGCCCCAGGCGATGCCGCCGCCGAGGCGCTGGTCGGCGGCGAGGTCGCCGACCCACGGGATCTGCAGGGACTGGTAGTAGTTCGTGGCCATCGCGGTGCGCGAGTTCATGAGTGCGAGACCGAAGAAGGCGTGGAAGGGCAGGGCGGCGAGCAGGATGCCGAGCTTGACGATGTGCGGCCAGCGCCGCGGCGCCGGGTCGACGCCGATGATGACCCAGTAGTAGAGGTAGCCGACGACCAGGAAGTGCACGTTCATGAACACGTGCCCGAGGTGCGAGGACATCAGCGTCTCGAACAGGCCGGTGAAGTACACGGCGTAGAAGGAGCCGATGAACAGCGGCAGCACGAACAGCGGGTGGGTCAGCACCCGGGTGAGCCGGCTGTTCAGTACAGCGACCAGCGCCTCCCGCGCGCCGGGCGGACCGCCGCGCGGGGCGGTCGGCAACGCGCGCAGCGCGAGGGTCGTCGGCCCGCCGAGCACCAGCAGGATCGGCGCGAGCATGCCGAGGATCATGTGCGCGACCATGTGCAGCGAGAACTGGGTCTGCGCATACCGTCCGAGCCCGGACGAGGTGGCAATCAGCACCAGCAGGCAGCCGAGCAGCCAGGCGACTGTGCGGCCGGGCGGCCAGGCGATGCCCTTGCGGCGGATCCGGATGACAGCGAGCACGTAGACGACCGCGGCGACAACGGTCAGTCCGCCGACCAGCCAGTCGAAGCGCCAGGCCGTGATGAAGCGCCACAGGTCGGGCGGCCCGGGCATCGAGAAGCCGAGCTCCAGCTCGGTCTGGCTGGGCGCGGCGCCGCTGGGCGGCGGGGTGGCCGTCCGGGACAGCGCGGTCGCGACACCGACCGTCGCCGCCATGATCAGCACTTCGACGACGGCGAGCCGGACCAGCGGCCGGCGTTCCCCGGTGGCCAGGGCCGGCAGCGTGCGTTGCCGGTGGGCGTACCCGATGACGCCCAGCACGATCAGCAGCACCGTCTTGATGATCAACAGCCGACCGTAGGGCGTGGTCCAGAGGTCCTGGATGTAGGTGAGGCGCACCCAGGCGTTGCCCATGCCGGACAGCCCGACCAGGACGAACGCGACCAGCGCCGTCGCCGAGTAGCGGCGGGCGATGGTGGTCAGGAAGGGCACCTTCTGTCGGGCCAGTCCGAGGAAGGCGATGAGCCCGCCGATCCAGACCGTGATGCCGACCAGGTGGTAGAGCATCGTGTCGACAGCAACGTCGTGGTTGCTGTCCGAGGAGGCGTGACCGCCGGCGGCCTGCGGCAACAACGCGCAGAACGCGAGAATCAGCAGCAGGAACGCCCAGCCCGGCCGGAGCACGGACCATGCGATCACAGCGACCAGCACGACGAAGGCGGCCGAGATGACAAAGCCCCGGACGGTGTCGAGTTGCGCGATCGCGGTCAGCACCAGGTCGGCGTCGATGGCCTGGCCGAAGGGCCGGCCGAACTCGTCGGCGATGGTGATCGGGACCAGTGCGAGCGCCGAGACCAGCCAGACCAGTGCGGACAGGGCGGCGGCGCGCATCGCGCGGTACCCGCCGACATCGAGCAGGCCGGAGCGTTGCGGCGGGCAGAAGAAGACTGCGGCGACCAGCCAGCCGATGGTGAAGGCGGCGGCCATGTCGTAGATGCCGTGCACGATCGGGACGGAGAGCTGGACCGCCCGGCTGGCGTCGACGATGCCGGTGGCGGTGCCGCGGGTGGGCACGATCGCCGCGACCGCGCCGGCCACGCACATGGCCATGAGGACCGCGGCGATGGAGACGCTGGTGACCGTCCACGGGTCCCGTCGCCGGGTCGGTGCACTCCCCTCCGGCGCCCCGGCCGGGGGGTCGTCGGTACCGATGGAGGAGGATCCGGACACGACGTCGAGGTTACGGCCTGCTGTGCTGTGTCCTGGTTGCCCTGGTCGGCGTCACCGACGCCACCTGCACACCCCCGTCCGTTCGCTACGCTCTCACCGCACTAGCGCTCGTAGCTCAGCTGGACAGAGCAGCGGACTTCTAATCCGCCGGTCGCAGGTTCGAATCCTGCCGGGCGCGCTTTCCGCAGGTCAGCGGGCATTCTCGTGACCTTTTGGCGCGTGCGAAGGGCCGACTGCACGCTGCCTGCTCAGATTGAATCCGTGCAGGACTTCGACCCGCCGCCCTGCTTCGGTCGCTGAGCAGCCTGGAGCGCGCCGGCCGCCGATCTGAGGTCACTCCGGCCACTCCTCCCGAAGTAGGTCCAAGTAGCCCTCGCCGAAGGATCCGGTCAGGGATCCGCTCGTCCGCTGGATGGCGTCCAGTCGGGTGGCCTTCCGTAGCTCGGATTCGCCCAGAAGCGAGCGATGGCCGACTCCGATGAGCCGCAGCAGCAGCTTTGCCGGGCTTCCGCTGTCGGTGGGCCAGCGCAGTGCGGCGACCGCCAGAGCCGCAGCGACATCGTCGGTCGCCGTGACCTGGTAGTGGGCAGGGGGCGCGCGCATGCGTCTGAGTGTGAACAGACAGGAGCGCGATCGGAACCAATAATGATCTCAGCGCCGACTCAGGGCTGCACAATGCAGCGGTGACAGTCCCGCAGGGTCGCCGGTTGACCGGCTCGGAGCTGGCACTGCTGCAGCACCTGCTCCTCCCCCGCTTCCTCGGCGCATCCACACTTCGAGAGCAGATCCCATCCGCTCGCGTCACAGGAAGATGCACGTGCGGCTGCCCGTCGATCGACATCCTCACCACTGGTGGCGAATCAGCGGCCATCCCGGACGGACTCCTCCCCGTAGAGGGCGCCGCACGGCTCAACGGTCCAGTTGGTGACCCCGACGACCAGATCCTGTTGTTCGTCCAGGACGGCCGCCTGTCCGCGATGGAGTATGTGTGGAACGGTGACGCACCACCAAGGGATTGGCCGAGCACGGATCAGATCACTGTGATTCTCCGAACGTGATGAACCATCATCGACCCGTGCACCTCGACTTCACCGGTGCGGGCTACGACTTGCCCGCAGTCAGCGATTCGAACGATGTGCTCATCGGCGTTGTGGCCACGTTCCGGCTGTACGTTGCCGGCCGTCTCATCGTCTCCGAGCCGGAGTTCACCATCGTCGAGCTGAGGACGGAACTACTGCGCTGGCTCGCCGATCCGTCAGGGGACTTCGAGTTCCTGACGGTGGAGCATGACGAACCAGGCCTGGTCTGGATCCGACGACAACCGTCCGGTCAATGGAGGGTCGGATCGATCTGGCAGTCCGAGATCGGATCGGAGGAACTCGGATTCGAGGCAGTGTCGGAGGCTTGCTCAGCGTTCGCAGCGGCGGTCGAGTCATGGGTTTTCGGACACCTTGGTATCCAACTGTGAGCGATCCGGTCGTTTCGTCGACCCAGTAGCCGCCAGGCCCAACCGACGCCACGGCCGGCAAACGCAATCTGCACGGATCTGGCGGTTGATCCAAATGTGCTTGCGCCAGCAGCTACGATCATTTTCATACTGAGCGCCGTCAATTGAGGTCGTCAGCAAGTCCCGAGCCCACTTTCCGAGGAGACGGAATGACCGGCCATGAATATCCCTCGCCGGACAACCTGCGAGGTGCGCCACTCTGGCCCCTCTACGTCATTGCGCAGGCCGTCGACGCTTCCGTCGGCCAGATCCCCAAGCGAGCAATCGCCGTCACTGTCGAGGCAGTTGGAGCTGACATCACCCTGACCTTCCACATGGAAGAGGTGCGGTTGAGCGACATCGACGACATCCATAGCATCGAGAGCGATTTCGATGCCGCCCTTGGACCGAATGTCACCATCACCGTCAACACCGTGATCGGCTGGAGCGTCGAGTCGCGCCAACCATCATCGACCCGAGCCATAATCTTCGCTGTGCGACCGTCGGAGTGGGACGATGAGTACGAACCCGGTCAGTTCTAGTCCACAACCGCTCACTTGCCTAGGTTCGCCGCGGCGCGACGTGCTTTGAGATCCTGCCTCTCGAGATTCGCTTCGGCGGATTCCCGTACGTGCACCATCGGGTCCTGCAACAGCTGGTTGAGGACATGGCGCGGCGACTTTCGATTGAATGCCACCCGGCCACGCACACTCGAACACCCATCCGAAGCCATGGCCTCCAGCATCTCGGGCGTCGCCTTTCCCTTGGTCGCGACGATCCAGCGAACTTTTCTCGTCTGGATCATGCATCAGCAATTCAAGAATTTCCAGCGGGACTGTCTTGTTGTGCGAAACCCATTCACGGAATGCCGGGTATCGATGGATGACGTCCAGCCAGACCTCCACCCTGGCGTGATCATGCGCTGCTCGGTGGTACTCGGCCATCACCTCACTGCTACGAAGTTGGACGAACTCCTCGGCAGACTTGACCATCTGGTTGTTCCCAATTCGACGGGAGATGAGATGCTTATCCAACTCAAGGCGCAGGCCGAACTTGTGGCACCAGACTTCTGAAGCCATTCCGCCCTTCGCCGAGGATCACAGTGAGTGCTGATGCAACCAACAGGGTGGCTCGGAGTGTCATCCTGCTGTTGACGTCGATGGACAGGTCGCCCGCACCCCCCATGGCGAACTGGACGACGCAACGGCGGCTCCGACACCTGTCCGCTCATACCAGTCTCCTGTTCGTGGTCGGTGGCCCGATCGCCGCCCGCAAGCGAAGGCCACCTACGGACCCGGCCCGGCTCGAACGGGCAGCCACCCTCTCCATTGCGGGCAGGGCCCACCCTTACCGGGTAGGTGGACCTTGGGCGGGTTCGATACCGACCATAGACGCAGAGCTGCTCGGGCTCAGCGAATTTCCCACCTGGACGTACGAGGCCCTCCGCCGCTCGGGCAGCAGCACCCACGGCCAAGCGATGCATTCGAGATCACTCCGTGTGAGAGTCTCGATGAGTTCGTGACTACCACTCACCTTCGTAGCCATCAGGTCGTTGTCCGTCAACACGAACCAGCTCCTGTCGACGGCCCAGAAGTTCGACGGCGTGAAGTTGTGACGGCCGTCGTCCATGATCGAAGGCAGGGATGCTGTATCGCCTCGCCAGACTTCGAGGTCTTCGCCGAACGGCGCGGCCAGTTGGCCGAAGAAGGCGTAGCACCCACCGCGGTCGTAGCCCTGCGCTGCAAGGACCCCAAGCAGTTCGATCCATGACATCTCGTCAAGCGAGCC
Source organism: Nakamurella alba (assembly GCF_009707545.1). NCBI lineage: Bacteria > Bacillati > Actinomycetota > Actinomycetes > Nakamurellales > Nakamurellaceae > Nakamurella > Nakamurella alba. The sequence continues at coordinate 1,294,960 of NZ_WLYK01000001.1, read as the reverse complement.
TTCCGGGGGCGCCATGACCGAAGCCGGGAAGGAAGCCCTGAACCAGCGGAAGCATGGGGGAACTCGTGCAGCTCGTCGATCGGACAACCGTTGTCACGGAGGAACTTGCGCCACAGCAACCGCTTCCATGCCTCCGGAGGCCGTGGAACGAACCCGAGTGGGATGCCGGTGTCCGTGGTGAGACTGTTGAGATCGGCGTCGTCGATGAGATCACGCTCGATCAAGCCCTCTGTCAGGAGAGACTGCCGGAAATCGTGGTGCGTCCCGAGACCGAGCCGATCGAACTCCGGATTTCGGTACATCGCGTGCAGCACCCAGGTGTGAGCGGGCCAGCCAGTCGCGTCGAATCCGGTGATCATGCCTGATCTCGAGCAGGAACTACGTAGCCAATCGATGGCGCGGTCGGCATCGAGTCCGACCAGTCGTTCCATGGCCGCCATGCTCGCACCCGGTGTCCCCAGTGGTCCAGCGGAATCTCCAGCGTCTACCGGCCCGATGAGACCCAAGTTCTCACCTTCCACCCGTTCTACATGACAACCCTTCGAACTCCTCACACGCTGATCGCCACGATCCCCGCCAGCACGACCACCGCCCCGACCACCCGACGAGCCGGATCGCGTTCACGGAACAGCCGCCAGGCGACTAGCGATCCCACGACGATGGACGACTCGCGGAGCGGCGCGACGAGCGCGACGGGCGCCGTCCGCATCGCAATCAGGACCAGGATGTAGGCCAGGGGAGACAGCACGGCGACCACCACGATCGGGATGCGATCCTTCCGGAGTGTGTCGGGTAAGAGTCGGCGCCGGCGCACGGCACCTGGCGCCAGCAGTACGCATTGCACCAGGAGCGTTCCTGCGTAATAGCTTTCGGGCGCGAGGCCCAGGTCCTTGATCGCGAATGCGTCCCACACGGTGTAGGCGGCGATCGTGAGTCCCGTTGCCGCTCCCCAGATCACGCCGCGCGAGGCCCGGCCACCCATTCCCTTGTTGCGCGCCGGGTTCCCGGTGACGACCAGGATGCCGGCCACCACGGCGAGCGCACCGACAACGGCGAGCCAGCCGGGTCGCTCGTGCAACAGGAGCACGGCGGTGAGCATGGTCAGCATCGGTCCGGTCCCACGGGCGACCGGGTACACGACACCGAGCTCGGCGCGGTCGTAGCCGGCCTGCAGCGTCAGCGAGTAGGCCAGGTGCAGCACGCCCGAGGCGACCGAGGCACCGACGAGGTGCCAGCTCAGGATGTGCGACACATCCGACGAGAGAAGGATTCCGAGCGGCAGGCACAGCAGCGCCGAAGCGCCGGTGTAGGCCCAGACGAACAGGAAGGTGTCGCCCCGCTTGTACTTCGACGCGAGGTTCCACGCAGCATGGGCGATGGCCGCGACGAGGATGATCGCGACCGTGCCACGATCCATCAGGTGAAGTCCGGGAGATCGAGCCCGGCACGCTCCGCCCGTCGCACGCGATCGGGTTCCCGCAACGCGAGACCCGCTGCCAGACAGTCGATCGTCACCAGGTGGGCCAACCGGCTGCCGGCGGCGGCCATCTGCGACGACAGCGGTGGCCCGCCGACGGTCAGGACGATGTCGGCGAGTGCGGACAGCGGCGTCCCGTCGCGGTTCGTGACGGCGATCAGGGTCGCGCCCGCGGCGACGGCGGCATCCGCGACCGCGACGGTCGTGGTCGTCCGGCCGGTCGAACTGACCGCGATGACGACATCACCAGGCCCCGACAGCCGGGTCGCGATCATCGCCGACTCGTGATCCGGGATCGACGCCGTCCGCACCCCGAGCGCCCGCAGGCGGAACACTGCGTCGGCGGCCACCGTCGCGGACGGACCGGCACCGTACGCGAGCATCTGCCCCGCGGAGCACAGTGCCTCGACCGCCTTCTCGATCTCCGCCGGATCGACGGCACCGCCGAGCGCGGTCAACGCCTCGGTGCCGGTGCGGACAGCCGACTCGAGCACCGTGGCCGTCGATGCATCGGCCGCGAGACTGCCTGGCGGGGCGAAGAACTCGGTCGCACCACGCGCCCGGGCGATCTCCAGTTTGAGTTCGCTGAAGCCTGCGAAGCCGACCGCGCGCGCCGCCCGCACCACGCTCGGCGCGGACACCCCGGCCCGTGCGGCAACCTGAGCTGTGGTGCTGGTCCCGACAAAGAACGGGTCCGCCAGCAGCAGGGCCACCACCTTGGCCTCGCTCGCCGCGAGGTCACCGCTGCGCGCCTCGACCGTTCCGAGCCATGCGGTAATTCCGTTACCGATATCCTGGATCATCGGTAACAGAGTAACACCCTGCGTGCCGAAGTTCTATTGCCGGCGAGACCGACCACTGCGGACACCAGCAGCCCTGTGCCATGCTCCAGACTCGTGGACGGCGCCGAGTAGTAGGTGGTGGGGTGAGCAAACACCGGTCCCTGGTTGACACCCTCCGGCAGCATCCGGACATCGGGCTCACGACGGGTGCTGACTCCGACCTCATGGCAGCGGCAGAATCCGAGCTCGAATGCCGACTCCCTGATGAACTCCGGCAGCTCTACCTGGCGTCCAACGGGGTGTTCGAGAAGCGCGGCGAATGGTTCGTTGTCTGGCCCTTGGCATCGGTGGTCGAACGCAATACGTTCGACTGGGACCTGTACCCCGATGACGAAGAGCGCGCTGATCTCGTCGGTTTCGGTGACGACGGGACCGGTGCTCCGTTCTGTGTCAGACGCAGCGGGATCATCACGGAATATCTACATGTGGAGCCCGATCGGCGGATCCGAGGTCACCCACCTCGCCGGGTCACTCAGCGAGTTCTGGTCGCTGTGGGATTCTAATCAGTTGCCGCCCTACTGAACTTGCGGCTCAAGGGGCTTGCGCAGGAGGGCGCCGTGAGCCCTTCCCGCCAACAGCGGAGCTACAACCGGCTGCAGACTTGCGGTTCACTGGCCCAAGCGCCCGTCGATGCACTCGCGCAGCAGGTCAACGTGCCCGAGGTGGCGGGCGTACTCGCCGAACATCCCGACCAGCAGCTCGCGGAGCGAGATGTCTCCCCCGCTGCTGCCTTTCGTGTTGTCCGGATCGCCGATCACCATGCCGAGATCGGTCACACCATCGAGCCAGCGTTCCGCGAAGTCGACCTCCGCGCGCCAGTCGGCCCAGGCCTGCTCCACGACCGCCGGATCCGCAACAGCGCCGTCGAAATCGGCGTCCCGGTCGTCCGGAGTGCAGTAGAGCGCTTGCACCGACTCCCCGGCCAGCATCTTCCGGAACAGGTTCTGCTCCATCTCGGCGAGGTGCCGGACGATGCCGAGCAGACTCATCGTCGACGGCGGCACCGCACGCCGCGCCATCTGCTCGGCATCCAGGTCGGCGCACTTGAGCTCGAGGGTCAGTCGGACGTGACGCAGCCCCTCGGCGAAGGTGGCGCGCTCGTCGCCGAGGTGCGGGCCGTTCTCCCGCGGGTCGGCGTCGGACGGGCGGCCGTCCTCGGTGAACATGTCCGCGCGACGATTCTTGGCCATGCGCGGATGGTCCGCCGGTCGCATCCTCCCGGCAAACAGATTTCCGCAGACTCAGATCCGCTCGGGTGCCAACTTCTCCCGGAAGAGAAACGCTCGCACCCCGGCGACCACAACGAGCAACACGCCGACGATCAGCAGACCCCATGCCCACCAGAAGCGCTGACCGAGGCCCTCCACTCCGCAGTAATCGGCCATGCCTCGCATGAAGTCGAGGCCGTAGGCGGGTCCGCAGGAGTAGGACCCGCCGACGGCGCCCTTGTCGTGGACCACCTCGGGCAGCCCGATCAGCGGCGAAGCCACCACCATGAGCACGCCGATCGCGAGCAGCCAGCGCTGCAGCAGTTGCTCGCGGCGCACCTGGGATCCCTCAATGCCACTGAGGGTAGGTACGCCAGGAACGCCACGTTGCGACTCCGGACGGGAACACCCGACCGGGTCGGACGTCATCACGCAGGGCACTATGGCTCCATGTCGCTCGTGCGCTGGCTGCTGGTCGCCCTGGTGGGCGCCGGCGTCATCGCCATGCACGTGCTGGCCGGGCACGACTCGGCCGGCCACAGCACCGCCGGACATGGCGTGGCGATGTCCGCCCTGCACCACAGCACGACGATCCCCGCGATCGACCGCAGCGCGGCACCCATGCCGTCCGACCACGAACAGGCCGGGCCCGCTGCAACCATCGACGGCGCCATGCCCGCGGCCTGCATCCTCTTCCTGACGGCCGGCATCGCCTTGGCCGCCCTGCTGCTCGCCGCGCTCCTCCGCTCCCGCCGAGGCGCCGAAGTCCGGCCGGGAACGAGCACCCGCATCGGGCCGCCATCGCGGAGCCCACCGCGGATTCGCCCCGATCCTCTCGTTCTCTGTGTGATGCGCACGTAGATCGCGCCCGCGCCGCCGACCGCACCCCTGCCGGCCGGCGGCACTGTCGCGTCCACCAAACGTGCACTTCACCCGGAAATGAGATCTCCCATGCCTTCTCGCATCACCAGAACCATCGCAGCGGCCGCAGCGCTCGCCCTGCTCGCCGCCTGCGGAAGCACCACCGATCACTCCGAGCACGCCATGACCACCACCGAGCAGACCGCGCAGGCATCCTCAGCAGCGGCAGGAACAACCGCCACGTACAACGACGCGGACGTGATGTTCGCGCAGATGATGGTCGTCCATCACCAGGGCGCCGTGGAGATGGCCGATCTGGCCGCCACCCGGGCCGAGGACCCGGCGGTGAAGGAGCTGGCCGCGACCATCAAGGCTGCGCAGGAGCCAGAGATCGCCCAGATGCAGGCCTGGCTCACCACTTGGACGCCCGGCTCGGATTCCACGTCGATGACGGACATGACCGGCATGGACCACGGCGGCATGGACATGCCCGGGATGATGAGCGATGAGCAGATGCAGCAGCTCACTGACGCCACCGGTGCGGAATTCGACCGGCTGTTCCTTGAGCTGATGATCGAACACCACCAGGGCGCGCTCGACATGGCCGAGTCCGAGAAGTCCGACGGAGCCAACCCGGATGCGCTGGCATTAGCGGATCGGATCATCGCCTCGCAGACGGTGGAGATCGCCACCATGCAGGACATGCTCGCCGGCATGTGAGCCCGACGGGGTAGCGTCGCCAGCCGCACCGGGGCACGCCGATGCACGACGGCGTGAGGCGGGGCAGACATGGAGCGGTCGGTACGGAGCAGTCGGCGCAGCGGAGCCGGGCTCGTGGTGCTGACGATCTTCCTGGTCGCGCTCTGTCTGCGGCCGGCGCTCACCTCGGTCGGCCCGCTGCTCCCCACGATCGGTGCCGACCTCGGCGTCGGCGAAGGCACTCTCGGCGGGCTCGGCACCCTGCCGCTGCTGGCCTTCGCCGCCGTGTCGCCCCTGGTGACACGGCTGACGTCGAGGATCGGCACCGACCGGGCGCTGTTGTTGGCACTGACGGTGCTGACCGTGGCGTTGCTCGCCCGTTCGTACACGGGGGTACCGGGACTGTGGGTCGGGACCGCGGTGATCGGTGCCGCGATCGCAGTGGGCAACGTGTTGGTCCCGGTGATCGTCAAGCGGGACTTCGGCGGCAATGTGTCCCTGGCGACCGGTGTGTACTCGGCCTTCATGACGGTGTCGGCCGCCGTCGCGTCGGCGGTGTCGGTGCCCATCGCCCTCGCGGTGGACTGGCGATTCGCCCTGGCCGTCTGGGCCGCCCTCACGCTGGTCGTCACCCTGGCCTGGCTGCCGCGCGCCCTCCGCTCCCGATCCGCACCGATGGCCCGCCCTGCCGACGAACACAAGGCGCCCATACGGCTCTGGCGCCGGCCGACGGCCTGGTTGGTGACCGGCGTGATGGGACTGCAGTCGACCACGTTCTACGTGATGGTCAACTGGCTGCCGTCCATCGAGGCGGCCCGCGGCGTCTCCGAGGAGGCGGCGGGCGTGCACCTGTTCGTCTACATCGGGGTCGGCGTGATCGGCGGGCTGGTGATCCCGCTGCTGTTCCGCTCGTCTGGCAACCAGGTGCTCGCCGGCGTGGTCGCGAGCATGCCGATGATCGTCGGCGTCATCGGCATCCTGCTGGCGCCAGGACTGTCGCTGCTGTGGGTGGTCATCGCCGGACTCGGATCCGGCGCTTCCCTCGTTGTGGCGCTGTCGCTGATCAGCATCCGCGGCCGGGACCAGCACGACGCCACCCGGCTTTCCGGCATGGCGCAGTCATTGGGCTACCTGCTGGCTGCGGCGGGCCCGATCGTCGCCGGATCACTCGCCGAGGCCACCGGCTCCTGGACCGCCACCTTGGTCGCGGTGCTCGTCGCGGCGGTCCTCCAACTCGGGGTCGCCATCGGCGCCGGCCGACCCGAACGGTCAGGAGTACAGCCGTCAGGAGGCTTGTGATCCGTCGATCAGGTCGCCCAGGTCGATCTCGATCGGGCTGTAGATGCGCCACGGACGCGAGCGCGGCGGCACCGGCTCGGGCGAGCGGTCCTCGTGCCCGTCCGGGGCGGTGGCGACGACGGTCCCGTCCGGCTCCACGTGGAACCGCATCACTGTGTCGATCTTCCCGAGGTTGCAGCACTTGCACTTGCCCTGGCCGTTCACGCGGTCGGTCGCGCCACCACGGCTGTACTCCTGGATGTGGTCGGCATCGCGGATCGGTGCATTGCACCACGGAGTGCGACACGTGCGATCGCGGAGCCGGAGGAACTGCTTCATCGACTCCGGGAAGAGGCGTCGATTCCGGTCCATGTCCCGCAGACGTAGCCGCGCGGGATCGGTGTACAGCCTGCGCACCCACGTGCGCGCACCGGAATCCTTGATGGCGGCAAGCTTTCGCGCCAGATCTGCCGGGATGGTCCCGTACCCGACCAGGTAAGCAGGCTCGTCGTCATCATCCATCAGTGCCCGATCGCTCATGATGATGTTCAGCACGACGCCGCCGGCCAGGGTGTCCGGCACCCCATCGGCGTCGCAACCCGTGGTGCCGCCGTTGGTCGCCCGCGCCACCAGTTCGTCGGCCATCTTCTGGTCCTGGGTTCGGGTGTCACCCTCCTCGAAGGACAGATCCGCGTGCTTCTTCAGCGACGCCAGGATTGAGACCGCCTGCGCCACCGGTAGAAACGCGGAAAGCCACGCCATCCCGTCGGGAGCCGGTCGCACGCTGACCCGACGGTCCGACACCGCCTTGCGGCGATGCTGCATCGCCATCTCCGGGTCGAGCTTGTAGGCGATCCCGTTTGCCCGGTCGGCACTGGTGCCGTCGCCGAGACCCGCCAGCTCGGGGCCGATCATGGCGTTGAGCTTCGTCCGGTCCGCCGATGACAGGCAGCCGGCCGCGCGCGCGACCAGCACGGCCCGGTACTCGGAGGTACGCCCCTCGTCCAGAGCGCCCAGCAGTTGCGGCATCTCGCTGCACAACGCCGCGGCGAGACCGACGTGCTGCCGTGCCTTCGCCGCCGATTCCCTGCGGGCAGCGGCGATCTCCGTCGCCACCGCAGTGCGGAGACGCGCCGACTCGGCCTTGGAGTTCGGCCGGATCTTCTCCGCCTCACGCGTCCGTCGATACGCATCGGTCAGCGTCGCCTGACCTGCCGCGCAGAAGGACTTCACATGCTCCAGCCAGCGGATGATCGTGATGCGGTCGGCATTGTCGTCCGCCGACCGCACCGCCGCCCGGGCCGATGCCAACACGTCGGCCAGTCGTTCGTCGAGTTCCTGCATGCTCTTCATTCTAGTGGACAGACGTTCGAACGGCAATGGATTCTCGTCCGTTCTGCTCCACATGTCATATGCCAACGTATGTTCCGTGCCGCCGGCCGACCACTCCTGCTGTCTACAAGCATCTTCGGTGATCCCCGACCAGGGCTGGCGGTAGGCGTCCGCCGCGCGCCAGCAGGCCCGGACGGCACCGGAGCCGAACCGGTTCAGCCGGCAACCGCCTTCTGCGACCGGGTCAACGACGTCGGCGATAGCTGTGCAACAACAGATGTCGTTCGCGGAACGGTGAGCAGCCGCTGAATCCACCACGTCCAACGTCCGCCCACAGCGAAGCCGCGAACGCACTTTTGGGCCCGCCCCCTACCCGCAGGCTGGTCCGGATGGCCCGGGAGTCGGTCCGGCCAACGACTTCCCCGACCGAGGCCCTACGTCAGTGGCCGTCCAGCCACAATGAAGGTAGCTCCGGGGACCGTGAAACGGCGGCTGCCTCTGCCACGCCCCTCGTCGGCCCTGCGTGTCGAACGGCGGTCGGGATCCATTGCCAATCATTGCTTCCCGGACCGTTCACCACCGCAGGCGGGTCCGGATGTCCCCGTAGCTGCACGCCGCTGCCCGCAGTCGTACCCCGCGATCGGACGGCTCGCGCCAGTGGCCGTCACGAACACGCCCTTCATGGACAGTTCCGTCCAGAGACAGTTCCGTCCAGAGACAGTTCCGTCCAGAGACAGTTCCACCCAGAGACAGTTCCACCCAGGGACCGAGCAGTCCAGAAGCGATGCCCTCCAAGGACATCGACGTCCCAAGACGGCACCATCCGGGCACAACGTGGTGTAGGTGCTGCACGCACTCAGTGCCCGGCGAGCAACCCGTCGATCAGCAACCCGACGGAGTAGCGGAACCGGCAGGGCGGCGGCCCGTCCGACGGGTCCAGGTGCTGCAGGACGTGCGCGTAGTGCGGCAGCCGCACCGGATCCATCGCCAGCAGCGCCCGCTCGCGCTGGGTCGGCCGCTCGCCCATGTCCGCGGGATGCCGGTCGAGGATCTCGCCGAGCATCAGGTGCCAGCAGACGCCGTGCGCGTGGATGGACTCCCCCGGCGTCAAGCCCGCCTCCAGCAGATCGCCGATGGAGCGATCGGCGAACGAGAACGAGTTCTCCGGCACCAGCTGGCCTTCGATCAGTACCTGCAGCACCCAGCTGTGCTCGACCAGCACGTCGTGGGTCCGTACCCAGCGCTCAATCATCCGCTCACGCGGCGCGGATCCCGGCACGTCCGTCGGCAGGTCCGCGGTGACGAACTCGGCCATCGCCACCAACAGGTCCTCGCGACCGGCGACATGGTTGTAGATCGCCATCGCCGACGACCCGAGCGCGGCGGCGAGCCCCCGGAAGGACAACGCCGGCAGCCCTTCGCGCTCGACGAGGGCAACGGCCGCGGCCACCACGTCGTCGCGGGTCAGGGTGTTGCGCGGCCGTCGGCCACCGGCAGACCGGCGACCCGCGCCCGCGGCTTCACCCGATGGGGGCACACTCTTGACAACGCCCATGACGTACACCGTACGTTACGTGGGCGGGGTGGCAGACGGGTTCACTTCGCACCACCCACTGCGCCTTTCGCGCGAACGAGGAGCCCAGGTGCGCCCCACCGCCACTCGCCCGATCCGTGTTCTCGCCGCTGTCGGCGCAGCCCTGCTGGTCGCCACCGCGGTGCCGACGTCCGCAGCAGCGGCGCCCGCACCAACTGCGGCCGCGGCCGCACCCCAGGCACCCGCACCCCAGGCCCCGACCGACGACGTGCTCGGCAGCGGGGTCCCGATCACCTCGAACCAGCTCACCATCACGCCGTACTACTGCGACCCCAAGAAGCCCACCCAGACCTGGACCGTCCCCGACGGGGTCCACTCGGTCTACATCGAGGCGGTCGGCGGCCAGGGCCAGACACCGAACCCGGACCAGACCGGCATCGGCGGACTGGGTGGTCAGGTGACCGGCGGGATGAACGTCACCCCGGGCCAGGTCTTCCAGGTGCAGGTCGGCTGCCACGGCACCTCCGAGGGCGGCGCCTCCGCCTACGCGAAGGGCGGCGCCAAGGGCGAGGGGTGGTCGGATCTCAACGATTTCGGCACCATCTACTCGCTCGGCATCGACGGCGGCGGCGGTGGCGGCGCTTCCGCGGTGAGCCTGGAAGGCGACGTGCTGGTGGTCGCCGCGGGTGGCGGCGGCGCGGCCGGCAGCGCCCCGGACTGCATCACCTCCCGCGGGCACGAGGACCACAGCTTCCCGTACTTCATCTTCTGCGGCGGCCGGCCCATCGAGCAGGGCGGCAACGGCGGTGACGGCACCAGTGGTACCGGTGACGGCTCGAGCCAGGGCACCAGCGGTGTCAACAACCCCGGTGGACCCACCTCCGGCGGCGAGGACTGCAATGCCGGCCGGAACGGCCACGACGGCAAGGACTTCCGGGTGGAGGGCGGCGGTGGGGCCGGTGGTGGTGGCGGCGGTGGCTATCTCGGCGGGTGCGGCGGCGACGCAGGCATCGAGAACGCCCCCGACGACCCGAAACAGGACCGCACCAAGGGATCTGCGGGCAACGGCGGAGGTGGCGGGCAGTCCTACGCCGCGAGCTCGCTCAACGATGCGACCATCACCGCGGCCGACGACGCCGGCGACGGCTACGTGCTGTTCCTGACGTCCGCAGCAGGTGTGGTGACCCAGGGGTTTCCGTATCGGTCCGACCATCGCACCCAGACCTACTGCGTGCCCGACGGTGTCGACGAGATCTTCGTCGACGCCCTGGGCGCGGCCGGCGGTGGTGGCGGCCACGACCTGCCGAACACCGGGGTCGGCGGGTCGGGCAGTGGCGTGCAGGCCGTTGTGAAGGTCACCGAGCGGACCCAGCTGGCGATCGTCGTCGGCGAGTACGGCGGACCGCACGGCGGTTTCGGTGACGGCAGCGGCGGTGCGCGCGGCGACGCCGGGAGCGACGACTTCGTCTTCGACGGAGCCGGCGGCGGCGGTTCCACTGCCGTCAAGCAGTCCACCTCGGACTGCTCGCCGGGCGGTCCGCCCGGCACCGTCGACGATCCCGGTTCCCTGGGCTCCACCAGCGATCTGGTGGTGGCGGCCGGCGGCGGCGGCGCCGGCGGCGAGGGCAACGGGAACCACGGCGGCGACGGCGGCGACGGTGGCAACCCGGCCCAGGAAGGCGACCCCGGTGGCGATCCCGACGGCGGTGATTCCGGCTGTGCCGGCGAGAGTCCCGGCAACGGTTGCCATTCCGACAAGAGCGGCCACGCCGGATCCGACGGTGGTGGGGACGGCGGGGCGGGTGGCGGCGGGGGTGGCGGCCTGAACGGAGGTGGCGGCGGCCACGGCACGCACAGTGCCGACCTGGGCGGCGGAGGCGGCGGTGGCGGCGGACGCTCCTACGTCCACGACTCCCCCGAATCCGTGCACTACTACCACGGCCCGAAGGGCGACCTGGCGAACGCCGACGGCCGCAACAACGGCAAGGTCGACCTGATCGTGCCGATCGCCTCGCACCGCAGCCAGGTGCAGATCGTCTCGGGCAACAACCAGACCGCCCTGCCCGGAGCCACTTTCGCAGAGCCGCTGGTCGTCCGCTACGTGGACGCCATCGACGGTGTGCAGCCCGGGAAGTCCCTGACTGTCACCGTGAACGGCAGCACCGGCGCCACCTTCGCCGACGGTTCCACCTCCGCCCAGCTCACCACCGACAGCAGCGGCGAGGCGAGCATCTCCGTGCTGTCCGGGACCGAGCGCGAGGCGGGTCAGTTCACCGTGACGGCGGCGTTCGCCGACGATCCGGCCCACCTGATCAGGACGAGCGAGTTCACCCTGCTCGACAGCCAGTACCCGACCGCGGTCACCGTCACCTCGGACACGACCGCCAGCACCTCCGCGGACGGGCAGGCCGTGACGTTCACCGCCACCGCCACCTCCCCGCAGCGGGGCAACGCCCCGTTGGTCGGCGCCTCCGTCCAGTTCGCCGTCGACGGCATCGACGTCGGAGATCCGGTGCCGACGGACGTGACGGGATCGGTGGTGTCCGATCCGATCACCACCCTGCTCCCGGGGCCGCACCGGATCACCGCCACGGTCACCCCGGCCACCCTGCAGCAGTCGACCGGCACCACCTCGATGACACAGGTGGTGACCGACCAGGTGGTCACCGAGCTGGTGCTCACCTCGGAAGACCCCGCGGCGATCGAGGGCGATCAGGTGTCCTTCACCGCGACCGTCGCCGCCCGCCCGGCGGCGTCACCCGCCGGCGTCGTGCCGGTGACTGCGCCCGTCACCGGGTCCGTGCAGTTCGCCGTGGCCGGCGTTCCGCTGGGTGGGCCGGTCCCCGTCACCGGCAACGGCACCGCCACCTCCGCACCGACCGTCCTGACGATGCCGCCGGGCGCGGTCGGCGGCCGGCAGCCGATCGAGGTCACCGCGACCTACGCCGGCACCGCCGCCTACGTGGCCTCCCAGGGGACGTACACCCAGTACCTGCGCTGGCAGACCACTCTGGACATCTCGTCCTCGGAGCCGTACGGGACCTGTTGCGGCACAGTGACCTTCCAGGCGACGATCGAAGGCACCTGGTGGGCGGAGCTCTACCCGGCACACACCGGTACCGTGCAGTTCTTCGACGGCGACCAGCCGCTGACCACGCCGATCCCGCTGCAGGAGAAGGCAGTGACGTCACCTCCGGTACCCGTCGGGACGCTGGGCACCGGCGTCTCCGACATCACCGCCCGGTACAGCGGGGACACGAACTACGGCGCGGCCACCAGCGAGGTGCTGCACCAGATCGTCATCGACGTGGGCGGCACCGACCCGGGCCTGGGCGATCCCCCGCCGCCCACCGGGCCGGAACTGGCCGCGACCGGAACGCCCGCCACCGATGGAACCGCCCTCGGTCTCGTCCTGCTGCTGACCGGTGGCCTCGCACTCGCGATCGCCCGGCGTCGCACCCGGTCCGACTGACCTTCATCTACCAAACGACCGTCTGCTACGGTGCGGGCATGCCGTCGAAGGTGGTCCCGCTCCAAGAGGTGGTGTCCACCGTCCCGGACGGCTGCGTGATCGGCATGGGCGGGGTGTTGAACAACCGGCGGCCGATCGTCCTGCTGGACGCCATCGGCCAGGCCGGCCGGCGGAACCTCAGCCTGTGGTCGATGCTCGGCGGCCTCGACGTCGAGATCCTCGCCGTGCACGACGCTCTCGCCGAGGTCGGCTCCATCTACGTCGGGTTCGAGGGCCTCGGCCCGGCGCCCGCCTTCGAGCGGGCAGTCGCGGACGGCCGGATCACCGCGAGGGACCACTCCGAGCTGACCCTGATCGGCGGGCTGCGCGCCGCCCAGGCCGGGCTGCCCTTCTGGCCCACTCGCGGGGCCACCGGTTCCGACATCGCCCGGGAGCTCGGACTGCGCGAGGTCGCCGACCCCTACACCGGCGAGTGCCTGCTCGCCGCCCCCGCCATCCGCCCGGACCTCACGCTGCTGCACGCCGAGGCGGCCACCACCGACGGCACGGTCCTGCTTCCCGCGGTTCACGACTTCCTCACCGACCATGACGCCACCATCGCCCGCGCTGCCACCCGCACTGTGGTTGGCGTCGAGCGGATCGCCGGGCCGGACGAGGCCCGTGACAGGGGTGTGCTGCTGCACGGTTTCGAGGTCGACGCCGTGGTCGTCCTGCCCGGCGGCGCCCGACCGACCGGCCTGCCGGGTGTCTACGACCCCGACCTGGCAGCGATCTCCGCCTACCTCGCAGCGGCGCAGCACCCGGACACGACACGGTCAGCACTCGACGAACTCCTGGCCGGAGCACGCAGATGACCGGCCCCGCCGACGCGGTGATCTGGAGCCTGGCCCGGCAGTGCCGGCCGGGCGACGTGCTGGTGGTCGGCGTCGGCACCCCGATCGCCCTGGCCGCCGGGCTGCTCGCCCGCGAACTCCTGGTCCCCGACCTGACCCTGATCGCCTCCTCCGCCGTGCAACCGCCGCTGCACGACATCGCCGTCAGCATGGTCGATCCCACCTACATCCCGCGGCAGGCAACGGCGGTGCTCGGCCACACCGAGGTACTCGACCTGATCGGCCGCGGCGGGATCACCCTGCAGTTCGTCTCCCCCGCCGAGGTGGACGGCACCGGCGCGCTCAACACCACCCGGGTGCGTGCGCCGGACGGCACCGACCGCCGACTGCCCGGCGCCCTCGCCCTGCCGGACGTGGCAGTCCTGGTCGGCCGGCTCGTCGCCTATCGGATCGGGCACTCGAAGAGGTTCCTGCCGGCGAAGGTCCACCACGTCACCGGCGCCGCCGGCCGGGTCACCCGGGTCGTCACCGAGGCCGCCGAGTTCGCAGTGGGCCCGGACCGCGCCCGGATCATCGCCCTGCAGCCGGGCCATGACCTCGACCAGGTCCGGGCCGCCACCGGCTTCGACTTCACCGGAATCCCTGACACGGCACCAGACCTCACGGCCGAGGCGCGACAACTGCTGGACACCGCGATCGACCGGCACCACCTGCGCGACCTCGAGTCGCGCGACGGCAGGCCCGCCGCCCGGGCCCGACTGCAGGCACTCACCGCACAGGAGACCACCAGATGACCGCCCGTACCGTCGTCGTGACCGGCAGCGCCTCCGGGATCGGGGCCGCCGTGGCCGCCGCCCACACCGCCGCCGGGGACACCGTCATCGGCATCGACCTGAAGGACGCCGACCTCTGCGTCGACCTGTCCACGCCGGAGGGGCGCAGCGCCGCCGTCAACGGCGTCACCGGTCGCACCGACGCCATCGACGTCGTGGTGGCCTGCGCCGGCATCTCCGCACCGATCCCGCTCACCCTGCGGATCAACTACTTCGGCACCGTGGCACTGCTGGACGGCCTGCGACCGCTGCTCGCCCGCAGCGCGGCACCGCGGGCGGTCGCCGTCACCTCCTTCGCCGCCACCTACCCGCCGCTGCGCCGGGTCGCCGAGGCCTGCGCCGCCGGTGACGAGGAGACCGCGATCGCCCAGGCCGAGGAGGCGGTCACCCGCGGCAAGGAGGCGGGCATCTACTCCACCTCGAAGTACTCACTGGTGCAATGGATCCGGCGAACCGCGGTGCTGGACGAGTGGGCAGGTGCCGGCATCACCCTCAACGGCGTCGGCCCCGGCATGGTGGACACCCCGATGATCCGGGAGCAGCTCGAGGACCCGGAACTGCGCGCGCAGATCTTCGCCCGGGTGCCGATGCCGCTGCACGGCCCGGTCGCCGCCGCCCAGATCGGTACCGTCATCGGCTGGCTCAGCTCACCGGAGAACTCCTTCGTCACCGGGCAGAACCTGTTCGCCGACGGCGGCGGGGACGCCGTCCGCCGCCCGGACCACGTCTGAACAAGTAGCGCACCCGACGCAACTCAGGCAGCCTGGAACAGCTCCACCGAGAAGCCGTTCGGGTCGAGCAGGTACACCGCGACCGCACCGGCGTGCGGGCCCACCTCGACCACGAACGGCGGCCGGATCGAGCCGTATCCGAGCTCCACCATGCGGGCGTGCATGGCCACGACATCTTCGATGTGCAGGCACATGTGGGCGAACCCGACATCGCACGGCCGCAGTGTCGAGCGGGCCCGGTCCACCCCGCGGTACTCGAACAGCTCGACCTGGGTCGAGCTCCCGGGCACCGTCAGGAACACCGAGCGCAGGTCGGTCGGCAGCACGCCGGTCACCGGCTCGACAGCGGGGCCGGGCCGGATCCCGTCGCTCAGCACGGTCATCCCCAACCCGTCCCGGTAGAACCGCAGCGACTCCTCCATGTCCCACACCGTCACCCCGACGTGGAAGAACCCCGCCACACCCGCCTCGTGCATCTCCGACCTCCATCGCGCAGCACCGACAGCACCCGACCGACGACCAGCATTCCACCAACCGATCGTTTGTCAAAAGTGCTCGCAGACCCTAGAGTCGAACAGACGGGCGTCGTCCGTGACGACGACGCGCGAACCGTCAGCCGGGAGGTGTCCGTCATGCCGAGTGTCCCGCAGGCCGCGGAGAACGGCTGGATCGCCGTCACCACCGTGGGCGACATGCTGGGCCGGCGCGCGGCTGCGGATCCCGCCGGCGAGGCGCTCGTCTTCCCCGACCACCGCTGCAGCTACCGTGATCTCGACGAGCGGGCCGATCGCTGGGCCCGCGGCCTGCTCGCCCTCGGCGTGCGGCGCGGGGATCGCGTCGGGCTGTTGCTGCCCGCTTCCGCCGACCTGGTCGCCGGCCTGTTCGCCACGGCCCGGATCGGCGCGATCGCGGTCCCGGTCAACGCGCGCTTCAAGCAGGTCGAGCTCGAGCAGATCGTCGTGCACTCCGGGATGCGGGTGCTGGTCACCGCTGTCGCCGCCCCCGGCACCCCGGACTTCGTCTCGCTGCTGACCGCCACCTTCCCGCCGACGGCGGGCCGGCTGTCCGGCGCGCCGGAGCTGGAGACCGTGGTAGTACTCGGCGCGACGCCGGGTGACACCTCCTGGGCCGCGCTGTCCACGGAGGAGTTCGAGGCGGCCGGCGAGACGATCGATATCGTCACTCTGGACACCCGTCGGGCCGGGGTGAAGGTCCGCGACCCGGCGCTGATGGTCTACACCTCCGGCACCACCTCGGCCCCGAAGGGCGCGCTGCTCAGTCACGAGGCGGTGGTGCGCACCGCGCAGGGCATCGGCACCCGGCTGCGGCTCACCGCGGACGACCGGGTCTGGACCGCGATCCCGCTCTTCCACGGCGGCGGGCTCACCTTCATGTTCAGCAGCATCGCGGCCGGCGCGCCGTTCGTCCACCCGGGGTTCTTCGACCCACTGACCACCCTGCCGTACCTGGAGGCCGAGCGGGTCACCATCGCCCTCGCAGCGTTCGAGACCATCTGGATGCCGGTACTGGACCGCCCGGACTTCGCCGACCACGACCTCTCCCGGATCCGGGTGGTGATGGCGGTCGGCGTGCCGGAACGTTTGCGCGTCATGGCATCCCGGCTGCCCGGCGTCACCCACGTGTCCTGCGTCGCGATGACCGAGTCCTGCGCCTTCCTCTCGCTGAACCGGCTGGACGACGACCCGGAGCACGCGATGACCACCGGCGGTCACCCGATGCCCGGCATGGAGGTCCGGGTGATCGACCCGGACACCGGCGCCGACCTCCCCACCGGCACCCCGGGCGAACTGCTGTTCCGCGGCCCCGGCGCCTTCGACGGCTACTTCCGCGACCCGCAGCTCACCGCCGCCGCGGTCGACGAGGGCGGCTGGTACCACTCCGGCGACCGGGTGGTGCTGGACGCCGACGGCCGGCTGACCTTCTTGTCCCGGATCAAGGACATGCTCAAGGTGGGTGGTGAGAACGTCGCAGCGGCGGAGGTCGAGGGCCACCTGATCGACCACCCCGCCGTTGCCCTGGTCGCGGTGGTCGCCGCCCCGGACGCCTACTACGGCGAGGTGCCCGCCGCTTTCGTGCAGACCGTGCCGGGCGCCGAGGTCACCGAGCAGGAGCTGATCGACCACTGCGTCGGCCGGATCGCCACCTACCGGGTGCCCCGCTACGTGAGATTCGTCCGGGAGTGGCCGATGTCGGGCACCAAGATCCGCAAGGTCGAACTCCGTGAGCGGATCGCCGACGAGCTGCGCGCCGCCGGCATCACCGAGGCGCCGCGGATCAGCACCCCGTCGACACCGACCAGAGCCTGATACCACCAAGCCTGAGACGAGAAGGAGAGCCATGCGTTTCGGCATCGTCCTGCCGATACAGTCCGCGGGCACCCCGCTGGACGAACACCTGGAGCAGCTGCGGGCCGAGGTCAGGGCCGCCGACGCGGCCGGCTTCGACGCGTTCTTCCTGCCGGAGTTCCACTCCACCCGGGCCGGCGGCGTGGTGTCCCCGCTGCTGGTCGGCGCCAACCTGGTGGCCGGCACCCGGCGGATCCGGGTGGGCCAGGCCGTCGTCGCCGGCCCGCTGCACCACCCGGTGCGGCTCGCCGAGGACGCGCTGATGCTCGGCCACCTCACCCGCGGCCGCGCCCTGCTCGGCATCGGCAGTGCACACGTGCCCGCCGACTTCCGGCTCTACGGCGTCGACCGGCCCGCGCGCTTCCGGATGACCCGGGAGTACCTCGAGGTGATCCGGGCCTGCTGGTCGGGCGAGCCGTTCGACATCGACGGCGAGTTCGGCCACTGGGCCGGCCAGGTGACACCGCTGCCCTACGACGGGATCCCGCCCGAGCTGTGGATGGGCGCGCACGGCGAGAAGGGCATGCGGCTGGCCGCCGAACAGGCCGACGTCTGGGTGGCCGACCCGCAGCGGCACATCGACGTGGTGGCCCGGCTCGCTGCCCGGTTCCGTGAGCAGGCCGCCACCCTCGGCCGCACCCCGCGGGTCGCGGCGTTCCGGGACGGCTGGATCGCGAACAGCCGGGCCGAGTGCGAGCAGCACTGGCTGCCCGGCGCGATGGCGGTGCACCGGCTCTACTACAACGTCGGCGTCTACCACCGCGAGTTCGAGCCGTGGGTGGACGACGTCGCCGACCGGGCCAACTTCACCCCCGACGTGCTCGCTCCCGGGCGTTTCCTCTTCGGCACCGGCGAGGACCTACGCGCCGAGCTCACCGACTGGCACGAACGGGCCGGACTGGACTACGTGGCCATCCGGATGCGCCAGCCCGGCGGCCCCGGCCACGCCGAGACCCTCGACGCCATCGCGATGATGGGCGAGCAGGTCATCGGGCCGCTCGCCGACCTGGGCGCCCCGGCGCCCGTCACCCACGCAGGAGCCACTCGATGACCGTCACCGCAGCACCCACCACCGGCATGTGGTTCGACCCGACCCCCGAGCAGCAGATGCTGCGGCAGATGGTCCGCGACTTCGTCGACCGGGAGTGCCCGAAGCTCAAGGCGCGAGACCTTGAGGCGAGCGAGGAGTTCCCGGCCGATCTGGCCGCCGCCATCGCCGCCGCCGGGCTCAACGGCATCGGCATCCCCGAGGAGTACGGCGGCCAGGGCGGCGACATCATCGACCAGGTCATCGTCTGCGAGGAGCTGTCCCGCTCGCTGGCCGGTCTGGCCTGGCTGTGGGGGATCAACGTCTGGTCCGCCGCGCACGCCGTGCTCGCCCACGGCACCCCGGAGCAGCGCGCCGAATACCTGCCGAGGATCGCCGACGGCACCATGCGGTTCGCCTTCGCCCTCACCGAGCCCGGCGGCGGCACCGACGTGCTGCGGGCCATGCGCTCCACCGCCACCCCGGTCGAGGGCGGGTACCTGTTGCGCGGCAACAAGATCTGGTCCACCACCGCGCACGTCGCGGACCGGATCATGGTCACCGTCCGGACCAGCCCGTCCGACAAGCCCTCCCGCGGCCTGTCGGTCTTCCTGGTCCGGCGCGACTCCTCCGGCCTCACCGCCACCCCGATCCCGAAGATCGGCATGCGCTCGCTCGGCTCCTGCGAGGTGTCCTTCGACGACGTCTTCGTGCCGGCCGAGGACCTGCTCGGCGAGGTCGACCAGGGCTGGCGGCAGATCACCGGATCGCTCAACAGCGAACGCATCATGGTCGCCGCCATGTGCACCGGCATCCTGCGCGCGGTGCTGGAGGACGCCCTGGAGTACGCCGGCCAGCGCCACGCCTTCGGCCGGCCGATCGGCCAGATGCAGAGCATCCAGCACTCGATCGCAGACATGGCGATGAAGCTGGACACCGCGACCCTGCACACCCACCGCGCCGCCTGGCTGGAGCAGCAGGGCCGGCCGTGCGGGGTGGAGGCGACCATGGCCAAGTGCCTGGCCTCGGAATACGCGGTCGAGGCCGCCGACCAGGGGATCCAGATCCTCGGCGGCTACGGCTACGCGCAGGAGTACAACATGCAGCGCTACTGGCGGGACGCCCGGCTGTACCGCATCGGGCCCATCACCAACGAGATGGCCCGCAACTACATCGGGGAGAATCTCGGCCTCCCCCGTTCGTTCTGACGGGCAGCACCCGCGAACACCCCGCACGAACACCAGCACCAGCCACCACGACGACGTGTCAGGAAGTTGCCGATGATCGCACCCGAAGGTCTGTCCGTCCCCGCCCTGCTCGACCTCGCCGCCGCCGACGACCACGAGGCACTCGCCTTCCCCACCGGCCGCTGGACCGTCACCGGACTCATCGACCTCAGCCGCTCCTACGCCCGCGCCTTCGTGGCCTGCGGGATCGGCCCGGGCGACCACGTCGGCGCCATACTGCCGAACGACATCCCGGTCGTGGCAATGATCCTCGGTGCCGCGTCCATCGGCGCCGTCGCGGTGCCGATCAACAACCGACTGCGGGCCCGCGAGATCGCCTACATCGTCGACCACTCCGACATGCGGCTGCTGCTGGCCGGTGCCGATCACGTCGAGCAGCTGGTCGAGGCGTTCCCCGGGCTGGCCGGCACCGACGGCAGCCGGGTGCGGGTACCGGCCGCCGCATCGCTGCGCCGGGTGGTCGCGGTCGGCGGTTCGGAGTCCGGCCTCACCGACTGGGAGACGGTGGTCGCCGCGGCCGACACCTCCGAGCTGGACGCAAGCGTCGCCGCGCTGACCGCGCAGGTCGGCCCGGAGGACGAGTTCATCATCCTGTACACCTCGGGCACCACCTCGAATCCGCGCGGCTGCGTGCACACCCACACCTCGATCGTCCGGCAAGGCGCCTCGCTCGCCACCCGGGTCGGACTCGTCCCCGGCGACCGGTTCTGGACCCCGCTCACCTTCTTCCACGTCGGCGGCTTCGACGTGCTCTTTGCCTCGCTCGCCGCCGGCGGCACCATGGTGCACTGCGGTCGCTTCGAGGCCGGATCCGCGCTGGCGCAACTGGAGTCGGAGCGGGTCACGGTGGCCTTCCCGGCCTTCGAGACCATCTGGATGCCGGTGCTCAACCACCCCGACTTCGCCGGCACCGACCTGTCCCGGCTGCGCACCGTGATCAACGTCGGCACCCCGGAGCGGATGCGGGCGATGCAGGACCGGTTGCCGGGCGCGACCCAGATCTCCTGCACCGGCAGCACCGAGGGTGCCGGCTTCATCTGCGTCGGCCACGCCGAGGACCCGGCGGAGGTGCGGGCGATCTGGGCCGGCCGACCGGTCGACGGCATGGAGGCGAAGATCATCGATCCCGAGACCGGCGTCGACCTACCGGATCTCACCCCGGGAGAGTTCGTGTTCCGCGGGGTGTCCCGGTTCCTGCGGTACTACCGCGACCCGAGGACCACCGCGGACCGGATCGACGCCGACGGCTGGTACCGCTCCGGCGACCTGCTGGAGCGCGACCCGGACGGCCGGTTCCGCTTCCACAGCCGGCTCGGCGACATGCTCAAGATCGGCGGCGAGAACGTCGCTGCGGCCGAGATCGAGGACACCGTCGCGGCCCTGCCGGAGGCCGCACTGGTGCAGGTGGTGGCCGCGCCCGACGCCCACTACGGCGAGGTGGCAGCGGCTTTCGTCCAACTCTCCCCCGGCGGCGTGCTGGAGGAGGCCGCCGTGATCGCCTACTGCCTGGACCGGATGGCCACCTTCAAGGTGCCGCGCTACGTGCGGTTCGTCGACGACTGGCCGATGTCCGGCACCAAGATCCAGAAGGCGAAGCTGCGCGAGCGGATCGCCGCCGAACTGGCCGCGGCCTCCATCACCGAGGCACCGCGGCTGCGGCGCCGGACCTCGGTCTGAGCCGGTGGCGACGCCGACAGGACCGGCTGTGACCGGCCCGCGGCTGCGGTTGACCCGGGAGGAACGCCGGAGCCAGATGCTCGAGGTCGCCACCGACGTGTTCTACGAGCGCGGCTACGACCAGGCGTCGCTGCAGGAGATCGCCACCCGGATGGGTCTGCTCAAGGGGAGCCTCTACTACTACATCGACTCCAAGGAGGACCTGCTCTTCGACGTCATCCGGACGGCGCACGACGAACTCTTCGACGAGGTCGCCGGTCTCGCCGCCGGTCCGGGCGATGCCTTCGAGCGGTTGGAGCGGGTCATCCACGGGCATGTCGGCTGGATCTGCGCGCACCTGCGGTGGACCCGGGTGTTCCTGCACGAGCTGCGGTCGCTGCCGGTCCCGCGCCGGCAGGAGGTGCTGGCCAGCCGGCACCCGTACCAGACCCTGCTCCGCACACTGATCCTCGAGGCGCAGCGCACCGGGCTGGCCCGGCCCGACGTGCACCCGCCGCTGGCCGCGCTGACCCTGCTCGGCGCCCTGAACTGGTCCTACCGCTGGTTCACCCCGAACGGCGAGTCGAAGCCCGCCGCCATCGCCGCCACCATCGCCGACCTGACCCTGCACGGCCTCCGGTTGCCGCCGCAACGCGCCTAGGCGTACCGGGAGATCCCTTCGTCCTCGGTGACCGTCAGCTCGCCGCGGTCGACGAGAAGGTCGAGGTGGGCCAGTGTCTCGCAGACCGCGAGCATCCGGTTGAAGACGGTCAGCTCGTCGAACCGCCGGAGGTGCCGGGTCCAGCCCAGCTGCGCCGCCACCTCCCGTGCCGACGAGGCCCCGCCGCGCACCGCCGCCGCGGTCTCGGCCAGCCGCACGTCGTGGTGCGCGACCAGCTCGTCGATCCGGTGGTGCACGCTGTCGGTCACCGGTCCGTGCGCCGGCAGCATCCGGTGGTCGGCACCGGACCGCACCAGGGCCAGCGAGGCCAGGAAGCTGCGCAGCGGCAGCACCGCGGGTGCGGCGTCGAATCCGATCGACGGGGTGATCCGCGGCAGCACGTGGTCGCCGGTGAACATCAGTCCCTGCCCCGGCAACGCGAACACGCTGTGCCCGGCGGTGTGGCCCGGCGTCGGGATCACCTGCAGCACCGCATCTCCGAGCGGAATGTCGGTCGGCCCGGTCCACCAGGTGTCCGGCGGCAGGTAGTCGGCCGGGTCGCTCTCCATGCCGGGGAAGCCGGCGAGGATCCCCTCCAGCACGTCGCCGGCGCCGCCGCGGCGCAGCTGCCGGTGCTGCTCGGACCACTGCGGGAAGTCCGGGTCACCGACCCGCTGGATGGTCGGCTGTTCCCCCGCACCCATCGCCACCTCCGCGCCGCTGATCCGCCGGATCGACGGGGCCAGCGAGTAGTGGTCGACGTGCACGTGGGTGACGAGAACCCGGCGCACGTCGGCGATCCCGGCACCGAGCGGCGCCAGGCCGGCGGCCAACCGGTCCAGCGCACCCGGCACGTGCTCGCCGCCGTCGATCAGGGTGATGCCGTCCGGGGCGATCAGCGCGTACACGTTCACCGTGTCCAGCCCGCCGTCCGACATCGGCATCGGGATGCGGTGCACCCCGGTCGCCACCTCGAAGGTCCCCGGCGTCCGCCAGTCCGTCGTCACTGTCATCCGATCCGCTCCAGCATCTCCGTCAGCCGGTCCATGGACAGCCTGATCGCCTCGGTGTCCGGCATCCCCTGGTCACCGTAGAGCTCGAGGTCGAACTGCCCGGCGTAGCCCTCGGCCAGGACCTGCCGCAACAGTCTCTCGATGGGGATGACCCCGTCGCCCGGCACCGCCCGGTCCATCGTGCGACACCCCGAGACGTAGTCGCTGACCTGCACCAGCCCGATCAGCGGTGCGGCCTCGGAGAGGGTGGCGCGCACCCCGTGCTCGGCCCAGCAGCCGTACAGGTCGACACACACCCCGATGCCGCAGCGCCGGGCGACGGCCAGGGTGTCGCGCAGCGTGTGCAGGATGTCGATGTCGCCGAAGTGGTCGTTGGTGGTCTCGAAGAGCAGCTGCACCCCGGCCGCCCGGGCGTGCTCGACCACCGGCGGGATCTCACCCACCAGCCGGTCCACCGCCTCGTCCGGGTCCAGGTCACCGGCCGTCCCGGTGGTCAGGTAGATCTGCGGCACACCCATGGCCACCGCCAGATCGACGGTGTGGCAGGCCATCCGGACCTGGTCCGGCCAGCGGGCGGGGTCCCGCAGGTCGAACAGGCTGCGGTGCAGCAGGTAGTCGACCATCAGCCCGGACCGCTCGATCATCGTCACCGCGGACTCGCCGCCGGCCCGGTGGATCTTGCCGCGGGACAGCCCGATCCGCCGCACGCCGAGATCGGCGAAGGTCGCCAGCTCGGACTCCAGCGAGCCGTCGACGGACAGCGAGATCGCGTTCACCACGATGCGTTCGGACCAGTTCACCAAACGACTGTATGGTAGAAACACCGGGTCCGGCAACGATGTCGTGAAAGGTGCAGGTGAGACAGCGGTGACCGAGTCGACGACCGCGACCACGATCGGGACCTGGTTGGACGAGGCGGCCGCCCGCGACCTGCCCGACAGTGCCTGGCGGATCGACGGTGTGGCGACGAGCGCCCGACGACTGGCGGCGGAGTCGGCGACCCTGGCCCCCGCCGTCGCCGCACTGGAACCCGAGCGCGGTGCCCCGGTCTGCCTGCTGATGCGCACCAGCACCACCATGCTGCGGCTGTGGTTCGCGCTGGCCCGGGCGGGCATCGTGGACGTTCCGCTGAACGTTGCGAGCGGGGCAGTGGTGCTGCGCTACCTGATCGCCGACGCCGGTGCGCGCGTGGTGGTCTGCGACGTGGAGTTCCTCGACCAGGTGCTGGCCGAGGCGCCGGAACTGCCGCTGCTCACCACGGTGCTGGTGCACGACCCGGAGCGGGCGGTCCCCACCACCACGGTCGCCGATGGCCGGGTCACCGTCCGGGATCTCGCCGGCCTGGCCGACGGGCCGACGGCGCCGCTACCGGAGGTCGCGCCGGACGACATCAGCACGGTGCTGTACACCTCGGGGACCACCGGGCCGCCGAAGGGCGTGCTGCTCACGCACCGGTTCAACCTGCACCTGATCCGGCACACCTCCGGCCTGATGGGCTACACCCCGGCCGACCGGCTCTACTCCGTCTTCCCGCTCTTCCACAGCAACGCCCGCTACACCAGCGTCGGCGCCGCGATCGAGACCGGGGCGGGACTCGTGATGCACCGGCGCTTCTCGGCGAGCCGGTTCTGGGACATCTGCCGGGACGAGGCGATCACCGCCTTCAACTACCAGGGCGCGATGATGGCGATCCTGTTCCAGCTGCCGGCCCGCGCGGACGACCGGGACCACGCCGTGCGGGTGGCCTTCGGCGCCCCCTGCCCGGCCGAGATCTTCGCCCCCTTCGAGGAACGGTTCGGCGTCACCCTCACCGAGGTGTACGGCAGCACCGAGGTGTCCAACGTCTGCAACAACCCGCCGCACGCCCGCCGGATCGGCGCCGGCGGCCGGCCGTCGCCGCAGTACTCGGTGCAGATCGTCGACGAGCACGACGATCCGGTGCCGGTCGGCGCCGACGGCGAGATCGTGGTGCGCCCCAACGCCGCCGGCTGGATCTTCCGCGGTTACCTGGGCAAGCCGGAGGCCACCGTGGCGGCCTGGCGGAACCTGTGGTTCCACACCGGGGACCGCGGCCGGATGGACGCGGACGGCTTCGTGCACTTCCTGGATCGCATGTCGGACACCATCCGGCGGCGCGGCGAGAACATCTCCACCTGGGAGATCGAGCGGGTGGTGCAGGGGCATCCGGCGGTGGAGCGGGTGGCCGCCTACGCGGTGCCCTCCGAGCTCTCCGAGAGCGAGGTGATGATCTCGGTGGTACCGGTGCCGGACGTCCCGCTGACACCGGCCGACGTGCTGGAGTACTGCACCGGCCGGCTCACCGCCCAGGCCTTGCCCCGGTACGTCCGACTGGTCGGCGAGTTGCCGCTCACCCCCAGCCAGCGGACCGAGAAGTTCCGGCTGCGGGCCACCGGCGTCACCGCCGACACCTGGGACCGGGAGGCCACCGGTGTCTGACCGCATCGTCCGCACCATGCCGCGCCCGGGTGTCGCCCTGCTGACCATGGACCGGCCGGAGAAGCTGAACGCCATGGACCCGCAGTTCTTCGCCGAGCTGGTCGCCGTCATGGCGGACCTGTCCGCCGACAAGGAGGTCAGGGCCGCGGTGATCACCGGTGCGGGGCGGGCGTTCTCGGCCGGGGGCGACATCGACAGCTTCCACCGGATCGCCGCCGGCGGGGACACCGATGACGTCCGGCGGCACAACCGGTCCGTCTACGACGCCTTCTGCGCCCTGGAGCGCTGCACGAAACCGGTGATCGGCGCGGTCAACGGCATCGCCTACGGCGGTGGCGCCGAACTCACCCTGGCCTGCGACATCGCCGTGGCCGGGACATCCGCCCGGTTCGCCTTCCGCGAGGTGTCCATCGGCCTCACCCCGGGATGGGGCATCGTCCGCGGCCCGCAGGTGCTCGGCCGGCAGTGGACCAACCTGCTGGTGAGCACCGGCCGCATCATCGATGCGGACACCGCGCGGACCGCCGGATTTGTCGTCGACGTCGTGCCCGACGCCGACCTGGTCGACGCGGCCCTGGACATCGCCGCCGAGATCGCGCAGCACCCGTCGGTGGCGGTGCAGGTCGGCAAGGCCTTCCTGCACCGCGACACCCACGACGGTTTCGCCGAGTCGGTCGAGGCGGTCACCCTGCTCTGGGGCACCGCCGAGCACCGGGCCGCGGTGGACGGCTTCAGGTCACGGCGTCGTAGAACGTGACGGTGATATCGGGCGCCAGCTCGGGCACGATCGACACCTTCGGCTTCCGGCCGGCGGCCAGCGCCTCCGCCCGTTCCTCCCGTTGGCCGATGATCGCGTCCCGCGCCTCCGCCACCCGGCCGGCCTCGATGCCGTAGAGCGCGAGGAACCGGAAACCCGGTGCGGCGCCGGGCATCTGCTCCGCGGACAGCTGGTACCGGCGGGCACAGGCCAGTGCGTCCAAGTTGGCCAGCACCTCCGGCACGTGCGTCTCGCTGTACCAGCGGCTGAAGTCCTCGGCGACCTCCGGCGAGGTCGCGTTGGCGAGGACCACCATCAGGTGCGGGTGTTCGGGTGTCACGGTGACGGGACCGCCTCTCTCTGCGTTGAATCACTCTGCGTGGACATTTCGGTGACCGGCGCCGGCGCGACCAGCCGCAGCGGCGGGGCCGGCTGCCAGACCGGGCCCGCGGGGGTGTCGTGCTGCACCAGCGACCGGCGCGCCGACAGGTGCGGGTCGGCCAGCAGGTCGGCCGCGGTGGCCACCCCGGTCACGCAGGTGTCCGGCCCGTCCAGCAACTCCACCCAGTGATCCAGTGGCCGGGTGGCGAACAGCACCGTGAGCTCGGTGATCAGGCCACCGTCGTCCTGTCGGTCCACCCAGTCCGGGCGGCCCAGCAGCTCGGTGATCCGCACCCAGAACTTCGGCTCGATCGCTCCGAGGCTGAGCAGCCGGCCGTCCTGGCAGCGGTACACCTGGTAACACGGGTGCGTGCCGTACAGCGGCGTGCGGATCTCCTCCCCGGTGGCCAGCTCGCCCAACCGTTCCGCGACCTGCTGCCCGGCCAGCACCAGGGCCGCGTCGGTGAGCGAGAGATCGATGTGCACACCGGTTCCCGAGTGCCGCGAGGCCATCACGCCGGACACGATGCCCAGCGCGGCGATCATCCCGCCGGCCACGTCGGCCGGCATGGTCGGGGTGATGCCCTCGGTGATCCCGGCCACCGACATGAAGTTGAGGTCGTGCCCGGCGAACCGCGACCGCGGCCCCTCCTGCCCGTACCCGGTGAGCGAGAGGAAGACGATCTGCGGGCGCACCGCCCGGATGTCGGCGTGCCCGATGCCGAGCCGGTCCGCCACGCCCGGCCGGAAGCTCTCGATCACGGCGTCGGCGTCCCGGCACAGGTCCAGCACCTGCTGCCGGCCGTGTGCGGTCTTGAGATCGACCCGTACCGAGGCCTTCCCACGGTCCAGGTACTGGTGCTGGACGGACGAGTCCGCGCCGACCCGCGGGTGCAGGTATCGGGTGTCGTCCCCGGTGGGGTGCTCGACCTTCACCACGTCGGCACCGAGATCGGCGAGCAGCAGCGTGGCCGTGCCACCGGGCAGCATCCGCGTCAGGTCGACGATTCTGATGCCGCGCAACGGTTTCCAGGTCAACCGGCCCACTCCCTTTCCGTCCCGGGTTACCTACCGACTGTATGGTAGATGCCAGACGGTGCGGACGCCAGCCGTGCGGCCGCCGTCACGGCGCTTCCGCGGGATCCACCAACCAATCGGTATAGTCTCCGCAGGCAAACGAGCACCACCAGGGCGTTCGTCCATCGCGACCCAGGGGGTTGGCATGGCCCAGTCCGGACGAGCCGGGGCGGCGAAACCCGTGGAGCGCAAGCCCCGCGAGGACCGCTGGCAGGAGATCGTCGCCGTGGCGACCCAGATCTTCTACGAGAAGGGCTACCAGGGCGCCTCTCTGCAGGATCTCGCCGACCGGGTCGGCATCCTCAAGGGCAGCGTGTACTACTACATCGCGTCCAAGCAGGACCTGCTGGTGGCGGTCATCGAGGAGGTGCACCGGGCCGGCATCGAGAACATCGAGAAGCTGGCCGCCACGGAGGGCAACGCGCTGACCCGGCTGCAGCGGGTGGTGATCGGTCACATCGAGCACGTCGCCCGGAACCTGATCTCCACCACCGTGTTCCTGCACGAGCTGAACTCGCTGTCCGACGAGAACCGCGCCCGGATCCTCGGCGACGCACACTCCTACCAGCAGGTGTTCCGCAACCTCATCGTCGAGGGCAAGCGGGAGGGCGTGGTCCGCGAGGAGATCGACGCCAAGATCGGCGCCCTGTCCATCCTGGGCTCGCTCAACTGGATCTACCGCTGGTACCGCGACGGCGGCGAGTTCCCGGCCCGCACCATCGGTCTGCAGTTCGCCGATCTGCACGTGCACTCGCTGGCCACCGCGAAGGGCCTGGCCGAGCTGGAGCCGCCGGACCCGGCCCCCAAGCCGGCCCGGCGCCGCCGCACCCCCGCGGCCGCCAAGGCCTGAGCGCAGCTTCCCGTTCAGCGACCGTGGAACTCCGGCGGGCGCTTCTCCAGGAAGGCCGCGAAGCCCTCCTTCGCGTCCTGGGTCGCGTGCAGCATGGACACCGCCTGGTTGGTGGTGGCGAAGTCGCCCTGGTCCCGGCCGCGGTTGACGTAGGACTTGCCGACCGACACCGCCAGCGGGGCGTTCGCCGCGATGGCGCGACCGATCTCCACCGCCCGGCCGACGACCCCGCCGACCGGGGCCACCTCCTGCACCAGTCCCAGCTTCTCCGCCTTCGCCGCGTCGATCCGGAACCCGGTCAGCGTCAGGTATTTCGTCCAGTGCCGCCCGAGCACCTGCGGCCCGCGCACCATGCCGAACCCGGGCACCAGGCCGATCGCCGCCTCCGGGATGCCGAACAGCGCGTTCTCCGCAGCGACCACGATGTCGCAGGCCAGGGCCAGCTCCATGCCTCCGCCGAGGGCCCAGCCGTTGACCGCCGCGATCACCGGCAGCGTGCTGTCCTCGATCGCCCCGAAGGTCAGCATGCAGGAGCGGATGAAGGCCTGCTGGTCGGACAGGGTGTGCACCGCGGCGAAGGACTCGATGTCACCGCCGGCCGAGAACGACCGGTCCCCCGCCCCGGTCAGCACCACCGCCCGCACCTCGGGGTCCTGCTCCAGCTCCGCGAGGGTGTCCCGCAGGTCGGCCCAGATGCCCGGGGTCAGCGCGTTGTGCTTCTTCTCCCGGTCGATGGTCAGCACCGCGACCCGGTCCTGCACCCGCAGCAGCAGGTCCTCGGACACCGGCGAGTCGACGGAACGGTCGGCACGGTCGGCAGCAACGTTCACAGTGCCCGTCTGTTTCACTTCGTTCACAGGTGGTCTCCGGTCACTCGGGTGGGATGCGAACCCCAGGCGATGGTGAGGCTGCGGGCGATCACCCGGCGGGTCTCGGCGGGCTCGATGATGTCGTCGAAGGACAGGTGCGCCGCCGCCTCCCAGGGCTCGGACTCGGCGCGCCACTCCTCGGTCAGCTCGGCGACCAGCCGGTCGTGCTCGGCCTGGCCCTGCTCGGCCCGGACCTTCTCCAGCCGGCGGCGGAAGACGGTGCGCACGCCGGTCTCCGGTGCCATGAAGCCCATCTCGGCGGTCGGCCATGCGAACAGGAAGTCGGGATGTGTCGGTCGCCCGCCCATCGCGAAATGACCGCCGCCGTAGGCCTTCCGCAGCACCACGCCGACCTTGGGCACCTGGGCCAGGGCGATCCGGGACACCAGCGCCTCGTACCCGCGCAGGATGCCGTCCCGCTCGGCCTGGGTGCCGATGAGCAGACCGGGCACGTCGTGCAGGAAGACCAGCGGCAGGTTGAAGGTGTCACACAGGTCGACGAAGTCGTGACCCTTGCGCAGCGCCGCCGGGTCCAGCGCACCGGCCCGCACCAGCGGCTGGTTGGCGATGACGCCGACCGGGTGTCCCTCGATCCGGGCCAGCCCGGTGAGCAGGCTGGCCCCCCACCCGGCACCCCACGGCAGGTAGCTGTCCTCGTCGACGATCGCGGTGATCGCGTCGTTCATGTCGTAGGCGGACCGGGTGCCGAACGGCACGATCCGCTCCAGCTCCGCCGGGTCCACCGCGGACGGCAGCGCGGGCGCCACCGGCGCCGGCAGTCGCGAGTTCGACGGCAGGTACGACAGGAACGCCGACATCGCCGCGAAGGCATCGTGTTCCGTCGCCACCGCCATGTGCGCGTTGCCCGACTCCTGGGCCTCGGCCGGGCCGGCCAGCTCGGTGTCCGACACGCTCTCACCGATGGCCGCCTCGATCACCGAGGGCCCGGACAGGGCCAGCGAGGAGGAGGCGGTCATCACCACGAAGTGCGCGGTAGAGGCGTGCAGCGCCGAGTCGCCGTAGGACGGCCCCAGCACGGCCGCCACCCGGGGCACCAGCGGCTGGCCGGGCCTGGGCTTGAGGAAGGTCTGGAAGTCCAGCGGCAGCCCGCTGAACCGCCAGCCCATGACGTCCGGGATCCGGCCGCCGTCGGCGTCGCAGAGCAGCACGATGGGCACGCCCTGGCGCTGGCACATCTCGATCAGCCGCCCCTGCTTGCGCATGCTGGTCGGCGCCGTGGTCCCGGCGACCGCGGTGGCGTCGATGCCGATCAACCCGACCGGGCGGGCGTCCACCGTGCCGAAGCCGGTGACCACCGCATCACCCGGGATGTTCTTCTCGGTCCGCCGCTCCGGCAGACCCAGGGCGCCGATCTCGAGCCAGCTGCCCTCGTCGACGACCAGCGCCACGCGCTCCCGGACCGGGATCCGCCCGGCATCCCGATGCCGTTGCAGCGCAACGGGACCACCCATCTCGAGGGACTTCGCCTTGACCGCCCGCAACTGCTCGATACGGCCGGCCATGGTCAGGGGATCGGTCACGACGGTTCAGGTCCGTTCTCTCGCTGGACACCACGCAGAGCGGCAGCCTACGCTGCTGCTAATCTACCATACGACCGATTGGTAAGAAGCTCGACGGGAGCCTGATGTTCACGAGACTGCTGGTGGCCAACCGAGGCGAGATCGCGGTCCGGGTGATGCGGGCCTGCCGCGAGCTCGGCATCTCCACGGTGGCGGTGCACAGTGCGGCAGAGGCACTCTCGCCGCACGTGCTCGCGGCGGACAGTGCGGTCTGCATCGGCGGCCCGACGGCGGCGGAGTCCTACCTGGACGCGGCGGCGGTGATCGCGGCGGCGGTGGCCCAGGGCGCGGACGCGGTCCATCCCGGCTACGGGTTCCTCAGCGAGAACGCCGACTTCGCCCAGGGCTGCGCCGACGCCGGCCTGGTGTTCGTCGGCCCCACCCCGGAGGCGATCCGGGTGATGGGCGACAAGACGACGGCCCGCGCGGCCGCTGCGGCGGCCGGCGTGCCGATGCTGCCGGGCTCCGACGGCGCGGTGGATCCGGCCGACATCCCGGACGTGGCCGACCGGATCGGCTTCCCGGTGGTGGTCAAGGCGGCCTTCGGCGGCGGCGGTCGCGGGATGCGGGTGGTCACCGACCCGGACCGGCTCGTCGAGGCGGCCGCCAGCGCAGCGCGCGAGGCCACCGGCGCGTTCGGCCGGCCCGAGGTCTTCGTCGAGCGGTACCTGCCGGACGCCCGCCACCTGGAGGTGCAGGTGCTGGGCGACGCGCACGGCACGGTGATCGCCGTCGGCGACCGGGACTGCACCGTGCAGCGCCGGCACCAGAAGCTGATGGAGGAGGCGCCGGCGCCCGACCTGCCGGACGCGGTGCGGAACGGCATCCGGGACGCCTCGGTGGCGCTGGCCACGGCCGTCGGCTACCGGGGGGCGGGCACCGTCGAGTTCCTCTACTCCCCCGGCACGGAGGAGTTCTTCTTCCTCGAGATGAACACCCGACTCCAGGTGGAGCACGGGGTCACCGAGCTGGTGACCGGCATCGACCTGGTGCACGAGCAGCTCCGGATCGGGGCCGGCGAGCCGCTGCGGTACGCCCAGGCGGACGTCCGGGTCACCGGACACGCGATCCAGGCCCGCATCTCGGCCGAGGACCCGTGGGCCGGCTTCCTGCCGCGCACCGGCCTGATCGAGCGCTGCGTGCTGCCGGTGGCCCCCTGGGTGCGGACCGACTTCGGCGTGGTCACCGGCAGCACGGTGCACCCGTACTACGACTCGATGATCGGCAAGGTGATGGCCTGGGGCCCGACCCGGGCCGAGGCGGCCGACCGGCTGCGGCTGGCGCTGGGCGACCTGGTCGTCGAGGGGGTCGCCACCACCGCCCCCTACCTGGCCGCACTGCTCGCGCTGCCGGATCATCGGGACATGAACTACTCGACCGACACCGTGGGTGAACGCTGGGATCCCGCCGGCTTCCCGCCTCCCGCCGCGGCGCCGGCCGGCCCGGCGGCCCCGGTGACACCGGCACCTGCCGGTCCGGTACGCCGCGACGTGGTCATCGAGACCGACCGCGGACCGCTCACCCTGACCGTCTGGGGCGCCGCCGGCCGGGCGGGCACGGACACCACGGCACGGTCCGGCAGCGGCCGCAAGGCCGGCGGCGGGACCTCGGCGGGTGGCGGCAAGGAGCCGCTGGCCCCGATGGACGCCACCGTCATCCGGGTCGACGTGGCCGCCGGCGACGAGGTCGAGCAGGGCGCCGTGCTCGCGGTGCTGGAGGCGATGAAGATGGAGATGCCGGTGACCGCCGGGCGGTCCGGCACGGTCGCCGAGATCCTGGTGACCGTCGGCCAGACGGTGGCCACCGGTCAGCGCATCGCCGTGCTCGCGGGATGATGTCACCAAACGACTGTATGGTAGATTCAGCCTCGCGTGTCCTCGCGGCGACACTGCTGTCCGCCCTCTCCAGGAGTACCCGTTGACCACAGGTTCCGTGCACCGGCCGTCGGCCATGGTGACCATGGGCGATGCGCTCGACCACTACGCGCGGACCGACCCGGCGGCCACCGCGATCGCCTTCCCGACGGAGCGGGCGACCGCCGCAGAGTTCGCCGACCTGGTGCGACGGCACGCCCGCAGCCTGCACGGGCTCGGGGTGCGGCACGGTGACCGGGTCGGCACCCTGCTGCCGAACGACCTCGACCAGCTCGCGCTGATCTTCGCCGCCGTCACCCTCGGCGCGGTGGCCACCCCGGTGAACACCCGGTTCAAGAGCCGCGAGCTGCGCCAGGTGGTCACCCACTCCGGCATGTGCGTGCTGGTCACCGGCAACGGCACCGGGGATCCGCAGCCCGGCGCGCCGGACTTCGCGGCGCTCGTCCGGGAGACCTTCCCGGACCGGTCGCTCACCCCGGAGCTCCGCACCGTGGTCTGCCTCGACGGGGACGCCGGCCCGGACACCCTGGACCGGGCGGCTTTCGCCGCCGCCGGCGCCGCCGTCGGTGAGGCCGGCATCGATGAGGCCGCAGCGGCTGTCGGCCTGACCGACACCGCGCTGCTGGTCTACACCTCCGGCACCACCTCGATGCCCAAGGGCGCACTGATCAGCCACCAGGCGATCTGCCGGATGGCCGATGCGATCGTGCACGACCGGTTCTCACTCACCCCGCAGGACAGCCTCTGGACGTCGATCCCGCTGTTCCACGCCGGCGCGATCACCTATGCCCTGACCGCGTTCCGGGCCGGGTGCCGGTACGTGCACTGCGGGCACTTCGACGCCGCCCGCACGCCGGAACAGCTGGAGCGGGAGCAGGTCTCGGTCGCCATCCCGGGGTTCGAGACGATCTGGCTGCCCACCCTGGACCGCCCCGACCTGCCCGGCCGTGACCTGTCCCGGTTGCGCGTCGTGGTGGTCACCGGGGTGCCGGAGCGGCTGCGCCAGATGGCGGCGCGGCTGCCGCACGTCACCCAGCTGTCGACCGTCGGTATGACCGAGGCCTGCGCCTTCGTGGCGGTCGGCCGCACCGACGACCCGTTCGAGTCGCGGATGACCACCGGCGGGCACCCGATGACCGGCATGCAGGCCCGGATCGTCGATCCGGAGACCGGCGCCGACCTGCCCGACAACACCCCGGGCGAGCTGCTGGTCAAGGGCGAGAGCCTGTTCGACGGCTACTTCCGCGATCCGGAGGTGACGGCGGCGGTGTTCGACGACGAGGGCTGGTTCCACACCGGCGACGTGTGCTCGCGCGACACCGACGGGCGGCTCACCTTCCTGACCCGGCTCAAGGACATGCTCAAGGTCGGCGGGGAGAACGTGTCCGCCGCCGAGGTGGAGAACTACCTGGTCACCCACCCGGCGGTGCTGTTCGCCCAGGTGGTCTCCGCCCCCGACGCCTACTACACCGAGGTGCCGGCCGCCTTCGTCCAGCTGGTGCCGGGCACGACGCTGGACGAGCAGCAGCTGATCGACTTCTGCATCGGCGAGCTGGCCACCTACCGGATCCCGCGGTACGTGCGGTTCGTCGACGACTGGCCGATGTCCGGCACCAAGATCAAGAAGGTGGTGCTGCGGCAGGTGATCGCCGACGAGCTGGCGGCCGCCGGCATCACCGAGGCCCCGCGCATCCGATCCCGGAAGGACACCCCGTGAGTGATCTGCTGGACCGCTACTTCGAGTCGGTCAACACCGAGAACTGGTCGCTGATGGCCGATCTCTGGAATGCCGACGGCGTGCTCACCGCGGTCGGCGTGGGCGTGGTCGACGGCCGGGACGCGGTACTGGAGTACTTCCCGCGGGTGCTGTCCGGGTACGCCGAGCACGTCGACACCCCGACCCGGGTGATCGGCGACGGCGACACCCTCGTGGTGGAGATTGATTTCGTCGGCAAGCTGCACGGCGGCACGCCGATCCTCTTCACCGCCGTCGACGTCTTCGACCTGGTCGACGGCCGGATCAGCCGGCTGTCCACCTGGTACGACTCGCACGCCGTCATCAAGCAGGTCAAGGCCGCCCGCGCCTGAGCCCCGAAGCTGCACCAGCACCGACCCCGACAGACTCCCGAAAGGCAGCTGCACCTTGTCCAACGACGTCATCGTGATCGGCGCCGGCACCTCCGGCCTCGTCACCGCCGCCATCCTGGCCGGCCAGGGCATGAACGTGACCATCCTGGAGAAGAACACCTTCCTCGGCGGCCGCGCCATGGAGTACGAGTACAAGGGCCACCAGATCGGCCTGGGCTCGCACCTCGTCGAGGACCCGGGCGACAGCCTGACCGCGGTGTGCCAGGAGATCGGCGTGAAGCTGGTGCACAGCGAGCGCAGCGACTCGATGCCGTTCTGGGACAACGGCCGCTGGCAGCACATCCAGGACTACTACGGCACCGAGGGCAAGGCCGGTCTCAAGCGCTGCATCAACGCGCTCATGGAGATGGAGTACTCGGAGATCGACAACCTGGACCACCTCTCGCTGCGCGAGTGGATGTCCCGGTACACCGACGAGGAGGGCGCCTTCCTGGTGTGGGAGGCGATCTCGGTGCTCGAGCAGATCACCACCAAGCACTGGGAGCACTCCGCCTCGGAGAACCTGTACGCCCGCAAGCTGCACTACAGCCTCAAGCGCACGGCCGGGTACTCGTTCTGGCCGATGGGCGGCTGGAACAAGGTCTGGGACGAGATGGTCGCCGCCTACTCCGGTCTCGGCGGGCAGATCCGGCTCGGCGCCAAGGTCGACAAGGTCGTCGTGGAGAACCGGCAGGTGCGCGGGGTGCTGCTGAAGCCCGAGAAGGGCCACTCCCGGGGGGAGTTCATCCCGGCCGACCACGTGGTCAACAGCGTCCCCGTCTGGAACCTGCCGAAGATGTTCGAGCCCGGCGTGCTGCCCTGGGACCTGGAGGCGCGGATCAACTTCCTCGCGGAGAACAAGAACCGGGCCTGCTGGATCGGCTACTGGATCGCCGCCAAGGAGCCGGTGATCGGGATGACCGAGCGGGAGATGGCGTCGTTCATGTCGACCCCGCGCTGCGGGCTGCCCGGGTTCACGCTGAACTTCACCGGCTACGACCCGTCGGTCTCCCCCGAGGGCGAGTACCTCACCTGCGTCGGTGCCTCCTTCGACGCCACCGAGAGCTACGGCGACCGGGCCTGGCTGGACCGCAAGTACGCCGAGCTGTGGGCCGACATCGAGGAGATGATGCCCGCCGCGAAGAACGCGCTGCTATGGAAGAAGCCGCACACCGTCACCAACTACGGCGTCATCTGCAAGCCCGGTACCGTCGGCGCGTCCCGGCCGGACGCCTTGGTCCGCGGCCTCGAGGGGCTGTGGCTGACCGGCGACACCACCCGGGCCCGCGGCATCGGCATCGACAAGGCCGCCCGCTCCGGCATCACCACCGCCGAGGCGGTGCTGGGTCGCCGGCTGCCGGCCTACGCCGACACCGTGCACTACTGAGCCGCGGGATGACCGACACCGCCGTACTTTTCGAACCCGTCCGGCTCGGCCCGCTCACCCTGCGCAACCGGCTGGTGATGGCGCCGATGGGCACCTGCCTGGACGAGGACGGGTACATCACCGACGACACCATCGCCTACTACGTGCGCCGCGCGCAGGGCGGCGTCGGCAGCATCGCGGTCGAGGGCTGTCTGGTGTCCGCCGACACCGTCGGGCCGGAACCCCGGCTGTCCGACGACCGCTACCTCGACGGCTTCGTCCGGCTGCTGGCGGCGCTGGCACCGTACGACGTCACCGTCGGGGTGCAGCTGATGCACCCCGGCCGGCAGGTGGTGCACGGACCGGTGGTGGCGCCGTCGGCGGTCCCGCTGAACTCGCACGCCCCGGTGCCGCACGCTCTCACCGAGGACGAGATCGCGGTGATCATCAGTGATTTCGCCGATGCGGCGGAGCGGGCGGTGCGGGCCGGCTTCACCTTCGTCGAGGTGCACGGTGCGCACGGCTACCTGCCGTCGAACTTCCTCTCGCCCACCGCGAACGTGCGGACCGACGGCTACGGCGGCGATCTCGCCGGCCGGGCCCGGTTCAGCCGGGAGATCGCCCGCGCCATCACCGCCCGGGTGGGGCCCGGGGTGCCGCTGGTCTGGCGGATCAACGGCGCCGACGAGCTGCCCGGCGGCTCCGGCATCGAGGACGCCGTCCAGGTCAGCCGCTGGCTGGAGAGCGACGGGGTGTCGGCGATCAGCGTGTCGGCCGGCACCTGGCAGAGCCTGCAGTACACCCTGGCCCCGATGTTCATGGACCGCGGCTACATGGTCCCGTACGCGGCCCAGGTGCGGGCCGCGGTGGACATCCCGGTGATCACCGTCGGCCGGCTCGACGACCCGGAGCTCGCCGCCCGTGCCGTGACCGAGGGTGCCGCCGACATCGTCCTGCTGGGGCGCACTCTCATCGCCGAGCCGGACTGGCCGGAGAAGGTCCGCACCGGACGGCTGGACGACCTGCGCCCGTGCATCGCCTGCAACGCCTGTGTCGACCTGGTCGGCCGCGGCGAGCGGGCCCGGTGCTCGGTCAACCCCGAGGCCGGGCGGGAACGCACCTGGACCATGCTGCCCACCCCGGCCCCGCGCCGGGTGATGGTCGTCGGCAGCGGGCCGTCCGGGATGGAGGCCGCCCGGATCGCCCGGCTGCGTGGCCACCGGGTATCGCTCTTCGAACGCTCCGGCCTGCTCGGCGGCAAGCTCGACGTGGCCGGCACCGCCCCCAGCAAGCGGGAGGTGTTGCGGTTCCGGGACTTCCAGGCGGCGCAGATGCACCGGCTCGGCGTCGACGTGCACCTGGACGCCCCGGTGGACGCCGCGGTGGTGCAGCAGCAGGACCCGGACGTGGTGATCGTCGCGACCGGGGCCGACCCGGTGGTGCCGCCCATCCCGGGCATCTCGGCGGCCCACGTGCACGACGCCCAGCTGGTGCTGCGCGAGCAGGTGCCGATCCCGGCGGGCAGCAGCGTCGTGGTCGTCGGCGGCAGCGCCACCGGCTGCGAGACGGCCGAGTCGGTCGTCGAGCGCGGTGGCACCGCCACGATCATCGAGATGCGGCCGACCATCGGGCAGGGCATCGAGGCGATCACCCGCCGGTACCTGCTCAAAGCCCTGCGGGCCTCCGGGGTGCGGGTGCTGACCTCGTCCAAGGTGGTCGCGATCGAGGCCGATGCGGTGCACTACGAGGACGCCGACGGGGTGCTGCACGCCGTGCCGGCGGACCTGGTGGCGCTGGCCATCGGCTGGCGGCCGGGTGGGAACCTGCTCGCCGACGCCCTGACCGGCGATGCCCGCGAGGTGCTGGTGCTGGGCGACGCCCACCGTCCGGCCGACTTCGTCTCCGCGATCAACGCCGGTGCCGACGCGGGCCTGCAGGTCTGACACCGCCGGTGCGGGGCCCGGGCGGCCCTGTGGTCTCAGGACTGCAGGGCCGCCCGGATCTGATTGGAGGCGCGGAAGCTGTAGCCGGCCAGCGACGGATCACCGAACGCGGTGATGTTCCACATGATCAGGTGCCGCAGGCCGGCCGCCTTGTACCCCTGGATCTGCTCGACGATCTGCTCGGGCGTGCCGCAGAAGGCGTAGTGCCGCACCACCTCCGGCGGGATGCGGTCGATCGCGGCGAGCATCTTCTCCCGCCCCCACTCGGTCGGGATGAAGTCGTGGAAGCCGGACCCGGCCCCCTCCAGCGGCGGCTCGTAGCCGAGGTTCCGGAACACCTCTCCGGGCAGCAGGATGCACAGCGCGCGGACCAACGGATGCTCGGTGAGCCGCTGCAGGGTGGCCTCGTCCGGAGCGACCAGGAAGTAGCCGAGCATGCCCGGGGTGAAGTGCTCCACGTCCCGGCCGGCGTCCTTCGCCGCGGCCCGGATCGTCGCCAGGTGCGTGCGGTACTCGTCGGTGGTGATCTTGGTGGGCAACCAGCCGTCGGCCTTGCGACCGGTCAGCTGCAGCATCCGGGGGCCGTGTGCCGCGGTCCAGATCTCCGGCATCCGGTCGCCGTAGGGGCGGAGGCCGACCACGGCATTGCGCAGCCGGTGGAACTTCCCCTCGTAGTTCACCGGGCCGTCGTTCTCCATCAACAGCCGGAGCACGTCCAGCCCCTCGGACAGTCGGGCCACCGGCTTGTCCCACGGCAGCCCGTACGGGCCGATGTTGAGCTGCTCTCCCGACCCGAGGCCGAGGATCGCCTTGCCACGCGTGACGTGGTCGAGCGTCAGCAGCTGGTTGGCCAGCTGTGCCGGGTGCCGCCGGATGAGATCGGTGACCACCACACCCACCCGGGCGCGCTCCAGCTGCGCGCCGACGGCGGCCATCATGGTCAGCGGGTCGAGCCAGGTGTTCGGATTCGGCTGCGTCGCCGCCAGCGGGGTCAGGTCCTCGGTCCACACCGACTCCGGGTGCCAGCCCATGAGGTGGCACGGCCACCAGACGGCGTCGTACCCGTCGGCCTCGGCCTTCTTCGCGTACTTCACGGCGGCGTCCGCCGGCGGCATGATCTGACCCGGGAGACCGACCTGGAAATCCATGTCGGTATTCTACCAACCAATAGGTAGAGAATGACCAGCGGAGCACCAGCACCGGGAGCCAACATGAAGATCCTGTCCTTCGACCACGTCGGCATCGTCGTACGGTCCCTGCCGGACGCGGTCCGGCTGTACATCGACGTGCTGGGCGGTGAGTTCGTGCACGGCGCCGACGACGACGACCGCGGGATGCGCACCATCCAGCTGATGCTGGGCGGCCGGCGGCTGGAGCTGCTCACCCCGGTGACGCCGGAATGCCACCTGCACCACTTCCTCGACCGGTTCGGCGAGGGCTTCCACCACATGACGCTGCTGGTGCCGGATGTCGAGCAGGCAGCCGCCGAGCTCACCGGGCTGGGCTACGAGGTCGTCGACCCGAACCTCACCGACCCGGAGTGGCGGGAGGTCTACATCCGGCCGCGCAGCGGGTTCGGCACGCTGATCCAGCTCGCCGAGACCGTGCACGACTGGAACCGCCCGCGCGGCACCGAGACCCTCGAGGACGTGCTGGCCGGGCGGGTGCACTGGGACGGTCAGCGGACCGTGGTCCGTTAGGCCCGCCAGGCCTCGAGCACGCGCTCGATCTCGGCGAGCAGCTCGGCCGGCCGGTCGAACATGAGATGGTGCCCGCCGTCCTCGATCCGGCGCACGGTCATCGGACCGTGGTCGGCCTGGCGGTCGACCGCCGCGGCCAGGAACCGGCGGTGCGCGTCGTCGTCGACCACGGCCGACCGGCCGGCGTTGATCACCGCGAGCCGGCACCGGACCAGTGCCAGGGTGGCCAGCAGTTCGTCCGGCCGGTCCGCCGGGTGGTGGGAGAACATCCGCTGGTCGTACTTCCAGCCCCAGCCGTCGCCGCGGTCCCGCACACTGCGCTCGGCGATGAACCGCACCGCCCAGTCCAGGTTGTCCTCCTGCGGCGGCACCGGCCGGAACCGGGACACCGCGACTTCCACGCTGGGATACCGCTTCTCGCGGGCCAGCAGCGCGTCGGAATCGCGGGTGGCGGACTGTGCGACGGGGCCCAGCGGGCTCTCGATCACCACCAGACCGTCGAGCGGGACGTCGGCCACCGCGGCGGCCAGTGCGGTGACCAGACCGCCCATGGAGTGGCCGACCAGCACCGGTGGCCGCCCGCCTCCGGCGACCGCGGCCACCGTCAGCACCTCCTGCGCCCAGAGGTGGAACGTGTAGTCCGGCCGGTGGTCCGAGTCGCCGTGCCCGGTCAGGTCGAGGGCGATCACGTGGAACCGGTCGGCCAGCTGCGGCACGGTCCAGCTCCACCACCAGGCGTGCGCCGCGCCGCCGTGCACGAACACGACCGGCGGCAGGGACGTCTCGCCCCAGGACATCCACCGCACCCGGGCACCGGCCACCGTCGTCGTGTGCTGCCGGTCCGGCTCGGTGATCAGCGACGTCCCCGAACCTGTGGGGCTCACCAGCGGGCACCGATCGGCACCGCCGGGTGGTCGGGGGCCGGGAACCGCTCCTGCACCGGGCGCACCACCTCTGCGCCCAGGCGGGCGATCTGCTCCAGCACCCTGGTCCGGTCCGGACCCCCGGGGAACCGCGGCCGCAGGATCACCTGGTCCACCCCGAACTCGGTGCGGAAGCGCTCGATCTGGTCCCGGCACCGCTGCGGATCGCCGACAACAACATGGTCGAAGAGGTTCTCGACGGTGGCGTCGTCCGGCTCGGTGAAACCCGGGTGGTGCGCGTAGGTGCCCTTCCGCAGGTAGAAGCGCACCTCCTTGAGCAGGTGCCCGCCGAACTCGGCCATGGCCTGTTCGTTCGTATCGGCGACCCAGGCGTCCCGCAGCAGCACCACGTACGGCCGTTTGCCCAGGGCCTCCGCCCGCTCCCGGTAGACA
Organism: Nakamurella alba; assembly: GCF_009707545.1. NCBI lineage: Bacteria > Bacillati > Actinomycetota > Actinomycetes > Nakamurellales > Nakamurellaceae > Nakamurella > Nakamurella alba. Next base: position 1,253,593 of record NZ_WLYK01000001.1, on the reverse strand, counting down.
CCGACGTGCCGGTTCCAGGTGGCCAGGTCCAGCGGCCCGTTGTCGCACGTCCACGCATCGCCGAGGTCCGCGGCCCGGGCGATCGCCGCCGGGGAGACGTTGCCGCCGCCCCAGATCGGCCAGCCACCGGGCTGGTACGGCGGTGGGGCCAGCAGTCCGTTCGTGGTGTCCCAGTAGCGGCCGTGGAAGTCGAACCGCTCCCCCGGCATCGCCGCCCGCCACAGCGCGAGCGCCTCGGTGTACCGGCCCAGCAGGTGGTCCTGCGGCGCGCCGAACTGGTCCCAGAAGGACGGCAGGAAGCCACGCGAGGCGGTGACGAACAGCCGACCCCGCGACAGCTGGTCGACCACCGCCAGCTGTTCGGCGACCTTGAGCGGATGGGTCAGCGTCGACACCAGGGTGAACGACCCGATGGCCACCCGCTCGGTCTCCCTGGCGAGCACGGTGAGCAGCTGTTCCGGCCCGGGGAAGGCGCAGTCCGCGATGCCGTGCCGGTCCGGGACGGCCAGGGTGTGGAAGCCGGCCTGCTCGGCGGCGACCGCCTCGGCGATCATCCCCTCCATCGCGAGCACCGCGTCCTGCGCGGAACCCCTGGCACCGTAGGCGATCCGGTCGTCGGTGTCGACCAGGAAACCGAGTCTCATGTCGGGAACCGGCTCACGAGTGCTCGGTGAGCGCGCCCTCGCCGAGGAACGCCAGCAGCACCGCGGAGTTGTCCCGCGCGGTGTCCACCGACCCGCTGAAGCTCACCTCGCCACGGGTCATCGCCACCACGTCGTCGGCCACCTCGAGGCCGGCCTCCGCGTTCTGCTCGACCATCAGCACACCGATGCCCTCGTCGGCGAACACCCGGACGCTGCTCAGCACCGTCTCGACCATGGTCGGGGCCAGCCCCATCGACGGCTCGTCCAGCAGCATGTACTTCGGCTTCGAGATGAAGGCCCGGCCGAAGGCGAGCATCTGCTGCTCGCCGCCGGACAGCAGGCCGGCCGGGCCGTTGCGCCGCTCGCGCAGGATCGGGAACATCGAGTACACCCGCTCGAGTCCGCCGGCCACCTCGCTCTTCGGCGCGGTGAAGGCGCCGAGCTGCAGGTTCTCCTCGACCGAGAGCGAGCCGAACACCCGGCGGCCCTCCGGGACCAGCACCAGACCGGCCTGGGCCACCTTGTGCACCGGCCGGGTCTGGATCTCCTGACCCTCCAGCACCACCCGGCCACCGGCCGGCGGGTGCAGCCCGGCCACCGAACGCAGGGTCGTCGTCTTGCCCGCCCCGTTCGCGCCGAGCACCAGGGTGACCCGGCCCGGGGTGACGGTCATGCTCACCCCGCGCACGGCCTCGACCCGGCCGTAGCAGACCGACAGTTCAGCGATCTCCAGCATTGTCCCGCCACTTCCGGCCCAGATACGCGTCCTGGACGGCCTCGTTGCGGACCACCTGACCGGGCGTGCCCTCGGCGATCAGCTTGCCGAAGTTCATCGCCAGGATGTGGTCGCAGGTCTCCACCATCATCTGCACGTCGTGCTCCACCAGCAGCTGTGTCAGTCCCTCCGCGCGGAGTTCCCGCAGCAGTGTGGAGATCTCGGCCCGCTCGGTCTTGTTCATCCCGGCGGTCGGCTCGTCGAGCAGCAGCAGCCGCGGCGACATCGCCAGTGCCCGGGCGATCTCCACGCGCCGCTGGGTGCCGTAGGACAGCTCACCCGGCAGGTGCTCCTCCAGACCCTGCAGACCGGTCCGCGCGATCGCCTCGTCCACGCCCGTGCGTACGCTGCCCGCGCGGGTCGACCGACTGTCGGCACCGAGCTGGATGTTCTCCCGCACGGTGAGTTCCTGCTGCAGCCGCACGGTCTGGAAGGTCCGGGCGACACCCAGTCCGGCCAGCTTCGCCGGTTTGAGCGCTCCGAGGTCCTGGCCGTCGATCTCCAGCCGGCCGCGGGTCAGCGGGATCAGCCGGGTGATGGCCGCCAACAGCGTGCTCTTGCCGGACCCGTTCGGGCCGAGGATGCCGAAGATGCGGCCGGTCTCGAGCGCGAAGGACAGCCCGTCGACCGCCTTCACGCCGCCGAAGTGCACGGCGACGTCGGTGCCGCGCAGCACCACGTCGGTGCGCTGCGGCGCCTCGGTGGTGGCACTCATTTCTCACCTGCCTGGTCCGGGACGAGCTGGGGTACCGCGGCGTCGCCGGCGGCGTCCGCCAGGGCTGCGGGTGCGGTCGTCGCCGCCCGGCGCCGCTGCCCGCGGCGCAGGGCCGCGTCCACGAACAGGCCGTAGATGCCGCGCGGGAACCAGATGACCGCGATCGCCACGACGAAACCGTAGATGACCGCCTGCCACTCGCCGACGAAGGTGAGGATCTCCGGCAGCCAGGTGAAGATCACCGCTCCGATCACCGCCCCCTTCCAGGAGCGGGCGCCACCGACGATGATCATCGTCAGGGCGAGGACCACCAGCGGGAAACCGATCTCGGCCGGACTGACGGTGGTGCGGACCAGCACGCTCAGCGTGCCGGCGCAGCCGCCGAGGGCGCCGCTCACGCCGAAGGCCAGCAGCCGGTAGAAGCCGTTGCTGATGCCGATCGAGGAGGCCAGCTCCGGGTCGTCGCGGACCACGGCGATCCGCCGGGCCAGCTTGCCGTGCTCGGTCGCGGCGACCAGCGCGACGACAACCACCACCAGCGACCACATCTCGACCACACCGAAGGTGGTGATCACGCCGAACAGGCCGTTGGCGCCGCCGGTGAGCGTGCCGCCGTTGGTGGCCAGCACGGTGATGATGAGACAGAAGGCGACGGTCGACATCGCCAGGTAGAGGCCCCGCAATCGTTGCACCAGCACCCCGAGGGCCAGGCTCACCACCGCGCCGACCAGGGTCGCGGCGGCCACCGCCAGGAACGGCGACACGTCCTGGTGGATGATCAGCAGCGCGCCGGTATAGGCACCGAGGCCGAACGCCCCGATGCCGCCGAAGGAGAACACCCCGCAGCGCATCGGGAACTGCACGCTCAGCGCCAGCACGATGGAGACCGCGGTGGTCTGGATCAGGATGATATTGGCGTCGAACCACTGGATCACGTGCGCCGCACCACCTTCCGGCCGAACAGGCCGTTGGGCCGCAGCAGCAGCACGACCAGGATGAGTCCGAAGGACACCGCGTCCACCCAGGTGCCACCGGTGTAGGTCAGGATGCCGGTCTCGGCGAACGCGAGGAAGTAGGCGCCGACCACCACGCCGAGCGTGCTGCCGACACCGCCCAGGATGATCACGGCGAAGGCCTTGATCATCAGGGTGTCGCCGCTCTCCGGGATCATCGCGCCGAGGTTGAAGGTGAAGAGCACCGCGGCCAGCCCGGCCATGCCGCCGGCGACGGCCATGGTCAGGATCGCGAACCGGCGGCGGTCGATCCCCATCATCCCGGCCACCTCGGCGTCGACGCCGATCCCGCGCAGGGCCAGGCCTGCCCGGGCCCGGCGCAGCCACAGGGCCACGCCGGTGCCCAGCACCAGGGCGGTGAGCAGGATGATGATCTGCACGTCGGTGATCCGGACGTCGCCGAGCACGAACAGCTTGACCTGGTGGGTGGTCCCGGTGAAGCCGAACGGGTTGCTCTCCGTCTCCCGCTGGGCCAGGGCCAGCGGGATGCTGGCGATGCCGATGCCGCCGATCAGGATCTGCATCTCGGCGGCCTGCATGTCCTTGGCGCGCTTGATGATCTGCTCGTAGGCGATCACGTGCACACCGACGGACATCACCGCGCCGACCGCCACTCCGATCAGCACCAGCACGATCATCGGCAGCGCAACATGGCTGACCAGCAGGTAGCCGGTGAACGCGGAGAACATGAAGATCGCGCCGTGCGCGAAGTTCAGGATGCCGATGGTGCCCCACGCCAGGCTCAGGCCCAGCGCGAACAGCAGGTAGACGGAGCCGAGGGTGAGGGCACTGATCAGATCGGTGAGCACGGTCGGTTCCCTCCTTCGCCGGTGGTGGTGTGGTCGGAGTGGCGGTGCGGCAACGGCTGTCGGGTCACTTGCCCGCGGCCTCCGCGGCCGTGTAGAGGATCTCGTCCGAGGTCCCGTTCCACTTCACGACCAGCCCGGGGATCTCCAGCGAGTGGTCGACCCAAGGGATGTCGGAACCGAGCACACCGGACCACGGGGTCTTCTCCAGCTCCAGGATGGCGTTCTCGATCGCCTGCCGATCGGCACTGTTCGCGGCCTTGAGCGCCTTCGCGAACATCCACATGGCGTCGTAGGCCTCGGCCGAGTTGTGCAGCGGGTTCGACCGGCCGTACGCGGCGTCGAAGTCCTTGACGAACTTCTGGTTGGCCTCGCTCTTCTCGGCCCAGTTGTACTCGATCGGCCACACCATTCCGGCGCCGGCCTCACCGGCGGGGGCCAGGGTGTCGGTGGCCGCCGGGTTGCCGACCACCTCGCCGGTGTAGCCGGCCTGGCGGAGCTGGGTCATCGCGGTCGCGTTCTGCGCGCCGGTGAGCAGGATGGCGACGCCGTCCGGGTTCCCGCCGAGGATCTGCGAGATCGGGGCACTGAAGTCCTGGGTGGTGGCCTGGGTGGTCACCGAACCGGTGACGGTCATCCCGGCATCGGCTGCCAGCTTGGGCAGCACGTTCTCGCCGACCTCGACGATGCTGGCGGACGCGGCGGTGTAGATGATGCCGATCGACTTCCAGCCGCTGTCCTTGAGGTACTTGCCGATCGCCTGGTAGTAGCTGCCCATCAGCGGGTTCATCCGGTGGGTGTAGTCACCGATGACGACGCCCGGCACACCGGCCTGGGTGAAGATGATCGGGATCTTGCCCTGCTGCGCGACCGGCGCCTGGGCCTGCGCCGAGGAGCCCTCCGGCGCGCCGAAGATCGCCGAGATCTCCTTGTTCGCCACGGCCTGGGAGACGAAGGTGGCCGCGATCTGCGACTTGGCCTGGGTGTCCTGCAGGGTGAGGTCGATCGTGGTGTCACCGAGGAACTTCTGCTCGTTGATCTCCTTGACCGCCATCTCGAAGCCCTGGTTGGCGGCGACGCCCGCGTAGGCGATGACCCCGGTGGACGGTGTGGTGGCGACGACCTTGACCACCGAGGGCAGGCCCGTCGCCGGAGCTGCGGAGGCGCCACCGCCCGACTCGGCCGAGCTCCCGGTCCCGCAGGCCGTGAGGCCCACCATTGCTGCGATGACCACTGCACCCCAACGCATGTGCTGTCGGGAAGCGGGCGATCCGATCACTGTTCCTCCTGAGGTCGGCTCTGACCAGACTGTTGACCAACAACACTTATCTACCGGTTGTTTGGTGGTTCACTGTAGCGACGCAGACCACACCGGGCAAGGGGGCGCAGGGAAACCCGGGACGGCCGGCAGGTGATCCGGCGGGGCTCAGCCGGGCAGCAGGACCTCGGCCGTGCCGGTCACCAGCACCGCACCGGTGTCCTCACTGCGGAGCTCGACGGCACACCCGGCGACCCGCAGGTCGCCCTCGGCCGCGATCCGGGTGACGACGCCGGTGGCGACCAGCACATCGCCGGCCAGCACCCGGCCGGCGAAGCGCACCGTCAGTCGCCGGACGGCGGCGGCGTCACCGGTCCAGGCGAGCAGCAGGTTGTGGACGTAGGAGAGATTGAGCGGGCCCTGGTTGACCACCCGGTCGCCGATCCCCAGCTCCCGGCAGACCTCCGGGTCGAAGTGGATCGGGTTGGGGTCGCGCAGCAGTGCGGCCATCGTCTTCATCCGCTCCGCGGAGACCAGGCCGGGGCGCCACTCCGGCAGCCGGGTGCCGACCGCGACCTCTCCGTCGATCACCGGGCACCGCCGCGCGGGCACATCAGGGTGTCGACGAGGGTGCCGACCGGTTCGCCGTCGGCGGCGGTGATGCCGTGCTCGACGGTGAGCAGGTCGAAGGTGCCGCTGCGGCCGGACTTCCGGTCCACCGCGGTGATCCGGCTGGACACGGTCACCGTCTCCCCCACCCGCAGCCCCCGGAGCTGTCGCACGTCCGTGCCGGCGATCATCGGACCGTCCTCCATGGCGCAATGGGCGAGGGCGAACAGCCCCTCGACGGTGTAGCCGACCCCGCGCATCCCGGCGACGAACATCAGCATCGGATGCGCCGTGCCGGGGGCCAGCGCGGACCGCACGTCCGGAGTGGCAGCCGTGCAGTCGGTGAACAGCCACGACTCGTAGCCCTCGATCCGGAACTCGCCGTCCGGCAGCTCGGTGGCGAGCAGTTCGGCCCGCAGCTCGTCGATCCCGATCATGGGGTTAAGCTACCAACCGATCGGCAGATTGGCACCGTCGCCCCACGATCCGAGAGCGGAGTCCCATGAACATCTTTCCCGGCAGGTTCACCGACCGCGTGCTGTTCGCCACCGGAGCCGCCTCCGGTATCGCGCAGGCCGCGGCGACCCGTTGGACCGCCGAGGGCGGCCGGGTCGCGGTGGTCGACCTGGACCAGGCCCGTGCCGACGCCGCGGCCGCGGAGCTGCCGGGCGCGATCGGCCTCGCCGCGGACGTCTCCGACCAGGACTCGGTGCGTGCCGCCGTCGACGCGGCCGTGGCGCAGCTGGGCCGGATCGACGGCGTGCTGAACGCCGCCGGGCACGTCGACTTCGGCGACTTCGACACCTACGGCTACGACACCTGGCGCCGCACCATGGATGTGCACGCGGGCGGGGCCTTCCTGGTGACCCAGGCCGCGGCCCCGGCGCTGCGGGCGTCCGGCTCCGGGGCGGTGGTGAACGTGGCCTCGATCGCGGCGCTCACCGCACAGCCGGGCAACTTCGCCTACGGCGCCGCCAAGGCCGCCGTCATCGGCTTCACCCAGCAGATCGCCCTGGACCTGGCGCCGGACATCCGGGTCAACGTGGTGATCCCCGGCCGCACCCGCAGCGGAATGACCACCCCGCTGTACACGGCGCGTGGCAACGGCGACTACGCCGCCGGCGCCGCGATGTCCGCCGACCGGAACATGCAGGGCCGGGTCGCCGAGCCCGAGGAGCTCGCCGCCGCCATCCTCTTCCTGCTCTCCACCGACGCCTCCTTCGTCACCGGCTCCGGCCTCGTCGTCGACGGCGGCGAGATCCTGATGTGACGGTGGGTGCGCCGGTCTGAGATCAGCTGCGCCCGAGGAACATCCGCTCGGGGGTGCTGCCCGGCGCCCACCACAGCACCGACGACACCGTGCCGTTGCCGGTGAAGGCGCCGATCGCGGCGCGGTACGGCGACGGCTTGGCGGCGTTGCCCGTCGGCACCACGGTCGACCCGCCGTTGAACCGCCACAGCCCGACGGCGCCGGCGTCGTCGCGGGTGAGCAGGACGTCGCTGCCGGTGGTGTGCAGCACGCCCTCGATGAAGGCGTCGGGCTGCCGGGCCTTGCGGGAGGTGTGGCTGCCGTCGGTGGCGAAGGTCCAGACGTTGGCGGTGGTCCCGCTGCCGAGGAACAGGACGTCGTCGGCCGCGCCGTCGTCGAGATCCCCGGCGATCGCCACGTAGTTGCCGATGATCGGCGCCGGGTCGGCGCGGAACCGGGTGGAGCCGGTGGAGGTGGGGATGCCCAACCAGATGAGATCGCCGGTGCCGGGCCCGGTCCAGAGGATGTCGGCGCGGCCGTTGCCGTCGAAGTCACCGGCCGTCGGCGAGAGCCCGGCCGGGCGGGTCACGGTCCGGCTCGCCACGGTCAGCGCTCCACCGGCCGGCCAGGTGTAGCTCAGGATGCGGCTGGTGCCGGCCGATCCGCCGTCGAGGAACAGGTCGGTCTTGATCCCGGCCCGGTTCCCGGTGATCGGACGCGGCGTGCTGGTCCAGCCGGTGGTGTCGACACGGGTGGTGGCGTAGGTCCGGCCGGCGATGTCGAACCGCCACATCGACGCCGCCGCGCCCTTCTTCGGCGGGGTCCAGATGATCTCGTCCCGGCCGTCGCCGACGAAGTCGCCGACCGAGATGCCGTACCCGGCACCGGCGATCGGGATCGACGTCGAGGTGAACGCACCGTTGCCGAGCGAGCGCCACAGGTGGCTGGTGCCGCCGGCGTAGGCGTACCAGAGGATGTCGTCGGTCGGTCCGCCACCGAAGTCGCCGATGATCGGCACGTACCCGGAGCCGTTGACCTGGGTGGCGGGGACCTCGGTGAAGTACCCCGCCGCCGCCTGTGCCGGCGCCGGTGTCGCGGCCGCCGCAATCGGTGGCAGCAGTGCGGCGACCAGCGACACGGACGCGGCGACGACTGCGCGGATCGGGCGGCGAAGGCGAGATGTCATGCGGGACTCCGGATTCAGGACGGGACTCGGGTACGGGTGAGTGCGACCTCCGCCACCACGGTGAGCAGCAGGACGCCGGCGGCGAGATGGACCGGTGCACCGGTGAAGGTGCAGGCGAGGACGATCACGGCGGCGACCGGGACGACGATCCGGACCCGCCGGTCCTGCAGCGCGCCGAGCCGTAGCGCGGCCAGCGACAGCAGGTAGACGGCGATCGGCACGGTCACCGCGCCGGCCGCGATGGCGGAGGTGAGCAGGTGCTCCCCCTCCGCCGCGGGCGCGGCGTGCTCGAGGTCGTAGGTCACCGAGAGGGCCAGACCCGCCCCGACGGCCGCGCCGGCGGCGTAGACGAAGTAGTGGCCGTAGCCCCAGAGCAGGGAGCTGCCGAGCCCGGCCAGCCGGTGGGTGTCGGTGTCCTGGTCGAAGTACAGCCACCAGAGCGCGAACAGGATGACCAGCGCCGCGGCGCCGAGACCGATGAACGAGCCGGGCGAGTCGCTCTCGTCGATCCCCGTGCGGACGGCGACGGTCGCCGCCAGCACGGCCTCCCCCAGCACGATCACCGTCAGCAGTCCGTACCGCTCGGCGATGTGGTGCGGGTGGTAGCGCGTGGTGTTGCCCCGTTCGGCGAACGCCGGAACGGCCAGGTCCAGCGCCACCAGCACCAGGAACGAGGCCACGCCCAGCGAGTCGGGCAGCAACAACCGCAGCATCCAGCCTGCTTGCACCACGGTGATCCCGGCCGCGTACTTCAGTGCCGTCGAGCGGTGCACCGGGTCGCCGGCCGCCGCGCGCAGCCACTGGGCCACCGTGCCGAGCCGCATCACCAGGTAGCCGAAGGTGATCACGGTGAAATCGCCGTTCTCCACCGCGTTCCCCACGCCTGCGGCGAGCACCAGCGACCCGGCGATCTGCACCAGCACGACGACCCGGTAGGGCACGTCGTCGGTGTCGTAAGCGGAGGCGAACCAGGTGAAGTTCATCCACGCCCACCAGATGGCGAAGAAGACCATCAGGAAGGACCCGATGCCGTACCAGACATGCGCGTGGTGCAGCTGGCCCTCGAGCGCGAGCGCCGCCTGGGCCACCGCGACCACCGTGCAGAGGTCGAACAGCAGCTCCAGCGGGGTGGACACCCGGTGCGACTCGTCCGGGCGCCGCCCGTTCATCGGCCGGTACCAGGACCTCCGTGCCGTCGCGTGATCGCTCATCGTCCGCCCATCAGCTCCTCGTCACGGTGGGCACCCACCTGATCACCCGTCCCGGCCAACCTAACCGCCGAGGCCCGCCGCGCCCCGGAGGCCGCACCCCGACACTTCCGCCGCTGTGGTCGGACCACTAGGGTTCGCTGTGGTCGGACCACGCAATCCGTTGCAGGCCCCGACCCCGTGCGCACCGCACACCAGAGCACCGGCGGACCCCCGCCGGCCCGGCCGAGCTAAGGAAGAGAACGGCATGTACGAGGACCTCAAGGGCAAGGTCGCCATGGTCACCGGTGGGGCCCGCGGGCTCGGCCTGCAGATGGCCACGGCGCTGGCGTCGCAGGGCGTGGACGTCGCCCTGCTGGACCTGCTGCCCCAGGTGTCGGAGAGCGCGACCGCGCTGGCCGCCGAGAAGGGCGTCCGCAGCATCGGTCTCGTCACCGATGTGACCTCCGAGGACTCCCTGAAGTCCGTCACCGACACCGTGGTCGCCGAGCTCGGCACCCCGTCGATCCTGGTCAACGCCGCCGGCATCACCATCTGGGGCGACTCGGTCGACGTGTCCGCCGCCGAGTGGCGCAAGGTGCTCGACGTCAACCTGACCGGCACCTTCCTGACCAGCCAGGCCTTCGCCCGCGCCGTCTTCGCCGCCGAGGGCTCGGGGGCGATCGTCAACATCTCGTCGATGTCGGCGATCGTGGTCAACATCCCGCAGCGGCAGGCCTCCTACAACGTGTCCAAGGCCGGTGTCGACCACCTGACCCGTTCGCTCGCCGTCGAATGGATCGGGAAGGGCATCCGGGTCAACGCCATCTCCCCCGGCTACTTCCGCTCCGACATGACCAAGCAGTTCCTGGAGACCAACGAGGATCTCGGCAAGTACTGGAACTCGCTGGTGCCCGCGGGCCGCATGGGCGAGCCCGCCGACCTCGACGGCCTGGTCACCTTCCTGGCCTCGGACGTGTCCAAGTACATCGTGGGTGAGTCCGTCGTCATCGACGGCGGCTACTCGATCGTCTGAGGGAGATTCTCGCTGTGCAGGAAGATCTCTCGGGCAAGGTCGCGCTCGTCACCGGCGGCGGTTCGGGCATCGGGCTGGCCTCGGCCCGCTCGCTGTCCGAGGCCGGCGCGACCGTGGTGCTCGCCGGGCGCACCGAGTCGAAGCTGCGGGACGCGGCCGCCGGTCTTCCCGGACCGACACACGTCGTGGTGCAGGACATCTCGGCCAGCGACGCGGGTGACAAGCTGGTCGCCGCGGCGATCGGTGCGGCGGGGAGCCTGGACATCGTGCTGGCGAACGCCGGACTGTACCTGCCCGGGGACATCTGGGACAGCGCGCCGGATGACATCGACCGGCTGATCTCGACCAACGTCTCCGGCCTGATCCAGACCGTGCGGGCCGCGGTCATCGCGCTGCGCGCCGCCGGGACCGGCGACATCGTCGTGACCAGCTCGGTGTCCGGGTACCAGGCCATCCACTGGGAGCCGGTCTACTCCGCCTCGAAGCACGCGGTGCAGGCCTTCGTGCACGGGGTGCGCCGCCAGCTGCAAGGATCCGGGGTCCGGATCGGTTCCGTGGCACCGGGTGTCGTGCTCAACGACCTCTGGCAGGTGACCTCCGAGGAGGAGATCGCCGCGAAGGTGGCCTCCGGTGACGGCGTCCGCTCCGAGGACGTGGCCGACGCGGTCCTCTTCATGCTCACCCGTCCCCGTCACGTCCAGATCCGCGACCTGGTCATCCTCCCGGTGAACCAGCCGATCTGAGGTCGGGTCCGCCGCCGACTGGACCGCGGTTGCTCCGTTCGTTGGCCGAAAATCCGTGCGACAGACGGATTTCCGGCCAACGAATGGTCCGGGTCAGCCGAGGTTCTCTTCCGTCACGGTCCTTTCAGCTACACGGACTGTAGGCAGAAGGCCCGGGAACTCGAGAACTGCCGCCCAACAACGCAAGCGGCCGACTCCGCACGCCTCGTCCCTGCGCAGTTCCCGGTCCTGCCAGGGAACTACAGCTTGGGCACCCCACACCCGCCAACGGCGCAGGTCCCCGCCTTCTGGTCGCGGCTTCCCGATCGTGGACCGCGAACCGTAACCCACACCCACCAACGGCCGGAGCGGCGGCTCCGGGGATCAGAAGTCCCCGAAGTCCCCGCCGCCGAAGTCCCCACCGAAGTCGGAGCCCCCGCCGAAGTCGCCGCCGTAGTCCCCGCCGCTGTAGTCCCCACCCTGGTCGCCGTAGTCACCGGAGCCGTCGCCGGATCCGTAGTCCCCCGACCCGTCGCCACCGGCGTCCTGCAGGCCCTGGTCGTAGCCGGCGTCGTAGGCCCAGGCGCCGCCCATCCCGGCCATGCCGGCGAAGAGGGTGGAGGCGACGAGGTAGGTGCCGACGCCCCAGGCGCCGGCGACCAGCGCCGGCTTCCACCAGGGCTCGGAGTACCAGCCGCGAGGCACCGGCTTTCCGGCGACCATGCCACCCGGGTAGTAGTTCGGGGTCCGGTCGGACGGCTGCGGGGAGGCCTCGTAGCCGTGACCCTCGACCTCGACGCTGCGGTCCTCGGTGACCTGGCCGGCCTGCTGCTGGCCGGGGATCGGCGGCAGGGCCGGGCCGGGGTCCATACCGAGCGCCGTGCGCGCGGCGCCGATGAAGTAGAGCCCTTCGTAGGCGGTCTGCTGGGCCAACCGGTACTGCTGCACCGAGGTGGCCTGGTCCACCTGCGATCCGGCAGCGGTGTAGCGCTCGGACGCGTCGGCCAGCGCCTGCCGGGCGGCCTTGTCGTCGCCCGGGTCGATGGCATAGACCTGCCCGCCGAGCCGCTCGACCCAGCGGCGCGCCTCGGCCTGGGCATCCGCCAGTTCCTGGGCACGGTTGGTCCCGCCCCGCCGCACCGTGTAGAGGATGCCCAGCACGATCAGCACACCCAGCACGATCCAGATCACCGTGGACACCGTTATCAGCACCTTCCGTGTCGCGTCGTCCGTTCGTGTCGTGAACGAACGAGGACCCGATGGTGTTCCGCGGGCGTGAAGTACCGGTCGTTCAGCGGCGACGGCGACGCCGCCGGGTGCCGTTCACCGAGCGGCCGATCGCCCCGCCGAGCGCCGCTCCGAAGGCACCGACGAACGCGCTGACCGCCGGACTGCCGAGCAGCCCGCCCAACCCACCGCCACCGGCCGACGGCACCGGAGGAGCCACGTACGGATCAGGCGCGACCGGGTAGAAGGTCGTCGCGTTGGGGTTGTCCCAGGTCGGCGACGGCAGCTCCACCGGGGGCAGCGCATCTCCCGAGATCGCCGGCCCAGGGGCCGCGACCGCGGGAACTGGAGCAGCAGGCACCGGAACAGGGGCTGGGGCAGGGGCAGGGGCAGCAACCGGAGCAACAACAGCCTCGGGTTCCGTTGCCGCAGCAGCGATCCGGCCGGTCAGCATCTCGTAGGCCGACTCCCGGTCGACGGCGGTGCCGTAGGTCGCCAGCAGCGGGGACGCGGCCACGGTGGCGTCGATCGCGGCGGTGTCGGTGGGTGCCATCCTGGAGCGTGGCGGCCGGATCCGGGTCCAGGCGACCGGCGTCGGCGCGCCACGTTCGTCGAGCACGGTGACGATCGCCTCGCCGATGCCCAGGGAGGTCAGCGCGCTGCTCAGGTCGTAGTCGTCGGTGACCGGATAGGTCCGCACGGTCGCGGCCAGCGCCTTCTGGTCGTCCGGGGTGAACGCGCGCAGCGCGTGCTGGACCCGGGCGCCGAGCTGGGACAGCACCGGCCCGGGCACGTCGGTGGGCTGCTGGGTGCAGAAGAAGACGCCGACCCCCTTGGACCGGATCAGCTTCACCGTCTGCGCGATCGCCGTCAGGAACGCCTTCGACGCGTCCGCGAACAGCAGGTGCGCCTCGTCGAACAGGAACACCAGCTTCGGCTTGTCCAGGTCACCGGCCTCCGGGAGCTCCTCGAAGAGCTCGGCGAGCAGCCACATCAGGAACGTCGAGTACAGCTGCGGCCGGGTCTGCAGTTCGGCCACCTCCAGCAGCGACACCACGCCGCGACCGTCCGGACCCACCCGGAGCAGATCGGCCACCTTCAGCTCCGGCTCGCCGAAGAAGGTGTCGCCGCCCTGGGCCTCCAGGTTCGTCACCGCACGCAGGATGACGCCGGCCGTCGAGCGGGACACCCCGCCCAGTTCCTGCAGGTCGGCCTTCCCCTCGTCGCTGGTCAGGTGCATGATCACCGACCGCAGGTCCTTGATGTCCAGTAGCGGCAGCCCGCGCTGGTCGGCCCAGTGGAAGATCAGGCCGAGGGTGGACTCCTGGGTGTCGTTGAGCTCGAGCACCTTGGACAGCAGCAGCGGACCGAACGAGTCGATGGTCGCCCGGATCGGCACACCGGGGCCCTGGCCGGCCAGGCAGAAGTACTCCACCGGGTAGGCGGCGGCGCTCCAGTCGGCCCCGGTCTCGGCCGCCCGGGCGGTGATCTTCGCGCCGGGCTCGCCGGCGGTGGCGAGCCCGGTCAGGTCGCCCTTGATGTCCGGCAGCAGCACCGGTACGCCGGCGTCGGCCAGCTGCTCCGCGATCACCTGGAGTGTCTTGGTCTTGCCCGTGCCGGTCGCCCCGGCCACCAGCCCGTGCCGGTTCATCATCGCCAGCGGGATCCGCACCCGGGCTTGCGGGTCGACCTGACCTCCGAGCACCACCGTCCCCAGCTCGACCGCCGGGGTGTCGGTCCGGTAGCCCGCGGCGATCTCCGCGGCGCGCCCAGGTGCAGCAGGTTCGGTCATCGTCCGGCCTTCCGAGGAGGGGATGCTGGGCTCACCCTAAGCACGCGTCGGTGCCCGGGGGAGGTCCGCGCGGCGATAGGGTCGCGGGGTGACGGACAGACTGGTGTGGATCGACTGCGAGATGACCGGCCTCGATCTGGGGAACGACGCGCTCATCGAGATCGCCGCGCTGGTGACCGACGGGAACCTCAACATCCTCGGCGAGGGCGTCGACGTGGTGGTGCACGCCTCGGACGAGAAGCTCGCTGCGATGCCGCCGGTGGTCGAGGAGATGCACGCGAAGTCGGGCCTGACCGAGGAGGTGCGGGCGTCGGCCGTGACCCTGCAGGAGGCCGAGCAACTGGTCCTGGCGTATGTGAAGCAGCACGTCCCGGACGCGAGAAGTGCGCCGCTGGCAGGGAACTCGATCGGCACCGACCGTGGGTTCATCTCGCGGGACATGCCGGAGCTGGACGGCTACCTGCACTACCGGATGATCGACGTCTCCTCCATCAAGGAGCTCACCCGGCGCTGGTACCCGAAGGTCTACTTCTCCCAGCCGGCCAAGGGCATGGCGCACCGTGCGCTGGCGGACATCAAGGAGTCGATCCGCGAGCTCGCCTACTACCGCGGCACCGTCTTCGTGCCGCAGCCCGGCCCGACCTCGGAGCAGGCGGTCGCGGTCGCCACCTCCCTGGGCTGATCCGGGCTTGACCCTGACACGGTGACAAGGCCTTCACTGCCGGTGGAGGTGGTCAACGATGTCGGACAGGACCCAGGAAACAGCCCTGCACCACGGCGACCCGTCGGTGCGGCTGCGCGCGGCGCTGGCGATCGGTACCGTCGCGGATCCGTCGGCGGCCGGCGAGCTGCTTGCCCGGTGTGCCGTCGAACCCGATTTCCAGGTGCGCGAGATGCTCACCTGGGCGTTGACCCGACTGCCCGCCGATGTCACCCTGCCCGGACTGCTCACCGCGCTCCGGTCGCCGACCTCCCAGGAACGCAGCCAGGCGCTGCACACCTTCGGCAAGATCGGTGACCGCCGGGCCTGGCCGGCGATCACCAAGGAACTGCTCACCGATCCGGACGACGCCGTCGCGACCGCGGCCTGGCGGACCGCTGTGCTCCTGGTCCCCGACGACGGCCGTTCCGCACTGGCCACGATCCTGGGCGGCCGACTCGGACGCGGCGAGCTGTCGACCCGGCGCAGTCTGAGTCGGGCGCTGGTCGTGCTCGGCGAGGATGCCGACGCAGCAATCGATCTCGCCCTGACCGACCAGGACCCAGCCGTACGGGAGCACGCCGCGGCGACCCGGGCCCTGCATCGGGACCCGGAGTCCGGGTTCGCGGTCTCGGAGGCGCAGCGGGTGCACCTGACCGGCGGAGGATGATCGTCCGGTGTTGATCGGTGATGTCGCCCGCAGGTCCGGGGTCAGCGCGCGCATGCTCCGCCACTACGAGTCGCTGGGCCTGCTGCGTCCGGACGGCCGGACCGGCGCCGGGTATCGCGAGTACACCGAGGGCGACCTGGCCCGGATCCTGCACATCGAGGGGCTGCGGTCGCTGGGGCTGTCGCTGCGCGAGGTCGGGCGGGCGATGGACGATCCGGGGTTCGTCCCGTCGGAGCTGGTGGAGTCACTGCTCCGACGGACCCGCGACCGGATCGCCGCGGAGACCGAGTTGCTCACCCGCCTGGAGCGGATCCGAGCCAGCGGTCCGGCCGAGTGGGACGACGTGCTGCGGACCGTGGCCCTGCTGCGGTCGTTGGGATCCGAGCGCCCCGACGACCGGCTCCGCGCCGCGCTGTCCGTGTCCGATTCCGACGCCGGGAGCGCCGGGGCACTGACCGAGGCGGTGCTCGCCGAGCAGGAGCCGAACGTGGCCGGAGCGCTCCGCTGGGCGCTCGCCCGTTCCGGCGACGGCGGTCTGGCCGCCCTGGCCACTGCACTCGACGCCGACAACCCCGCAGTCGCGGGCAGAGCCGTGGAAGCCCTTGCCGCACTGCCCGACGGCATCGCCGACGACCCGCTGCGGCAGGCGCTGCACCACGACGAGGCCGACATCCGCCGGCGGGCCGCCCTCGCTCTCGGCAGTCGCGGCGGACCCGCGGTGGTCGGCATTCTCGTCGGCATGGTGCTCGACGGGATCGACGACGTCGACGCCGCCGATGTCCTGGCCGCGCTGGCGGCAGATCCGGGCATCGCGGGGAAGGTGACGAC
Source organism: Nakamurella alba (assembly GCF_009707545.1). Lineage (NCBI taxonomy): Bacteria > Bacillati > Actinomycetota > Actinomycetes > Nakamurellales > Nakamurellaceae > Nakamurella > Nakamurella alba. The sequence goes on along the minus strand of NZ_WLYK01000001.1, from coordinate 1,237,176 downwards.
GGCGTTCGAGCACGCGATCCCCGCCGGCGACAGCACGGTGAAGCGCCGCATCGCCCAGGCGCTCACCGAGATCCCCGGTCATGCGGCCGACCGGATCTTGAACGGTCTGGCGGCCGACGACGATCACGGGGTCGCCGTCACCGCCGGCTATGCGCTCCGACTGCGCGCCGGATCGGGCTGAGCCCTATGCCGGAGGCGTGCAGCCGCCGGAGATCCCGGCCGCCTCCAGAGTGGCCATGGTGGCGTCGGTGATCACCTGCCCGAGCTGCGCGCCCTTCAGCGGCGCGGACGGCAGGTCGACAGGCGACCCCGTCGACCCGGCCAGCGACGCGAGATCCCAGACCCCGGTGCCGTCGTCGGTGGTCAGCACGCCGGCGCCGGTCCAGGCCAGCTGCTGCAGGCGGAGCGGGTTGGTCCGGGCGTTCCGGGCGGACTGCTGCAGCGCGTCGAACACCACGCCGGCCCAGCGGGTCCGCTCCCCCGCCCCTGCCGCCTCGCTGTCGGCCACCCAGGTCCCGTCGATCAGCTGCTCACCGTGCCGCGAACGCACCAGGGCGAGAGCCTGGACGCCGCTGAGCGTCTGCCGGCCGGCGGTGTCGAGCTGCAGACCGGACCACTTGTCCCGCAACGGGTACGGGATGTCGACGGTGACCCCACCGACGGCGTCGACCACGGCGGCGAACCCGGCGAAGTCGATGATCGCGAGGTGGTCGATGCCGATGCCGAGGGAGCGGCAGAGCGCGTCGGTGAGCGCCTGCGGTCCGCTGTCCAGGGTGAGGGCGAGCCGGATCGGGCCGCCGGTGGCGCTGCGCAGGATCAGGTCGCGCGGTACCGACAGCGTGGTGGACCGGCCGTCCGCGGTGGTGTGCACGACCAGGACGACATCGGCGCGCTCACCCGGCACCTCGACCGTCCCGCCGAAGGAGTCCTGCGCCGTGCCGGCCGGGATGTCGGCCCGCGAGTCGGACCCGACGATGACGAAGGTGGTGCCGGAGGCGGGCGGGACCAGACGGACGGCGACGTGCTGGACCCGGCCGAGGATCAGCAGGCCGTCGACGACCAGCGCCAGCACCAGCACGGCGACGACCAGCCCGGCCCGTTTCCACCACTTCGCCGGCGACGAGACCATCCGGACGTACCAGGGTCGGCCGGCGCGGTGCCGCCCGTGCTTCCTGGTGCTTTCGGTCACCGGCCCACTCTGTCATCCCGGTCCGTGATCCCGGGTCAACGAGAACGGCGGGGCACCGGAGATCCGGTGCCCCGCCGTTGCGAGGGCCTTGCTGTCGGTCAGATCAGCGGGTCGAGGTCAGCTGACGGACCGACGGCGGGCCAGAGCCAGAGCGGCGCCGCCGACGAGCACCAGGCCGACACCCCAGGAGGCGATGCCGAGCGAGTCGACGCCGGTCGCGGCCAGGTCAGGTCCGCTGCCGCCGCCGGAGCTACCGCCACCGCCGGTGCCACCGCCGCCGGCGGATGCGGCCAGCACGTAGATGTCGGCCGAGACGGACAGTCCACTGGTCACACCGTCGAGGGTGATGGTGTGCGCACCGACCTCGGCATCCGTCGGGATGGTGACGGTGCCGGCCACGGCGCCCGAGGCGTCGGCGATGAACGAGCCGAGCACGATCGGGGTGCTGTGCAGGGTGACCGTCACGGTCTCGTCCGGGTAGAAGCCGGCGGCCGTGATGTCGAGGGCGCCGCCCTGCGAGACCTCGTCACCGGACAGGTAGATCGTCATGTCGCCGGCTTCCGCACAGGCATCCGCGGCCGAGGCCGGGTACTCGTACGGGTCGACCGAGTCCAGGGACTCCCCGTCCGGGCCGGTCAGGTAGAAGCCCACGCCCGGGGCCTCTTCCCGCGCCGGCTCGGTGATCACCCAGGTGACGACCGTGGTCTTGTCGGCCGCGGTCGGCGTGAACGTGATGGTGTCGACCACGTCGCCGTCGTCGTAGACGTCGAGCTTGTAGGTCACCGGATCGCCGGTGGCGATCGGGATGTCGACCTTGCAGCCGGCCCGGGTGATGTCGCCGATGGTGCCGCTCGGGGTGAGCTGCACGACGGTGAGCGTCGCCGGGGTGTACTCGTAGGAGTCCGTGTAGCGGTCACAGGCGGCGACCACGATGTAGCTGCCGGCCGTGGCGGAGGCGGTGGTCGTGGTGCTCCACGAACCGTCCGCGGCGGGTTCGACGGCGATGAGGTCCGAACCGTCGCCCGGGTCGACGATGACCTGGGTGACGCCCGGGCCGCTCGCCGTACAGCCGGTGCCCGAGACCTCGTACGAGGCACCGGGAGCCAGCGTGCTGGGCGTGAGTGTGATGGTCCCCGGGGCCGCCGCTGAGGCAGTACCCACGAGACCGAACATTCCGATGAGGCTGGCGGCAGCGACCGCTGCCAACCGGCGGGACATGTGCACTGAAGTCCTCCTGGTGGGACCGGGAGAGCAGCACTGCACCCGGCCGAATTCCCCGACACCTTGTGAACGCGCTGAGACTATGGGGCTTTCGTTCGGCCCGTCAAGAATGTGTGAAATCTGCTCACCGGCGTGTCTCGCGAGGTTCCGAAGTCGATCTTCGCAGATCAGGGCATACGGGTGAAACAGGACGGAATCCGTGCGGCGGAGGCGTGACGGCGTGACGGAACGTGTCCCTTTACCTCGCGGTTGCGGCGCCGGATCGTCGCGGCGTCAGGCCGTGGAACGGCAACAGGGCCCCGGATCTCTCCGGGGCCCTGTCGACGTGGGGCGAGCGACGGGACTCGAACCCGCGACCACCGGCACCACAAGCCAGTGCTCTACCAGCTGAGCTACGCCCGCCATGACTGTCACCAGCCACCCGGATTTCCGGGCGGCCAATACTAACCCGAGCGGCGGCCTGCTCCCGACCACTTTGCGGTCAGGTGAAGTAGTCCATGCCCATCGCGCGCCGCACCTGCCCGAGGATGTCGTTGGCCGTGGCGTTGGCCTCGGCCGTCCCGGCCAGCAGCACCCCGGTGAGGTAGGCCGGGTCCGCGGCGAGCTCGGCCCGGCGCGCCCGGATCGGCGCGAGCAGATCGTTCACCGCGTCGGTGACGGTGTCCTTGAGCACCTTCGACCCGCCCGTCCCGATGGTGGCCGCGAGCACCTCCGGCGTGATCCCCAGCGCGCAGGCGCCGATCGCCAGGAGTGCCGACACCCCGGGCCGCTCCTCCGGTTCGAAGGTGATGTCGCGCCGGGCGTCGGTCACCGAGCGACGCAGGATCGCGGCCGTCTCGTCGGCGGTGGCGCCGAGCGGCACGGTGTTGCCACGGGACTTCGACATCTTCTCCCCGTCGGTGCCGAGCAGCAGCGGGACCTCGGACAGCAGGGCATCCGGTTCGGCGAACACCGGCCCGTACCGCTCGGTGAAGCGACGGGCGATGACCCGGGTGATCTCCAGGTGCGGCAGCTGATCGCGGCCCACGGGCACGAGAGTGCCTCCGCTGCCGAGGATGTCGGCAGCCTGATGGATCGGGTAGGTGAGCAGCAGCCCGGACAGCGCGCGGCCGGACGCGGCCAGCTCGGCCTTGACCGTCGGGTTACGCCGGATCTCCGCATCACTGACCAGGGACAGGAACGGGACCAGCAGCTGGTTCAGCGCCGGCACCGCGGAGTGCGGGAAGATCACCGTGCGGTCCGGGTCGAGCCCGACCGCCAGGTAGTCGGCGACCAGGCCGAGGACACGCTCGCCGACGGGGCCGGGCAGATCGCGGTCGGTGATCACCTGGTAGTCGGCGACCACGATCGTGATCGGCACGCCCAGCTGCTGCAGCCGGACCCGGTTGAGCAGGCTGCCGAAGAGGTGCCCCAGGTGCAGCGGACCGGTCGGCCGGTCGCCGGTGAGTACCCGGAACTCCTGTGGTGCCACGGCGATCCGGGCATCGATCTCCGCAGATCGGCGGACCGCGGTGTCGATGCCGTCGTGGTCCGCGGCGGGGCTGTGGGTGAGGCTCATGGTGTGCTCCTGGGGGTTCACCGCTCACCGAGAGACGACAGCACAACACCGGCCACTGGGAGAGCGGCCGGGGGTGGGGTGGGTTCGACGAAGGGCGGCCGCGTCAGGCGGTCCGCCACCAGTTCCGCAATGCGGTGGTCGTCGTGTTCATGATGTCTGCACGCTAGCACCGCGACCGTCCGCGCGGCCCCGCACCGCCCCTGACCAGACGATTTCCTCCCGACCTCCCCCACCCTGTAAAGTTCTCTCCCGTCGCCCGCACGCGGTCGGCAGGCGCCATTAGCTCAATTGGCAGAGCAGCTGACTCTTAATCAGCGGGTTCGGGGTTCGAGTCCCTGATGGCGCACGCAGCCAGTACAGCCCCCGTCCGGATCACGGACGGGGGCTGTTCCCGTTCCGGGTCCGCCAGGCTGCCGTCCTCGTAGGCTCCGCCGGTGACGACCTTCGTGCGCTTCCAGAGCGCGAGCCCGAACCGGCACGGCCGGTGGCCCGGGATCTTCGCGATGGCCAACGGTCTCGCGCAGGAGGGCATGCTGTCCCCCGCCGACGCCACCTGGCTGCGCGAGGCGAACGACAGCGCCAACGAGGCCTACCCGGACCCGACGACGGTCGCGCCGGACTGCTACGACCGCACCACGAACCCGGGTGCCCGTTCCTGGTTCCGCGCCTACGCGACACTCCTGCTCGACATGGTGCCGCCGTACCTGGACCTCCTCGACCGGTACGGGATCGGCTGGACCGAGCTCCGGACGAGCAGTCCGGGGCGGATCACCTACCAGGACGAGGTCCAGGTGGTCGCCGTCCCGCAGTCCCACCCGGCCGACTGGCCGTTCCCGACCTCCACTCCGGCGACCGACATCGCGACGCTGGTCATCGAGTGCACGGACGCGGCACCGATGGTCGACTTCTACGCAGCACTCGGCGCGGTCCCGCACGCCCGGTTCCCCAACGCCTTCCTGCTGGGCGGGTTGACCCTGTCCTTCCAGGAGCGCCCGGACCACCGACGACCGAGCTGGCCGGACCCGGCGGTGCAGCCGCAGTTGCATCTGGACTTCTTCGCCGACGACATCGAGGCGACCGCCGCAGACCTGGTGAGCCACGGCGGACAACTGCCCGAGCACCAGCCGCACCGCACGGACGGACTGATCGTCATCCTCGATCCCGCCGGCCACCCCTGCTGCATCGGCACCCGCCTCTGACGGCCAGCACAGCACTTTCGAGTAAGGCAACCCTTCATCAGACATCTCACATCGCCGCACTTCGCCGCATGTCGATCTTTCAAATGACTAAGGGCGTCCTTACTCTTTCACTCGTTCGTGTCCCCACAGAAAGGTCACAGATGAGTGCAACCCTGTCCGCCGGACAGCGCCCGGACTCCTAAGCAGCTCCGCAGACCACCACGGCAATGGCGGTCTTCTGGGCCGCGGCGCGGGTGATCGTCGGCTTCGTTTTCCTCTGGTCGTTCCTCGACAAACTGTTCGGCCTCGGCTTCAGCGCGACCGCCGGGTGGCTGGACGGCCGCTCCCCCACGTCCGGCTTCCTGCAGCACGGCGCCAGCAACGGACCCGGGGTCTTCTTCCGGGACCTCACCGGTGGTGGCGGTGGCTGGCTGGACTGGGTCTTCATGATCACGATGGCCGCAGTGGGCCTCGGCCTGGTGCTCGGGATCATGACCCGGCTCGCCGCCCTCGGCGGGATCGTCTGGATGGGCCTGTTCTACCTGTCCACCTACGCGCCGACCGACAACCCGGTCGTCGACATCCATGTCGTGGTCGTGCTCGTCCTCGTCGGCATCATGCTGTCCGGCGCCGGCCGTGCCTACGGTCTCGGCCGCTGGTGGGAGAGCCGCTGGACCTCCGGACGCGCGCCCTGGCTGCTCGGCGGCTGATCCTCGTGGTGGCGCTGCAGTGCTCAGGTCGGAGAGAGTACTGCAGCGCCCGCGAAGGAGATGCAACGGATGGCTCGCTCGATCCGTCCACACAGGATGCGGATCCGCGTGCCGGTACTCGGCCTCCTCCTGCTCGCCACGTTCTCCGCGGGATGCACGACAACCCCGGTCAGCGGGCCTGCCACCAGTGGTCCAGGTATCGCGAGCAGTTCCGCGGCCCCCCAGCCGACCACCAGCGCCTCCGGCCAGCCGCCGATTCGATCCGCCGAGGTCGTTGCCGACGTCAGCGAGTACTCCGAGATCGACCTGAAGGACTGGGATCTCGTGGCCGAGACCGTCGACGGGAAGAACGTCTTCGTCCCGGACACCGTCGCTCCCGTCATGAAGCTTCGCGGCGAGAACGTGTGGGGCGACGACGGCTGCAACTCCTTCGGTGGACTGCGCGTGTCGTTCGGCGCCGGATCCATGACCTTCTCCGGTCCGTACAGCACATCCCTGGTGGCGTGCGGCTACCCGGTCGCGGACACCATCGCACCGACGATCCTGGCCTTCCCGCCGTCCGGCACGTACGACTGGACGTTGTCCGGCGACGATCTCCGCCTCACCCGGCCCGGCGCGACCTTGGACTTCGAGCTCTCCGCGGACAACTACGCGAGCAGCCTCACCGGCACACCGCCCAACATCATCGACGAGGGCGGCGGCACCAGCGATCACCGCCTCACCTGGACCCACCAGGCCGGATCGGACACCTGGACCTTGCTGCTCGAGTTCCGGCGGGCCACCGGTGAGCCGGATCCGCCGGTCGAGACGATGACCTGGTCGGCCTCGACGTCATGGCCGCCGGCGGAGGGCACCTGCCGGGCGATCCGCCGGGGCCACTCCTGGGACGTCTACGGGTTCGCCGCACCCGACGCCGCCTCGATCAAGGGCACCGCGAACGGTGTCACCGCCATGAGTCACCTGCGGCTGCACCAGCCCGACTGGGATTCCGACCTGCAGGTCTTCACCGGCTCGGTCACTGCTCCGCGCGGAAAGCCGGAGGTCCGCACCTACGACGCGGACGGGCAACTACTCCCTCCGGTCTGCGATCTGTCGGTGTTTCGCTGATCGTTCCGGGGTAACGGAACACCGTCCTGATTCGAAGGACCGCGTGCACCGTCGGGCAGCAGAGAGGTCCCCGCCATGGCCGTCGTCACCCACATCCGCAGAGGGTTCGCCGCTCTCGGCATCGTCACCGCCCTGGCCCTCGGATCGAGCATCCCCGCATCGGCTGCCCCTGTTCCGGACGCGTCGACCTCAGCGGCGCGGGCCTCCGCCGTGAGCCTCACCATGACGCGGACCTCGGCGAACATCGGCACCGAGGTGATCGGCAAGGGCACGCTGACGGCCGCCGGCTCCGACGTCCGGCTCGCGGACCGGCCCGTCGAGGTGTGGGTGCGCACCCCCGGCTACCTCAACTGGGTGCACACCCAGAACACCCGCACCAACGCCCTCGGTCACTACGCCTTCGCACAGAGCTTCAAGCAGGCGACGATCATCGAGGTGCGGTTCCCGGGCGGTTACGGCTGGGCGCCGGCGTCCTCGCCGACCACGCAGATGGCGATCTCGGTCGGCTTCTTCGCCGTCGCCTTCAAGGGCTGCTCCGGCACCAACATCATCAACGGCGAGCTCGTCGCGGCCGGCCGGATCACCCCGCCTCAGTACTCGTTGTCCGCCGAACTCCAGATCCGCACTGCGCCGGGCAACCCGTGGATCCCTGCCAACAGCATGACGGTCGGTCCGGACGGGATCTTCTCGCTCTCCAACCCCCGTCGGCCCGGCGTCTACGACACCCGCTGGGTCGTCGGTGGCCAGTACGTCGTCCCCACCGCCTCGCCGGTGTTCTCCGGAACTCTCCCCGAGCCCGGCTCGTCGTCCTGCAACCAGTTCACCCGCCTGGGCTGACCTCGCGGATCCGCTCGGTCGTGCAACCGGCGCGGCCGGGTGGTACGTCTGCTGACCATGCGCCCCCGGATCGCGATCCTCGCCGCCGCTGCTGCCCTGCTGCTCGCCGGTTGCGGTGCCCGCACACCTGCAGCCGGCCCCAACGGCACCGACGCCACGTCGTCGCCTGTGTCGTCGCCGGAGCCGACAGCGGAGTCGTCGAGTGCCACCAGCAGCGCATCCCCGAGCACCAGCAGTGCCGCCCTCGAGCGGATCACCGATCCGGCAGCGATCGAGCTGATCGAGTGGTTGCTGAGCAGCGGAACGCTCGACGGCCAGAAGGTCCGCGTGGACTCGCTACGGCACCCCTTGGTGCGCTTCAACGCAGGTGCGGTGACGGGGAACGACGGATGCAACCACTACGGCGGCGAAGGAACCCTGGACACCGGGACGGCAGACCTGGAGGGCGGCTGGACCACCTTAATGGCCTGCGGGTACCCGGAGGACGGACTTGTCGATCCGCAGCGGGTGATGCCGATGCAGGGGAAGTACGAGTGGTACCTGGAGGGCACCGAACTCCACTTCACCAAGCCCGGTGTCGAGTTGATCTTCACCGAGGCACCCAGCATCTGGCCGTCCGACCGGGGCCAGGCCGCGCCGAACGTGCTCTACGAAGGCGCCCGCGGTGACGGCGATCTCCGGCTCACCTGGTCCGAGGGCCCGGATTCCCGCTCGCTACAGATGGAATACCGCAGCGAGCCCGGCACCGACATCGGACAGACGGGATGGTCGCTCATGGATGGCGAGTGGCCGCCGTCGATCTGGGCCTGCACCAGCACCACGATCGGTGACGACGTCTACATCGCCGGCTTCGCCCTCCCGGAGACGGCGTCCGTCACCGTCACCGGCAAGGACTTCGTCGAGGTCGGCGAGCTGGAGATCATGCGCCCGGACTGGGATTCCGATCTGCTCGTCTATGCCGGTTGGCTGGATTCCCCGGGCAAGGGCCTTGCCGTTCACACCTACGATGCGGCCGGCACCGAGATCGACCCGTCCTGCAAGGGCCCTTGGGTCGGCTGAGCAGCCGGGCATCGCACCCACCTCACCACGCGGCCCCGACGACCTCCCAGGTCCCCGGGTCGAGGCGGTCGGTGATCAACAACGACTGACCGGGCCGGATCCGCAGGGTCACCTCGCCGGCCCGGATGGACCCCACCGGCCGCCGGCCGCCGGTCGAGGTGGCATCGACCCGGGGACCGTGCGGCAGGCTGTTGACCGCCGCGGCGACCCCGTTGCAGAACACCTGCCACCCCACTCGCCCGCCCCGGTCCCAGGTAATCCGCTTCTCTCCCATGGATCGGAGCCTAGCACCTGTTCGAACATTCGTTCGATCGCTCGAACGGATCAGTGCATGGACCGCCACTTCGCGCGCATCGCCGCGAGTGCCAGCACAAGCCCGCCGGCCAGCACGATGACCCACCCACCGAGGGCCAGCCCACCGACGTCCGCGCCGGTCGCCGACAGCTGCGGAGGCGTCGAGGTCGTCGGCGGCACAGCACTTGTCGATCCCGATGTCGGGGCCGAGGACGTGGGGGCAGATGTCGACGGCGATGTGGGAGCCGAGGACGAGGAGGTCGACGGAGCCACCACCTCGTACCGGTAGGGGAACACCGCCACCACATCCCCGGTGGTCGATCCCAACTGCCAACCGTCACCCGCGCCGCCGGCAGCCCTGGCCGGCACCCGGAGTGCCAGGAACCCACTGACGTCACCGACCGTGGACGGCGCATGCAGGGTGACTTCCGTCCGAACGGTGGCGCCCGGCGCGACCGTCAGGAATGCCGGGTCCGCTGCCACCCCCGCCTCGGTCACCAGCGCAGTCCCCGACGCGTCCGTCACCGTCGCGTCGAAGGCGGCCGAGACCGCCTGCACGGAGACCACCGCGGAGCCCGACGGACTGCCGCTCACCCCGACCGGCCCCGGAGGCCCGAGCAGCACGGACCACGGACCCGGGATCGCGTCATCGCCGACGAACGAGAGTGACGGTGCGGTCGACGGCGCGCTGACCGCACCGGGAACCCCTGCGGGACCGGCGGTGTCGATCAGCACGGGAACCGTCGACCGCACCCCGACCCGCACGGTGTCGGTGAACGGCGGCACGATGAAGATCGGCGGGACACCCTGCTGGTCGGTGATCGGCAAGGACACGTCCGCCGAGCCAGGCGTCACCGGGCGGAGCTCGACGGGTCGGACGTCGTCCAGCCGCGGATCCACCATCACCACCATCGGGTCAACTGTCGTATTGGTGAACGACACTGCCACCGAGCGCTTCTCGCCGACGGTGAGCCGTTCGGGCAGGCCCTCGACCGCGGCGGGGAGGGCATCGGTCGAGACCCGGACACGGAACGTCCCACCCGTGTACGGAGCGGTGAAGCGGGTCTCCTGCATCACCAACCGGTACTGCCACCGCCCCGGTTCGGGCGACAACACCGTCTGCTGCACGGATCCGGCCGGGTCGTCGGTGGCGAGATTGTCGCCGAGGGACCGGACCGTGCCACTGGGATCGATGAGCACCCCGGCCACGGCGGCGTCCACCGGTCCGTCCAGCCCGGCATCAACGGTCACAGCCGCCGCACCCTCCGGCACGTCCATGTCCCAGGTGGCCGTCTGGGCCGCGGCGCCACCCCGACCGTTGCCCGGCAACACCTCTCCGGTCACCTCCAGCGGGCCGGCGTCGAGGTCGGCCACCGTGCGCAGCACCACCGGGAGCGCGATGGCGTCCCCGACCCGCAAGGTGGCGGCGAGATCACCGGGATCGACGGCCAAGTCGACCGGTACCCGCACGGTCGTGCTCTCCCCCGGCTCCAGCACCGGCTGGTCCGCAGCGCCCACCGCCACCACCTGCCGCGCGCCGTGGGCCACGGTGAGCCGGCCCGTCCAGCTGAGACCCTGCGCGCCTTGCAGCACCACCGTCCACCGACCGGCGGCGGGCTGCGGCAGCCACACCTGCAACCCACCGGCGAACGCCGAACCGAAGGCGGCCACGGAGCCGTCGGGGCCGATCACCACTGCCTGCGCGATGTACGGGAACTCCGGAACCGCCGACGCCGCGGTCAGTGTCAACTTCGCCCACGGAAGCCCGGCCGGCAGGTCCACCGGCTCGGACGAGAAGACCATCGGATCACCGGTGAGCCCGTCGACAAAGGCCGGACCGGCGGCGTCCGGTGCCACGATCCGACTCCCGACGACGGTCGGCGTGTCGGAGGTCAGCACGACATCACCGACCGGCAACGGGATGTCGCCGGTGTTCCGCACAGTCGCCGCCACCTCCGCCGCACCCCGGCCCGCGACGAACACACCGGGGTCGGCGACCAGCGCCGCCCCGCCACCGGCCGCCAGCACCGCCGCGTGCGCATCGACGAGCCCGTGCCCTTGCAGGTCCGACGGCAGCCCGAGGTCGGTGGCGGTCGCGGTGAGGAACTCCTGCACCTGCGCGGGTGTCGGGTCGGCGCCGCCGTGACCCTCGCGGTAGGCCTGGATGATCAGGCCGACCACCCCGGCGACGAACGGGGCGGACTGGCTGGTGCCACCGAAGGCGAACAGATCGGACTGCTGCGACGGGTTCCCGGGCATGCTGCACTCCTGGAACCGCGGGTCCGCGCTGCAGGTTGCCCAGTCGGTGTCACCGGGGGCGAGCACGTCGATCGTGGTGCCGGCCCCGGTGATCCCGGAGGACGAGACCTGCGCCGAGGTGCCGGTTCCCGGGGACCAGTCCCCATTCCCGAACCGGGTGGTCCCGGCAGCACCGGTCTGGGCGTAGATACGGGAGTCGGTGCTCGCACCGACTCCGATCACCCGGGGATCGGCCGCCGGGCTGCCGATCGTGGAGTTGGCTCCGGCATCCCCGGCGGAGGCGACCACGGTGACTCCGGCATCGATGGCGGCCGACGTCGCCGCCAGCACCGCGGCCCGGTCGGAGACGTCGGGAAAAGTCGTCCAGTTGAACGAGAAGCTGAGCACGTCGACCCCGGCTTCGACAGAGTCCTCGATGGCCTGCACGGCGGCCGCAGCGGTGAGAGTGCCGCCGTCGTAGGCATTGGAGGCGATGATGTCGGCACCGGGCGCCACACCCACCACCCGGATCCAGCAGTGCCCGTCCGGCAGGGTGACCGCCTGCGCGTTCGTGTGGTCCGCCAGGTCGTAGGTGACGGTGCCCTGGGCGCCGATCGAGGAGACGTCACCGAAGGCCTCCGACCCCTCACCGGCTCCGTTCGGTCCGTCGTGGGTGTAGCTGCGGTAGTCGACCACCACCGGGGTGCCGTCCGCGCGAAGGAAGTTCGGCGCCGCCGGGTCGAGGTAGGTCGACACAACGCCGATGCTCACGCCGCTGCCGTCGAACCCGAGCGAGGCCGCGGTCTCGACAGCCGGGTCGTCGGACCGCACGTTCAACGTGCCGAGCGCCTCCGGCTCGAGCTGCGGTTCCTCCTCGGTGCCCGTACACACCCCCGCCGGTGCCGCCACCGGCGGGAGCGGCGGGTCCCCTGGTGCCGCGCCGGCCATCGGCGCCGGCCCGACAAGGGTCAGCAACAGGGCAGCCAGCAGCACCCGGGTGATCTTCACCCACCGGACGCTAGACGAGCAGTCCCGCCGAACACCTCCGTCACTACACGTGTCCGGAGAATGTCACACGGTCACCGGATGCTTGACAGCTGCAGAGGGCGGGCACCAAGGACGTCATGACCGGACCAGCTTCGAAGGCACGTGCCGCCGCCGGATCGGGCCGAAGGGCCGAACAGTCCCCTGCCTTCGGCGTCCTGGTGATGGTGGGGCTGATCGCCTACGGCGTGGTCCACCTGCTGATCGCCTGGATCGCGGTGCAGGTGGCATGGGGCGGCAGCGGCGAGGAGGCCTCCCAGACCGGTGCGTTGCAGGAGATGGCAGAGACACCCGTCGGGGTGCCGCTGCTCTGGATCACCGCCCTCGGTCTCTTCGCTCTCGCCGTCTGGATGGTCGCCTCCGCGATCTGGGGCTACGCCGACGACAACGGCGCCACCAAGGTCGGGAAGCGACTCGGCGCCGCGGCGAAGGCGGTCATCTATGCCGCGCTCGGGGTGTCGGCGATAGGGACGGCCACCGGATCCGGTGGCGGGTCCGGCGACCAGGGCCAGCAGACGATGACCGCGAAACTACTGGGGCTGCCCTTCGGCCCCGTCCTGGTCATCATCGTCGGCGTGGTCATCGTGGTCATCGGCGGCCGCCTCGTCTACCGCGGCGTCAAGGCCAAGTTCCTCGACGACCTGCAGGACCACCCCGGCAAGGCGGCCGAGATGTTCGGCCGGGTCGGCTATGTCGCCAAGGGGATCGCGCTCGGTGTGGTCGGGATCCTCTTCGCCGTCGCCGGGTTCACCTATGACCCGGAGAAGGCCGGCGGCCTGGACGATGCGCTGAAGACGTTGCGGGACCAGCCATTCGGCGCGGTGCTGCTCACCCTGGTGGCACTGGGCATCGCGAGCTTCGGCGTCTACTGCTTCTACTGGTCACGCCACGCGAAGCGCTGAGCCTCAGCTGCGCACCGGCCGCGGGTCGCCGTCCGCCAGTTCCCCGCGCAGCCGGGTCGCGCGTTCGGTCACCTCGGCCCGCACCGCGTCCTCGTCGATGGTCAGGCACCGACCGCCGGACACCACGACCCGACCGGCGATCACCACATCGGTGACATCGGAGCCGCGGGCGGCGTAGCAGGCGAAGGACACCGCGTCGGTGAACGGCGCGGCGGTCGTCCCGGACACGTCCAGCACCTGGAGGTCGGCCTGCTCACCGATCGCCAGCACCCCGGACAGCCCCTGGTCCAATGCCTTCGCACTTCCGGCGGTGGCCATCTTCAGCACCGACCTGCCGGTGATCACCTGCGGGTCGTTGGCCACGCCACGCGGCAGCAGGATCGCGGTCTTTAGTTCCTCGTACATGTCGAGAGTGTTGTTCGACGCCACCGAATCGGTACCGAGGCCGAGCGCCACGTCGCCGGCGAGATACTCCGGCACTGGCGCGATCCCGGCGCCCAGCTTCAGGTTCGACACCGGGTTGTGCGAGACGGTCACGCCGGGACCGGCCAGCAGCCCGAGGTCACCCGGCTCGGGGTGCACGGCGTGCGCGACGTGCAAACGGCCCGGCAGCAGGCCGAGGTCGGCGACGTGCCGGATCGGCGAGACCCCCCACTGCTCCAGGGATTCCGCCACCTCCCGCCGCGTCTCCGACAGGTGGATCTGGATGCCGATCCCGTTGTCCGCACGCCGGGCGGCGACGTCGGACAGCATCTCCGGCGGGCAGGTGTACGGGGCGTGCAGGCCGTAGGTCACGGTGATCCGCTGTTCGCCGGCGAACTCGGCGGCCAGACCCGGGGTGGCGTCCAGTACCTGGGCGCCGGTGGCGGTCGCCGCGGACGGGAACGCCACGGCGTCGTAGGCGAACACCGTCGGCGCCGCGTTGACCCGCAAGCCGGCGTCGACCACGGCACCGAGCAGCGGGGTCGTCCACTCGAACATGTCGACGAAACCGACGGTGCCGCTGCGCAGCATCTCGGCCATCGCGAGCCGCAGCCCGGCCAGGATGTCGTCGGCCGTCATCCGGAGCTCGATGGCCCGGACATGGCCGAGCCAGGTGTGCAGGTGGACGTCGTCGGAGTAGCCGCGCAGCACGCCCATCCCGGCGTGGGTGTGCCCGTTGACGAACCCGGGCAGCACCAGCCGTCCGGTGCCGTCGATGTCCCCGTCGCCGGCCGGACCGCGGGACGGCCCGACGTACTCGATCGTGCCGGTCTCCACGGACCAGACGATCTCGGCGTCGTGCAGCGTGTGCTCGCCGGTCCAGACGGTGGCGCCGACGATCCTGTTGGCAGCAGTCACGTCAGGAGGCCGACAGGCTCTGCCACTCGCCCCACGACACGGTCCAGTCGAAGATGTCGCCGTCCGCGGCGGACAACTGCACGCTGGTACCGGTCACCTCGACCGGGTCGCCGATCAGTGCCGACTTGAAGTAGGCCTCGGCGTTCTCCGCGGACAGGTTGATGCAGCCGTGGCTCACGTTCACCACGCCCTGATCGCCGACGGTGCCGGAGTTCTGGTGGATGAACTCGCCGTTGTTGCTGATCCGGACGTCCCAGTACTCGGTGACGTTCTCGTAGCCGTACTCCGGGTTGCTCATCTTGTGCACCGGCAGCAGCTCGTTGACCACGTGGATGCCGGAGCGGGTCACCCGGTTCACGTCGCCGATGTCGTCACCGGAGCCGTAGGAGGCCGGGTAGGTCGCAGTGGTGCTGGTGCAGGAGTCGGGGTCGTTGGCCTTGGTACAGCCCTGCTTGACCACGATCTGGAACGTGGTGGCGTCGGCGTAGACGACCTGCGCGCGACCGATGGTGAAGTCGGTGGTCAGGTCGGTGGAGCCGTACATGCCGTCGGCGTACTTCAGGCCGTAGAGATCAGCTTCGACGTGCACCTTGGTGTTCGCCGGCCAGTAGTCCTTCGGCCGCCAGTCGATGCCCCAGGCGTCGTCGTGGTGGATCCAGCCCCAGGAGCCCTCGACCTCGGGCTCGGTGGTGATCTTCAGGTGCTTCTCGATCTCGGCCTTGTTCTCCGGCTCGGTCGGGAAGCGGATGATGATCGGCTGCGCGATGCCGACGACCTCGCCGTCGCCGGGGGTGATGTTGGAGTCGGCCTTGTTGTCCTCGGAGAGCATCCCGTAGGTGCCCTTGATCGCAACGGCCTTGCCGTCCTCGCCGGTCGCGGTGCCCTTGACGGTGTAGGTCTTGCCGAAACCGAGCACCTCGCCCAGCACCCACGACTTCTTGTCCGCCGCGACGGTGCCCTTGATGACCTTCCCGTCCGGGTTGGTCATGGTCAGGTCCTTGATGGTGCCGTTGGCCACCTTGATGGTGATCGCGCCGGACGGCGAGAGATCGGTGGTGCCGAACTTCGGCGAGGCGGTGACCTCGGCGGACGGCAGCACCGGGGTGCTCGAGCTGGTGGTGCTGGAGGTGGTCAGCGACGACGCGGAGCTGGGCAGCTGGCCGTTGCTCGTGCCCTCGCCGGAACTGCTGACGGTGACCTGGGAGCTCGAAGTGGCCGCCGGGCTGGTCGCCGCGGAATCGGTGGTGACGGTGACGACCGCACCCTGCTCGGACCCGCTCGTGCACCCCGCCACCAGGGCGAGAACACCGGCGACACCGAGCACGACGGGCAGGACCCGTGTGCGCCGCTCGTGTGCCGACCCCCGGACGAACCGCGTGAACCGCATGCTGTGCAACCGCCTCATCCCGACCCTGAGCACACCCCAGGGGCGCGGGCACACCGGAGGGGACGTCGGCGAGCACGCCGACCGGACGAGACTACCGAATCCGGCGGTAGGACCGGTGTGAACGAACAGCCGTCCGCCTTGGTTCCCGGCCTGGTGCGGCCCCGGGTGGATTCCGGGGCGGTCAGCGGAAGATGCGCCGGACGATCAGCACGGCGACCAGGGTGCCGGCGGCGGCGAGCGCGATCTTGACCTTCGGGTCGTTCAGCGTCGCCTGCAGCCGGGCCTTGCCCTGGTCCACGACGCGCTTGGGATTCGCGCGCACGGTGAGCTGGTCGACGGTGATGGCGAGGGCGTCGCGGGCGCGCTCGATCTCGGCCTGGATGGTGTCCGGGTCGCGGGCCACGTGACCTCCTGGTGCGATGGGTACGAACCGCTCACGGGCGGCCGCAGACTGGTCATTACCCTAGCGCCATGCAGACCGAACTCCCGGACGTCGGGGACCCCGCGCCCACCTTCACCCTGCCCGACGCCGACGGTTCACCGGTGAGCCTGGCGGACTTCGCCGGCCAGCGGGTGATCGTGTACTTCTACCCGGCCGCGATGACGCCGGGCTGCACCACGCAGGCCTGCGACTTCAGCGCGGCCAAGGGTGAGCTGGACACCGCCGGCTACACGGTGCTCGGCATCTCGCCCGACGCGCCGGCCAAGCTCGCGACGTTCGCCGAGAAGAGCGACCTGTCCATCACCCTGCTGTCCGACGCCGACCGCTCGGTCATGCAGGCCTACGGGGCCTTCGGCGAGAAGAAGAACTACGGCAAGATCGTCCAGGGCGTCATCCGCTCCACCTTCGTCGTCGGGCCGGACGGCCGGATCGAGCAGGCCTGGCGCAACGTCAAGGCCACCGGCCACGTCGCCCGGGTCCTCAAGGAGCTCGGTCTGGCCGCCTGATCGGCTGTCCGATCGGTTGTCCGTTTCCGGGGGTCGGACCGGTAAGTTCGACCCTCACGGGGCCGTAGCCCAATTGGCAGAGGCACACGGTTTAGGTCCGTGCCAGTGTGGGTTCGAGTCCCACCGGCCCCACTCGTCCGCCCTATCCGGTCCCTGCCGCTCGTTCGGGCGGTCCATCGTCCGGCCCGAGCACCTGGTACTTCTTCCTCCGAGCTTCGAGCATCTCCGTGATCCGTTCCTGGGGCACCGGTCCCAGCGTCGCCCACCCGGTGAGGACCACCCACTTCCGTGGGCGGGTGACCAGGCCGATCCCCTTCACGCCGCGCTCTTCGAACCGGTCGATCTCGGACCACGACCACCTCCGCCGGCGGCCGATCTCCGTCACCAGGACGACGCCCGACGGTCCGCAGCGAAGGTTCGACCGCAGAATCGTGCAGGCGAGGGTCGCGAAGACGACGACGCCGATCGCCCCGACTACCTTCTGCGAGCCGGGCCGAATGACCAGCAGCACGACGCTCAGCGCGAGCATCAGGCACACGATGACCACGGAGAACTTCCGCGCAGGGTTCCGGAGGATCAATTCCTCGTTGTCGGCCAAGCCATCTCCCGTCGTCGCGCATGCTGATCATGATGTCCGGCGCCGCCGCCGGCACCTCGCCCGGGTCGTGGCCGGTCCTGGTTACGAACCCACGTGGACGAATCCGTAGAACACCAGCAGCGGCCCAAGAACGATGTTGATGAGCCCGACGACGCGGAAGAAGGTCGTCGTCCCCGGCTTTCCGAGCAGATAGGGCCGACGCCGCAGCAGGTCCACCCAGACGGAGTGGAAGTTCCGGACGGATCCATCGACGTTGAACAACAGGACCACCCCGACCACTGCGGACGCAACGCCAAAGGCGCCGATTCCGACCGACCGTCCGAGGCCGGGCGGGAGGACGATGCAGACGCCGCCCACCACCGTCAGCGCCGCATACACGGTGAAGGTCCATCGCAGCCAGCGCCGGAAGCGCACTCGCTCCGGGCGCCGGGTCAACTGCGAGATGGCGTGGCTCGGCGCTCCCGTTGGGCGAAGGCCCAACCACCGGCGACGAGGACGAGCAGCACGCCCGCTCCCACCCCTGAGCGGTAGAGCGTCCTACCCGGCTCCAGCCGGGCCGAGTCGCATTCGCCGCTGCCGTCGCCGCTGAGGAACATGAGGTCGATCGCCGGACCGCAGCGGATCGTGGTCACCTCCAGCATGTCGAACTCGACCGGCCGCAGGCCGAAGGTCAGCGATACCGCGATCAGCAGCAGCCCGGCCACGACCATCCACCGCCGGATGATCATGTTCCGGCGGTGCGCCGATCCTGTCGCCATGCACTCCCCTACCCGGTCTCTTCGGCCGGATGCTGCCAGACCTGCGGCCGGTCGGTGTCGGAACCGAACACATCGTCGGGGTGATTCGTTCAGCCACCGGAAGACGCTGTCGGAGCGGACGACTGCGGCAACAAGGGTGGCATCGACTCGGAGAGATCGTTCGGCACCGGCGACGGGGAAAGATCAGCCGCCCGGACGGCCCGCAGTGACGACTCGGGACCTTCCTTGACCAGGGTGAGTACCAGCGTGTTCGCGTCCGGCATCGAGACCTCCGCAGCAGCGAGGTCGAACTGCGTCACGAACTCCTGGCCGGGCTCGGTCAGCGCGATGCAATGCTGCTTGCTGTAGTCCAACCTTCCGTGAAGCAAGCGAGTCCCGTCCAATTGCCAGGTCGTAGACGCCGGCGGACAGCTCACGAAGATCGTCATGGTCGGCATCATCAGACGGACGCCGGCACTGAACACGAGATTCCCGAGTAGGTCGGAGGGGCCATCGGTCACCTGCCCGTCCACCGTCATCTCCGTGATCGACCACGTGCCGGCCATCCGGTCCTCGGTGGGCGAAACATCGGCGCGTACGGCAAGTAGTGACATTCCCGCGCTCGGAAGCACCAAGGTGAGGCTGTCGGGATCCTTGAGCTCGAGTTGAGCCTCGGAGTTCGCGAACTCGTCCGCGAACTGTCGCCATGGGGTCGGAGCAGTCGACGTCGGGCAGTCTTCCGGAAGCTTCGAGTGGTTCGAGTATCGCAGGTTGCTCCCGTCCAGAGTCCACGTTCCCGAATCACGCACGCACATCCCGGTGAGCGCGAGCTGATCTTGCGAGAACTCGATCCGCCCGAGCGGAGCGCCCGGTTCGGTGACGGACCCATAGCCTTCGACGGTCAACTCCGTCACGTTCCACTGGCCGAAGAGTTCCGCCTGTGCCGGACCGGTCGCGCCCCGGTCCCCAGGCTGTCGCACGACCACGACCACTGCGATGACGAGGAGAGCAACCGCAACGGCTGCTACGACCGGCAAGACCCGACGAGGGGACCACGCCGGCCCTCGCTGCACGGCTTCCGCCAGCGCCCGGGTCACCGAGGGCGCAGCCGACTCCGCCCGCAGCAACAGCACACCTCGCACCTCCGAGGCTTCCTCGTCGGTCAGCCCATGATCCTCGGGATCGGTCATCGCGCAGCCTCCTGGGCGAGTACCGCGGCCAACTTGGCGTGACCGCGGCTGAGATGGGTCCGGGCAGCCGCGGGCGAGCAGTTCAGCTCGCGGGCGATGTCCTCGGAGGTGAGATCGAGGTAGTGGCGCAGCACGACGGCGGCCCGCTGACTCGCCGGCAGTTCGTCGAGGCACCGATTGATCAGGTCGGCGTTGTCCACCTGACGGAAGGTCTCGCCGCCGGACTCGGGCACCGGCAGCGCCGAGAGCCGTTTACGGATACGCAGCTGCGCGGTCCGGCTCCGGCCCAGCCGCAGATGTGTCGCCACGACCACCCGCCGCGCGTACGCGACCGGCCGGTCGGCGGCGACGACCTTCCCCCAGTTCTTCCAGATCGCCACCAGCGCTTCGGACAACAGGTCCTGGGCATCGTCGCGATCGCCGGCCAACGCACCGGACAGACCTGCGAGCGCAGCGCCGTTCTCCACGACGAATGCCGTGTACGCGCGCTCCCGACCCCGGTCCATGTCCCTACAGAGTCGCGCACAGCACCGGAACGCAACAGCCGTCTGTGGGAAGTTGTCCACATCCCGCGGGTTGTCCACAGCCCGCCGACTTTTCTGCCCGCACGGTGTCGAGCCTGCCGACACTGCACCCATGAACACGACCGAACAGTTGCCCATCGACGACGAGCCCCTGACGCCGTACCAGCTGCCGTGGAGCGAGATCGACCCCGGACGGCATCCTTTCGACCCGAGCACTGCTGCGGCGGCGGTCCGCGGCCTGGAACCTGCTCGGCGGGTACCGGGCCCGGTCCCCGACGACTTCGACGGCCGGAACAGGTGGCGGACGGAGGAAGCGTGGCCCTGGGCGGATGACATGAGCGATGCCCTCGTCGCCGCCTACGGCCCGTGGGCACGCGGTTGGCGGTTCAGCGTGGACGACGGCGAGTTCTCCACCGGTCCGGTGACGTCGTGGTGCTGCACCTACCACTCGATCGCCTCCCCCGAGGTGACGCTGGTCAGGGTGTCCCTCGCGCTGGTGGAATGGCGCAGCTGGCTCGAGCACATCCGGCGCACCTTCGACGCCCGCCCGCCCTTCAGCATCCGGGATTCCGAGACGGCAAGGTTCCAGCTGTGGCAGCTGATGACCCTGGGCAGAAGGATCGATCCTGCGGGGCGACCGGACAACGACCGGCCGTGGTGCGGGCGCGCCCGGGATGTCCTCCGGTGGTTCATGTCCGGGACCGACGTTCCGGCCGAGGTCCAGGAGGACCTGCTGTACGACGTGGTCGGCGACGAACCCGACGAGGACTGGTGATGCAACGGCGGCACTCCGACGGACCGGCGTTGCCGCCGAACATCAGAACATCCAGGGTCCGTCGTGAACATCTGTTCGACAAATGCTGACTTCCTGGTATCTTGGAGTCAGCACGTAGGGGAAGCGTTGCAGTACATAGGTTGTGAAGGGGGTCGCGTGTCCCGTCATCGGAAGTCGAAGAAGGCCGCCGCGGGTGTGCGCCCCTTGCAGGCCTCCGTCTCGGTCGAGGAGAGAGCCGCCGCGGCTCTGGCCTTGATCTCCGGCACGGACCCCGCGAAGCTGCGCGGTCGACAGGTCATCGAGGGCATCGTGTCCGGCTTCGCAGCGGTGTCGTTCCTGCAGGCCGAGTTGCAGTCCTGGATCCTCGCGCTGACGCTGCCCGGCAAGATCACCTCTGCCAAAGGTCTTCTCAAGTACCCGGCCAAGCACGCCGGCGAAGAGACCTCCCAGATCCGGGCGGCACGGCGAAGTATGGCGGGTGCGGAAATCTCCGCAGCCCTGGTGTACGCCCCGATCACCGGCGGGATGAAAGTCGATCGGGCCCGGCTGTTGCGCGAGGTCATGACCGACACCCTGGCGGCACAGCGCGAAGGCCGGGTGGATCAGGTCCGGGTCACCATGATCGGCAACCACGCCGAGCGTCTCGCCGATCAGGATCTCATCCCAGAGTTCGAACGCCGCGCTCTCAAGGTCGCGCCGGGCCTCCCGCCGGCGAAGCTGGAGCAGATGCTCGACCGGATCCGGATGGATCTCGAACCCGAGGATGCCGCCGGCGCCGAGCGTCTCGCCTTCCACGACCGGAAGACGGGGACTACACCTCCGGTGCATGCGATGGCCAGGTTCTTCGCCGACCTCCGCGCCGAGGATGCGGCCGTGGTGAACGACGTCATCGATCGGGTCGCCCGCTCGCTGGACATGTTCGACGGCCGGACACTGGAACAGCGCCGGGCTGACGTCTTCGCCATGATCTTCGAGGAGCTCTCCGAGCACCACATCCTCGATCTGCGCGAGGTCCTCGCCACCGCCGCCTATCTCGCCGATGACCCTGACCTCGCGAACGCCGCTCGTGAGGCGGAGAACGGGGAGGAGCAAGCGACCTCAGCAGGCTCCGACGGCGACACGACCCCGGACAACCCGACGGCGACCGACGCCGGTCCTGAGTCCGACTCCTACTCCCAGGGCGATGGCGCGCCTTTGGGCGAGGAGTCCGGAACTACCGGCGAACAGGAAGCGCCGGAAGGCGCCGAAGGGGCCGGAACTCGAACCGCCGACCAGGAATCGCCGACATCGAGCTCTCCCACGAGCGAACGCCCCGCGAACGATGAGACCACCCATACCAGCGGGGATCCCGTTCCCGCCGGGACCGAGCACCCTGCAGCAGGGCCCACCAGCGAACGACACGAGCAGACCTCCGACCTCGACGAGGCCGGTTCCTACGAGGACGCAATGGTCAGCGAGGACGCGGAAGACCGGCCCAGAGGACACGGCGAAGAAGCTGACGCGCCCGAGCAGGGCTCCGGTTCACATGACAGCGACGTCGTGGAACCGGACGACGGACCGGCCGACGACCCCGGGACTGCCGATGGCCCCACCACACCGAACAGCGGCCCAGGCGATCTCGGCGACGTGTCCGAGACTCCCGACCTGAGCACCAACCTCTCCGCCGACGGAGCCACCGATCCGATCGGCGACACCGGCGACCTCGTCGACGACTCGGAGACTCCCGACCTGAGCCCCGAAGCCTCCATGGACGGCGCGTCCGAGCCGAGCAACACCGCAGATCCCGGGGACGGCGGCGGGAGCACATCTCCGGACTCGCAGGATCACCACTCCTCGGCGAACCGCACGGCCGACGAGGGCGGCGCGGAGTCGGCGACCGACGAGATGCCCGCAGACGGCGATGTTCTCACCGACGAGGACGACTGGGCGATCCACGCCGCGAACCACCCGTCAGGGGCGCACTACAGGTCGTGCCGGTCCAGACGGTCAGGGGCACAGGACCGCCTCCACAACTTCCACCTGGCCTGTCTGCAGCACAACATCGACCCGAATTGGGATCCTCGACCACTGTCCCAACAGCTCAGATACGTGAACGGTGTCCTGGTCGACGGCACCGGCCACCCCGTCATGTCCGGAGCAGCCGGCCCCCGCACCGTCAGCCCCTACCGGCGCGTGCACCTGGTCGTCACCGTGTCCCTGGACACCCTGCTGGGAAAGGCGAACCACCCCGGCGACCTCGACGGCCACACGATCTCAGCAGAGCTCGCCCGTTCGATCGCCGACTCCGCGCGCACCGTCACGATGCTGGCCGCCGATCCGGCGACCGGCGCGCCGGCCGGGGTGTCCGAGCGCCACTACGTGCCCGGTGCCGCGCTGCGCCGCAAGGTCCTGCTGCTCTCGCAGACCTGCTCCTGGCACGGGTGCAACAAGAAGGCCGAACGCTGCGATGTGGATCATGGCGTGCCGTTCGACCACGACGACCCCGCGAACGGCGGGAAGACGAGCCTGTGCAACCTGCGGCCCTTCTGCCGGTTCCATCACCGGCTGAAGACCCACACCGACTGGACCGTCACCGAGAACCCCAACCGCACGGCGTCCGTCGTCAGCGCGCTCGGTCGCCGCACCATCCGGCCCGCACCGGCCATTACCCACCCTGCCGAGTGGGACGAGCCTGCGCCGTTCTGAGGATGCTGCGAACCCCGCTCGGTCAGCGCGCAGCGTGGCGCGGCACGTAACGATCTGCAGACCCGGTAGCCCGCAGCCTGCGGACATTCGCGATCACGGCACCGACCCACACCGGTACCAGCACCCACGACGCCGGAGCCATCATCACTCCCGCCGCCAGCAGTAATCCGCCACCGACCGTTGCACCCACGAATCGACGATCCATGACCACGCCTTCCCCTCGGTACGTCCAGTCTAGCCAGTGACCAGGTTCAACAGCGGCCGGCCGGTGCGCAGGCGCTCGATGTTCTCGACGATGTCGTCGAGCCGGGCGAGGTGGGTTTCGCGGGTGGCGCCGGAGACGTGCGGGGTCATCAGGACGTTGGGCAGGGCACCGAAGTCGTGATCGGCGGGCGCCACCACCTCGGAACCTGCCGGGTAGTGGTACCAGACGTCGATCGCCGCTCCCTTGATCGCGCCGGACGACAGTGCCTCGTACAACGCATCTTGGGAGACCACCGGCCCGCGACCGACGTTGACCAGGATGCCGTCCGGACCGAGCGCCTCGAGCTGCGCGGCACCGATCAGGTCGAGGGTGCCTTGCTCGGCGGGCAGGCTGAGGATGATCACGTCCGATGCTGCGCACAGGTCGTCAAGGCGGTCCAGGTCGTCCCACCACTCCAACCCATCGAGGGGACGGCCGGAGGCGCCGGACAGGGAGACCGCGGCGCCAGCAGCAACTCCGGCAGCGCGGAACAGGTTCCAGCACGTCCGGCCGATGTGACCGAACCCGATGAACCCGACCCGGGCGGATCTCAGATCGCGGCCGTGCTGCATCCCAGGCGAACGGGACGGGGTCAGCCAGCGGCCATCGCGCAGCCCGCGGTCCTGGACCAGCAGGTCGCGGCGCAGCAGCACCGTCGCGGCCAGGGCGTACTCGGCGATGGAGTGTTCGTGACGGTAGAGGTTGGCACAGGCCGCACCCGGCGGTAGCGCCGAGAGGTCGATGGCGTCGAGGCCGGCGCCGGCGACCTGGACCAGGCGGAGACGGTCGGCGGTACCCGCGTCGGCGGCGGTGAACCTCGGACCGATGAAGACCTCGGCACCGGTCAGGGGTGCGGGAGTGTCGGGGTCGACCCAGTGCAGCTCGTCGTCGGGGAGTCGGTCCTCCAGCATCGTCCGGAAGTACTTCCCGAGCTCCCGGTCCCGCACCTGGATCCTCACGACATCCTGTCCTCTCGCCGCTGAGTGGTTGTGCATCGCGTGCACTTCATAAGATAATCGCTTAAGTTCATACGATGAAGTAGGACAGCCACCAGATGGGACGGCCATGCGTATCACCGATGTCGAGGTCCACCGGTACACCATCCCCGCCGCCACACCCTTCGACTGGCGGGACGGCCTCCCCGGCTCCGAACCCGCGCAGACCGCCGCCTGGCTCCGCATCACCACCGACGAAGGCATCGACGGCATCGCCTGGACCCTGCGCGGCGTCATCGTCGCCGACATCGTCGAGCGCCGGCTCCGCCACGAGCTCATCGGCGCCGACCCGCTCCGCCGGGAATGGCTCTGGCACCGCGTCTGGGAGATCGACCGCATCGAGGAGATGCCCATCTATGCCCTCGGTCTCGTCGACATCGCCCTCTGGGACATCGCCGCCAAGCAGGCCCGGCTCCCCCTGCACCAGTTCCTCGGCGGCTACCGCGACTCCCTCCCCGCCTACGCCAGCACAGTCACCTACGGCTCCATCGAGCAGTACCTCGACATCGCCGACCAGTGCCGGGAACTCGGCTACCCCGCCATCAAGCTGCACGCCTGGGGCGACGCGAAGCGCGACTCCGCCCTCATCACCGCGCTACGCGACCACGTCGGCGACGACTACGCCCTGATGTACGACGGCAGCGCCGGTTTCGACCTCCCGGACGCCGTCTACGTCGGTCACGCCCTCGCCGACGCCGGCTACCTCTGGTACGAGGAGCCGATGCGCGAGTTCAACGTCACCGCGCACCGCTGGCTCGCCGACCAGGTCCGCGTCCCGCTGCTCGTGGCCGAGACCAGCGACGGCGCGCACATGAACACCGCCGACTTCATCACCACCGGCTGCGCGCAGTACGTCCGCACCGACGCGATGATGAAGGGCGGCATCACCGGCGCCCTGCGCATAGCCCACCTCGCCGATGCCTTCCGGCTGCGCGCCGAGGTGCACGGCGGCGGCCTCGCCCACGCCCACCTCTGCCTCGCCATCCCCAACACCACCTACTACGAGTCGCTCATCCCCGACGTCCCCGTCGTCCGGGAACCGCTGGTCGGGGCCGACGGGCACGTGCGTGTGTCCGACGCTGTCGGCATCGGATGGGAGGAGGGGGCGGAGCTGCCGTGGGCCTAGATCTGGTACCAGTCGTGTGCGACAGTGCCGAGGACCGCTGATCTTTCGCCAGCTGAGAGGGAGGCGAGGGCCAGGGCGGTGGCGTTCCACATGTCCTGGTAGGTACCGGCGAGCAGGCAGACCGGCCAGTCGGAGCCGTACATCGTGCGGGACGGGCCGAAGGCATCCAAAAGATGGTCGGTCCACGGGCGCAGGTCATCGGCGGTCCACCCCGGTGCGGCTTCCACCGCGAGGCCGGAGAGTTTGGCGGCGCACCTCTCGGTGGCGGCGATGGCGGCGATGTGGCCGGCCCACGGCTCCTGCAGTCCTTCCCGGATCGCCGGTTTGCCGCCGTGGTCGAGCACGAACCGGAGATCCTCCATCGCCTGCACCGTCTCGACGACGGCAGGCAATTGGTGGTGCCAGACCAGCAGGTCGTACACCAGCCCGGCGTCCGCCACCGCCTGCAGTCCGCGTCGCACATCGGGCCGGCAGAGCCACTCCGGATCGGGCTCGTTCGAGACGAGGTGCCGGATGCCGACGAGCTTCTCGGCACCGGGTGCCTCGCGCAGGGCGTCGAGGCGGTGGCTGACATCGGGCGCGGTGAGGTCGACCCAGCCGACGACGCCGGCGATCCGCGGGTTGGCTGCTGCGGCGGCGAGCATCTCGGGGGTCTCGTCGGGATCGGGGACCGTCTGGACCAGGACGGTTCCGGTGACGCCATTGACGTCGAGGGCCGGTGCCAGGTCGGAATAGTGGTACGTGCGGCGGAGGAGGGGGAGGTCGGCGGTCCAGGGTTGGTCGCGGGCGGCGAGATCCCAGACATGATGGTGCGAGTCGATGACCGGAGTCTCAGTCAAGGTGGAACACCTCCTCGGCATCCACCCAGCGCTCGCCCGGTCCCGCCGAGTCGAGGGGCTGCTGGCACGGGTCGGTCAGCGCCCACCATTCCTGCGTCACCGGGTCCGCGGCGATCCGTGCGCTGTCCGCCGCCCAGTCCTCCCCCAGGTACTCGAAGTAGGCGAACAGCAACCCGTCCCGCAGGAAGATCGAGTAATTGGTGATCCGCGCCGCCGTCAACGTCGCCAGCACGCCCTCGGGCACCGCGGCGTGCAGCTCGCGGTAGCGCTGCTCCCACTCCGGTCGGACCCGGATCACCGACGCGATGCGGCGCACCGGGTCAGCCTCGCGGTCGCAGGCGCAGGGTCTGCATGCCGCCGTCCACCGCGACGTAGGTGCCGGTGGTGGAGCCTGCGGCCGGGCCGGCCAGGTAGAGCACGGCGGCGGCGACCTCCTCGGCCGCGACCAGGCGGCCGTGGGGTTGTCTCGCCTCCAGTGCCGTGCGCTCGGCGGCGGGGTCGTCGGCCTGGGCGAGCAGCCGCTGCACCCAGGGGGTGTCGGCGGTGCCGGGGTTGACCACGTTGACCCGGATGCCCTCCGGCAGCAGGTCGGCGGCCATCGCCTGGCTCAGCGACAGCGTTGCCCCCTTCGCGGCGGAGTACAGCGCCCGTTGCGGGAGACCGACCGTGGCGGCGACGGAGCCGATGTTCACGATCGCGGCCGCGGCCGATGCGCGCAGGGCGGGGAGGGCGGCGCGGCAGACGCGGACGGTGCCGACCACATTGATGTCCAGCACCCGGTGCCACTCCTCGTCGGAGTTCGTCTCCACCCCGCCGACCGCACCGATCGCGGCGTTGTTCACCAGGATGTCCAGTCCGCGCATGGTCTCCACCGCCGTGTCGACCGCCGCTGCGACGCCGGCACTGTCGGAGATGTCGGCGTGCACGAAGGCCAGGCCGTCGGGCAGGTCCGGATCGTCGGCGCGGTCCAGCACGGTGACGGTGGCGCCGGCGGCCTGCAGGGCCACGGCGGTGGCCAGGCCGATGCCGGACGCACCGCCGGTGACCAGGGCGCGGAGCCCGTCGAAGTCGCCCATCTCAGGCCTGCCCGAAGGTCTGCCGCTGCCGGCCCAGGCCGTCGATCTCCAGCTCCACCACGTCACCGGCCCGCAGGTACGGATGATCGGGCCGACCCAGTGCCACCCCCGCCGGCGTCCCGGTGTTGATCACGTCGCCCGGCCGCAGCACCATGAACTGGCTCAGGTAGTGCACGAGATGGGTGACGCCGAAGATCATGTCGGCGGTGGTGCCGTCCTGCATCGTCGTGCCGTTGACGCTCAACCGCAATCCCAGCGCCTGCGGGTCGGGCACCTCGTCGGCGGTGACCAGCCACGGGCCGAGCGGGTTGAACGTCTCGCAGTTCTTGCCCTTGTCCCATTGCCCGCCACGCTCGATCTGGAACTCGCGCTCCGAGACGTCGTGCGAGATGGCGTATCCCGCGATGCAGGCCGCCGCCTCCTCCTCGGACTCCAGGTACCGCGCGGTCGCACCGATCACCACCGCCAGTTCCACCTCCCAGTCGGTCTTCACCGACTTCCGCGGCACCAGCACCGTGTCGTCGGGGCCGACCACGGTGTCCGGGGTCTTCAGGAACAGGATCGGCTCGGAGGGTGGCGTGGCACCGGTCTCGGCAGCATGGTCCCGGTAGTTCAGCCCGATGCAGATGATCTTGCCGATGCCGGCGACGGGTGGGCCGAACCTCGTGGGCTCGGTGACAGGGAGGGTGTGGGCGGCGAGGGCGGCGGTGATGGTGGGGAGCGCCGTCTCCAGCGTCGGGCCGTTGAGATCACCGATCAGGTCGGCGATGTCGTACCAGGTGAGGCCGTCGGTGGAAGCGGCCGGGCGTTCCTGGCCGGGGGCGCCGATGCGGGCGAGCTTCATGAGGTGCCTTTCAGGTGAAGGTGCTTGCCGGCGGAGTCTGGGCGGAGGTGGGAGGCCCAGGGTTGCGCCCAGGGACCTGTGCTGCGTCGTTGTTCGATGGCCGTCTCGTCCAGCACGATGCCGAGGCCGGGGGTGGTGCCGAGGATCACGGCGCCGTCGTCGAACCGCTGGTCCACGGTCAGACCCACCGGCATGATCAGGTCCTGGATCTCGGTGGTCAGGTGGTTGGGGATCGCGCTGGCCGCCGCGGCCAACGGGTTGCAGTGGTACCCGACCGGGCTGACCGGCAGGTCACGCGCGTGCGCAGCGGCAGCCACCCGCAGGAAATGCGTGATTCCCCAGACGCTCCCGGTCTGCACGATGTCCACCGCACCCGCGTCCAGCAACGGCCGGAACATCTCGGACCCGGTCAGGTTCTCCCCCGTCGCGATCGGCGTGCCCACCGACGCCCGCAGCCGCGCCATACCGTCCGCGTCCCAGCGGCGCAGCGGCTCCTCGACCCAGGCCAGATCCAGCTCCTGCTCCGCCTGCCGCAGGTACCGCCGGGCCTGGCCGCCGTTCCACACCTCGTTGACGTCGAGTGCGCACCAGGCGGGCCGGCCGGGCCGCGACAGCAGGTCGGTCACCAGCCGGATCCGGTGCAGGTCGACCTCGACGTCCAGCCCGCCCTTCACCTTCGCACCGGTGAAACCGGCGGCGGCGAAACGGGTGTGCAGTGCCTCGAGGCCGGCATCGTCCAGGCCGGCGTCCAGGCCAGAGGCGTAACCGGGGACCACCGGGTCGCGGCCACCGAGCGTGCGCCACAGCGGCTCACCGGCCATCTTCGCCTTCAGATCCCACAGCGCCATGTCGATCGCCGCGATCGCGCCGTAGGTACTTCCCTGGTGCCCCGACTTGAACACCGCCGACAGCATCCGGTCGTAGAGCGCCGGCACCGCGCGCGGGTCCTCGCCGTCCACCACCGGGAACACCCGGCCGATCTCCGCGTGCTGGCCGAGACCGATGCCCACCAGCTCGCTGTCGGTGGTCAGCACCAGCACCGGCACCTCGGTGATCCCGCCGGGCACCACGCCGTTGACGTCACCGATCGGCCGGCCCCAGTCGTGCACCGTCACCAGGCTCCGGTAGCCGGTGATCCTCACGCCGACGTGCTCCTGGAGAACCGGAAGACCGTGTCGTAGCGGCGGCTCTCGCCGTGCTCCAGCCAGATCATCGAGCCGTCCTCCCGGGCGGCGGCATCGCCCGCGACGTGGTGCGTCGACGGCTCCAGCCCCAGCGCCCACGCCCCCTCGCGCAGGTTCAGCCACTCGAAGAAGCACGGGAACGCCGCCGGGTCCAGCACCAGTTCGAAGGCCAGGCCCAGCGTGTCGTTGTGCAGGCCGACCACGAACCGGCCGTCGGCGTCCGGCACCAGCCGGTGCTCGTAGACTTGCTCGATCGCGCTGCGCACGGGCGCGTCGAACACCAGATGATCGATCCCCTGCTCCGCGACACTGTCCGTCTGCCAGAGTGTCTCGGCGATGTCCGCGACGAACCGGACACCCCGGTCCAGCAGCGGCCAGCCGACGTTCACGTGGTAGAGGAACATGTGCGGGGTCCGCTCGAACCCGGCGTTGCGCACCTCGTCGGTCAGCCGGATCTCGGTGCCACCCAGGTCCACCTCGATCCGCCGGTGCAGCACCAGGTGCTCGCCGAAATTGGTCGCCTGGCGCACCTCTCCCTCGGCCCAGAGCACCGCGCGGCCGTCGACCCACTCCTGCCCGTAGCCGATCAGCCGCGCCGGGATGTTGCCGACCCGGCCGTGCAGGCCGTGCCGCACCGTCGGCCTCGGCGGGTAGGCGTAGTGGCTCGCGTCCACCTCGCCGCCGAACAGGGTGTGGTCCAGGCCGCCGGTCACCACCAACCCGGACATGCTGCGCAGCCAGGACAGTCCGTCCTCGTCGGCGTTCTCGTGCAGTCCCGGGTGCACGAACCCGGTGGCCGACCGCCAGCCGACCGACACGTCGTCGAACTCGGCGAGCCCGATGTCCATCGCGCGGTCCACCAGCACGTCGAACCGCAGGCCGCCGCCGGTGCGGAACTCCAGCACCCGGATGCCGCGTTCGCTGCCGTCGTCCAGCACCACCGACCGCACGCCGCCGTACGCGGCACCGTCGCCCGCGTACCTGGCCAGTGTCAACCGGTCCGGTACCGGCACCCTCGGATCGCTCACGTCATCACCCATCCACCGTTGACCTCGATCGTCTGCCCGGTCACGAAGGCGGAGTCCGGTCCGGTCAGGAACGAGACCACCGCCGCCAGCTCGGCCGGGGTACCCCTGCGCTTGAGCGACTGCCGCTCGATCACCTGCCGGCTGTACGCCTCCGGGTCGTCGTAGATCTCCTCGGCGGCCGTCGGGAAGGCGCCCGGCGACACCGCGTTGACCCGGATCCCCTGCGGGCCCAGCTCTCTGGCCAGCGCGCGGGTCAGCGACGTGGCCGCGCCCTTCGTCGCCACGTACGCCGCCAGGTCGGCCCAGCCGCCGTGCATGGTGATCGAGGCGATGTTGACCATCGTCCGCTGCTCGTCGGCGACCGCCGGGTCGAGCATCTGCCGCCCGGCCAGCTGCGCACACCGCCAGTACCCGCGCTGGTTCACCCGGTGCACCTCGTCGTACTTCTCGACGGGCATCTCCAGGAACGCCACCGTCGGGTAGATCGCGGCGTTGTTGACCAGGGTGGTGACGGGGGCGAGTTCATCGGCGACCCGGGTGAAGAACGTATCCAGTTCCGCATCGTCGGTGAGGTCGAGGGGGGCGGCAATCACCTGCGCGCCGTGGGAGCGGACCAGGGCGGCGGTCTCGTCCAGAGCGTCGCCGGGGAGGTCGGTGAGGGCGAGGGCGCAGCCGTCGGCCGCGAGCCGCTGCGCGATGGCCCGGCCCAGGGAGCCGCCGGCGCCGGTGACGACGGCG
Organism: Nakamurella alba; assembly: GCF_009707545.1. Classification (NCBI taxonomy): domain Bacteria; kingdom Bacillati; phylum Actinomycetota; class Actinomycetes; order Nakamurellales; family Nakamurellaceae; genus Nakamurella; species Nakamurella alba. Next base: position 1,205,580 of record NZ_WLYK01000001.1, on the reverse strand, counting down.
GTCCTCATACGCGTTCCTTCGCGGCGGCGGACCGGGTCGCGACGATGCCGGCCAGGATCAGCTCGGGGGGCTGTCGCTCCATCAGGCCCTGCCGGATCACCTCGGACGCCCGGTGCTGGAAGTGCGGGTAGCCCGGGTTCCTGGGGCGCACCCAGGCGTGGTCCAGGGTGGTCCGGGTGCGGGAGTAGAAGCCATGGGCGCGGTCGCTCTCCCACGCGGCCCGCAGGCTGCTCTGGCCGCCGAGTTCGTCGTAGAGGTCGAGCTGGACCTCGTCGGACAGCAGGGTGCTGATCGCCTGCCGGAGGGTCGCGCGGCCGTGCTCGGTGTCCGTCGGGGCGGAGGAGGTCAGGGCGAGACCGGTGCCGCCGAGCACACTTCCGATGCCGGCCGGGCCGCGGGGGGCATCGGCCACCTGCAGGGCGCGACGCCCGCCGGCGGCCTCCTGGTAGGTGATGTAGCCGTAGAGCAGGGGGCAGTACACCGCCGCGTCCGGGTCCCTCGCCATCCGTTCGAGGATGCCGATGGGGTTGTGGTCGGCCTCCTCCGGGTCGCCGGTCGCCAGCAGCTCGGCCATGATCGTCAACGCCTCGACGGAGTCCATCGACACCCGGTCCTCCTGCTCCGGCCACGGGCTGCCGAGCGACGCGCAGACCGCGGCGAACATCAGGAAGGCGTGGGCGCCGCCGAGGCAGAGGACGGTGCGGTGGTGGTGCGCGAAGGTGAGGACCTGGTCCCAGGTTGGTGGCACCTCGCCGGCCGGCAGGAGGTCGGGGCGGTACGCGGCGACCTGGGTGGCGGTGTCCAGCGGGAGGGCCCACTGGCGGCCGTCGAGGGTGTAGCTGTCGAAGGACGGGCCCGCGCAACGGTCGCGCAGCGCGGCGAGTTCCGGCTCGGCGAACAGGGTGTCGAGGGGCTGCAGGGCGTCGTCGGCGATGCAGGTGCCGAGGTTCGGGTGGTCGACGACGGCCAGCTGGTGTGTCGCCGCGAACTCCCGGACCGGGCGGGACTCGAAGTCCTCCAGGCTCTGCCGGTCCCAGGCGATCCCGAGGTCCAGCCGGTCGAGCACCCGGTAGCCGCGCGGGTGGTCCCAGGTCATGCCACGCAGGGTCACGGCTGCCCCGGGGTGTCGGGCACACCGATCAGCGCGTCCTCGCGGGCCACCTCGACGATGTCGCGCATCGCGCTCTCCGCCCGCCGGTGGTGACCGCGCACGATGCTGGTGGCCACGATCTCGTGGTTCGGCAGCGTCTCCTTGTTGTGCCCCACCGACAGCGTGTGGATCGGCCGGATCGCGCTCAGCGCCCCGGACACCACGTCGTGCACGTACAGCAGCAGGTCATTCCCGGATGCCACGAAGATCGACCGGTGGAAGGCGAGATCGGCCTCGATGAACGACTCCGGGTCGTCGGCCGTGGCCCACAGGTCGGCCATCGCCAGCGACACCGCCCGCCGGGCGGCGATGTTCTTCGACTCGGCCGCCAGCCGGGCGGCGCCGGGCTCCAGCGCGACACGCAGGTCGGCGAGCACCTTGATGTCCGCCGGCGAGGCCTGCGGGGTGAACCGCCAGCGCAGCACGTCCGGGTCGAGCAGGTTCCAGGACTGGCGTGGCCGCACCCGGGTGCCGGCACTCGTCCGGCTCTCCAACAGCCCCTTGCCGGACAGCACCTTCACGCCCTCGCGCAGCGCGGACCGGCCCACCTGGTAGTGCTCGACCAGGTCCTCCTCGGTCGGGATCACCACGCCGGGTTCCAGTGCCCCGCGGACGATCTCGGCGCCGAGCTCGTGCACGACCCGGACGTGCCGCGCCCGTCCGCCCTGCTGTTCCGGAGCTTCCGTCACGGTGTCACCCCTGCCTGGTCATTCATCGGATCTTCTCCCGACCGGATCGGATCAAGAGCATAGCGACCGCCGCTCCGCCAGGCCGGTCAGCTGACCGGTCACGAACTCGAGTGCGGCCGGCACCTCGGCCTCGGTGAGATGTTCGATCACCAGCGCGCCCTCGTAGCCGGCGTCGGCCAGCAGGTCGAGGTAGAGCGGGTAGTCGAGGATGCCCTGGCCCGGTCCGGGCAGGCCGGGGACCGCCTCACCCGGCGCCGTCGGGACGACGTCCTTGGCGTGGGCGAGCCGGAAGTACGGGCGCTCGGCGGCGAAGCCGTCCCGGATCACCTGCCCCACCAGCTCCGGCCGGGCCAGCGCGGTGGAGAAGAAGTTGGTCGGGTCCATGCAGATCCCCAGGTGCGGCGAGGAGAAGCGACGCACCAGATCCGCGCCCAGCTGCGGGGTGTCGCAGACGTTGACCACGTACGGCTCGATCAGCACGACCACGTCCTCGGCCTCCGCGACCGCCACCAGTTCGGCCAGCACCGCTTCCAGGTCGGCCATCGCCTGCGGCGTGTGGTTGGTCGGGTCGTCGTCCCAGTCCCCGGTCGGCGCGAGGCTGCCGGTCTCCACGCTGATCAGCTGTGTACCGAGCAGGTGCATCCGGCGCAGGTAGCCGGTGAAGGTGTCGATGTTCCGCCGACGGATCGTCAGGTCGTGGTGCAGCAGGTTCAGATAGCCCGCGACGGCGCAGATCCCGATCCCCTCGGTGTCGTAGGCGGCCTTCCAGGCGGCGAAGTCCCCGCCGGTGACGTCGGTGTCGAAACCGAAGCCGACGGAGACCTCGGCCGGCGTGAACTGCACCGAGGCCAGGCCCAGCTCCCGGGTGCGGGCGGCCGCCCGGTGCGGGTCGGTCCCGGTGATCACGTTCGAGAAGATGCTCGGGTACACGGGTCTCAGAGCTCCAGGTCCAGATCGACGGGTGTGCCGCCCTGCTCGGCCGAGGCGACCGCCGCGGCACCGAGGCGGACGGAGCTGAGGACGTGACGGCCGGAGTTGGACGGCTCCCGGTGCTGCAGGATGGCGGACTGCAGTTCGCCCATCGCGCCGGCGAAGCCGTCCGGGAACCAGGACCCGGCCGGGGTGGCACGGACGGTCCCGGACGGGCGCAGCAGCTCGACCTCCTCGCGGTCCAGCACCTGGCCGCGGATGCTGCCGCCCTCGCCGGTGATGGTGAACCGGTGCACCGGCGGGATGTCGTCCCGGGCAGCCCCGGTCCCCCGGATCGTCGCCAGGGTGCCGTCCTCGCAACGGATCCCGATCAGCACCGTCCACGGGGTGCGCGCCGGTCCCGGCTGCACCGGGGCCCGCAGGTCCTCCGCCCGCACCTGGACCACCCGCTTGCCGGCCAGCCAGCACCGGGTGATGTCCAGCCAGTGCGCGCAGTAGTCGTAGAGGACGAAGTGCGCCTGGTCGTTGAAGTGCCGGTCCGCGGTCCAGGCGAACGAGGTCTCGAAGTCGTGCCCGATGGCGCTGACCTCGCCGATCTCGCCGGCGGCCAGCCAGCTCGACGCGAGTCGCCAGGACGGCGCCCACCGGCCGTTCTGGTTCACCGCGAGGCGCAGGCCGAGGTCATCGGCGAGGGCGACCAGCTCCTCCGCCTCCGCCGGGCTGTTCGCGAACGGTTTCTGGCTCAGCACGTGTTTGCCGGCGCGCAGGGCCTGCCGGACCAGCGGCGCCCGGTCCTCGGTCCGCGCCGGCACGTCGACGACCTCCACCTCCGGGTCGGCCAGCAGCTCCTCGGCGTCGGCGTAGACGTGCACGCCGAAGGTGTCGGCGGCCCGCTGCCGGGCCACCGGGTCGATGTCGTAGATCCCGGTCACCGGCAGGCCCCAGGCCCGGTACCCGGGCAGGTGGGCGTCCTGCGCGATCCAGCCGCAGCCGAGCATGCCGATACCCAGCGGGTGGCCGGGGATCAGCGGGCGGTGGTCGAGATCCAGGGTGTCCATGGTTGTCCCGGTCCTCAGAGGTCCTCGTGGCCGACGACGCCGGTGGCGAGCAGGGTCTCGACGTCGCTGCCGCCGTGGCCCAGCTCGGCGAGGATGTCCTTCGTGTGCTGGCCGGTGAGCGGGGCGCCGGACCGCACCGCCGGTGGCGTCGCCGAGAGCCGGAACGGGAAGCCCGGCGTGGTGACGGTGCCCTCGGTCGGGTGGTCGTAGGTGACGAAGCTGCCGTTGTGCTTGACCTGCGGGTCGGCCAGCAGGTCCTGGTATGAGTACACCGGACCGACCCAGATGCCGTTGTCCAGCAGGAGTTCCAGCCACTCCCCCGTCGACCGGGTGCGCAGCGCCGCGGACACGATCGCGGTGATCTCGTCCCGGTTGCCGTTGCCGTCGACGATGTCGTCCATCTCCTGCAGCCGCTCGCTGCCGATCAACCGGCCCAGCTGCGCGAGATTCGGCATGGCCAGCGCGATGTACCCGTCGGAGGTGGCGAACGCCCCGTACGGTGCTCGGATGTACGGGTGGCCGTGCGGCTCGTGCCCGCGGGTCTGCGGGATGCCGCCGACGGTGAAGATCGCCAGTTCCTGCGCCTGCACCGCGATGGCGCTGTCCAGCATGTTGACCTGGACCAGCTGACCCTCCCCGGTGCGGGCCCGGTGCAGCAGCGCCGCGAGGGTGCCCTCCACCGCGCTGTAGGCGGTGATGGCGTCGCAGGCGTAGGTGCCGGCGGCCTGCGGCGGGTCCTCCACCCGGCCGACGTTGTACATGGCCCCGCTCATCGCCTGCAGCAGCATGTCCTGCCCGGGCCGGAACGCGTACGGCCCGTCCTCGCCGTAGCCGGACATCGAGACGTAGACGATGGACGGGTTCACCGCGCGGATGGACTCGAAGTCGACCCCGAGCCGGGCGGCCACCCCCGGCCGGTAGTTCTGGATGAAGACGTCCGCGGTCGCCGCCAGCTCCAGCAGGATCCCCCGGCCGGCGTCGGACTTGAGATCGACTGCCAGGCTGCGCTTGTTGCGGTTCAGCGCCAGGAACGAGGCGTTGATCCGGCGGCCGTGCGCGGCGCCGGCCGGGGCGTGTCGCTGCCACTCCCCCGTCACCGGCTCGACCTTCACCACATCGGCACCCAGGTCGCCGAACCGCATCGCGGCCAGCGGGCCGGCCATCGCGATGGTCAGGTCGACGACGCGGTAGCCGGACATCGGGCCGACCGCGGCTGCGGGAGAGTTCATCATCGTCCTTCGAAGCGGGGCTCGCGCCGGGCCAGGAACGCCGCGCGCCCCTCGGCGGCGTCGGCGGTGGCGAAACAGATGGTCTGCATGCGGCGCTCGAGCGCGATCGCGTCGTCGAGCGACATGCTGTACGCAGCCTTGAGATCGATCTTCGCCGACTGCGCGGCCAGCGGTGCCCGGGAGGCGATGGTGGCGGCCAGGGCCAGCGCCGCGGACAGCAACTCGTCGGCCGGCAGCACGTCGGTGACCAGCCCCCAGGACAACGCGGTGGGCGCGTCGACCGGGTCGCCGGTGAGGATCATCCTGGCCGCGTTGGACGGGCCGACCGAGTGCGCGAGCAGCGCCGCCTGGCCGCTGCCGCCGATCCAGCCGAGCTTGATCTCCGGCGCGGCGAAGCGGGCGGTGTCGGCGGCCAGCCGGATGTCGCACCCCAGCGCCAGCTCCAGCCCACCACCGAAGGCGAAGCCGTTGACGGCCGCCACCACCGGGGTGCGCGCGGCCCGCAGCAGGTCCCCGTAGTCCTT